>SXIP01000095.1 GCA_005772825.1 Methylococcaceae bacterium | reverse complement strand
ATCCGCTTTAGGATCGCAGCCGACGATCATTACCTTGTTGCCCAGTTCCGCTAACGCAGAAACCAGATTTTGTGTAGTGGTGGATTTACCAATTCCACCTTTACCGTATATTGCACATTGACGTAATGCCATGATCTTCTCCTCATTTTAGGATGTTGTGGTTAATGACATTAGGGATAAAGCAATGGCTGTGCCAACAGCACAAATAATTATAATTACTTGATTTATATATTATATTTTTATTCTTTCGGAGCAATGTCGCGTTGGCTTCCTCACATTTTGTTTGTCGGTGTAGGCTTGCTTACAGTAGGGTTATTCGGAAAAGGCGATGTTTTTGTAATGTGCTACGGCTAACTTGCGGATGATCCTGGGTTACACTATCGTCAACACAGCCTAATAAAAACATTAACATCTGGAACAGGTGCTATCTATGAGAAAAATCCTGGTTACCCTCATCGTATTATTGTTTTCACATCCTTTAATCGCAAAGGATCGAGAAGCCCCGCTTTCTGAAAAGCAGGCGCTGGACATAGTGATTCAAAAAATTAAAGATGATGCGCTTTACAGCGCCTGGACAAAGATGGAATGTCTCAGTTTTTTAACGGAGGAAGTGAGCGACAGCAGCATTGATATTGCTATTCGTGAAAACCATAAAGACAACTGCCCCGGTGATCCCGTAACCGCTCCGATAGTCGATCGTTTCCGCGTTCTGCGATTAACAAAGAAACTACTCTGGTATAACGTTATAGACGATGCCTATATCGATTACAACGCCAAGGATATTCGCAGATAAAATTTTTACTGCCGTTAAGTTAAGAAGGAAAGCTCCCTCTCCCCAGGGGGAGAGGGTTGGGGAGAGGGGAATTTAAATGTCGTTTTATCAGCTTCTGCTTCTATAACGGTATTGTTTCAACAGCAAATAGCCGCAGCCGCATAATGACAGCAGCATCAGCAAAGCGCCAATGAAATGGGCGGTTTTCGCAAGGCCATGATCATAGGCCAACAACCCCGATTCATTCAGGATATATTCCCAGTCATGAAAACCATAGGGCGCGGAATGGCCGAAATTGCCGCCCAGCAGCGGCAGGACACCGGCGCGGGCATCGTTGATATAGGGCGCTATATCGAGAAAATTTTCCCCGACCCACCATAACGCCACAGCCGCGCCGAACGGGTCGCGTGATTTTAGCAGTAATACACCCGCGCAAATCGACGGCATCAGCAATTGCCCGAGCGTCCCGCCCAGCGATGTGATAAATGCGCCGAATGGCCTGAAAATAACGTGCCCGGCCTCATGAAAAACCAGGTTGACGAGGTGCAAAAAAGACTCGCCCAACGCATTGCCGTCAATAGAGGCACCGATTAACCGCCAGCTCCAGATGATCAGGCCGATAAAAACTGCCGTCCTGCCGAACAACTGCAAGCCCGGAATCGGTGCTTCCTGAAACAGGCCAGGGTCTTCCTGATCATTGTTGATGGTGATAACGACAGGTTGTTCGGGTGGTTGCGTTCCGGCTTCCGGGTGGTATTTATAATATTTGGCAAAGACAATGCCGCATTGCGGACAGACAGGCTGTTCCTGCGGCAATTGATAACGGCATTTCGGGCATTGCATAACGTCACCAATGGGTTTGCTTGTCAGTCTATTTTCAACACCTTGGCGCCGCGAATTTTCCCGGCTTTCAATTCAGTCAAGGCTTCGTTTGCCTGTTCCAGCGCAAATACCTGAACTTCCGGTTTCATATTCATTGCCGCAGCCAGGGTCAAAAATTCCGTGACATCATTCCGGGTAATATTAGCGACGCTTTTGATCTCTTTTTCCAGCCACAGATGGGTCGGGTAATCCAGCTCCAGCAAGCTGTGCTTGTCGCCTTCCTTGCGAATCGCGTTGATCACCAGCCTGCCACCGGATTCCAGGTTGGCCAGGGCTTCAACAATGGGCATCCATGCCGGCGTCGTATCAATGATAGCGTCCAGCTTTTCCGGCGCGCGCTCAGTGGTGTCTCCGGTCCACACAGCACCGAGTTCTTTGGCGAAGGTGCGTTCTTCGGCACTGCGGGCAAACACATAAATGTCGGTAGCCGGGTAGCGATACTGCGCCATTTTCAATACCAGATGAGCCGATGCGCCGAAGCCGGTCAAACCCAAGCGTTGGCCGTCTTGCAGTCCCGTTAGACACAACGACCGGTAGCCGATGGCACCGGCGCAAAGCAAGGGCGCGGCCTCCACATCGGAGAATGCGTCGGGAATCGGATAGGCGAATTGTTCTGCAACCGTCATATACTCGGCATAGCCGCCATCGGCGTCACGCCCGGTCGCCTGGAAATCCCTACACAGGTTTTCCTTACCTGCGAGGCAGAATTTACAGACGCCGCATGCAGAGAAAATCCAGGCGACGCCGACCCGGTCACCGATTTTAATAGCGCTTGTTTTGCTGCCGACCGCCTCAACCGTACCAACCACCTGATGCCCAAGCACTACGGGTAATTGCCGGGGCGGCGTGCGCCCTTCGATTTCATCGAGTTCGGTGTGGCAGACCCCGCAAGCCTTTACTTTCAGTAGAATTTCCCGCTCGCCGGGAATCGGAATCGGTAATTCCATCAGCTCGAGCGGCGTCTGGGTTTCTTTGAGATTACAGAGTTTGTTCAATACCATTGCTTTCATGGATAGCTACCTTTTATGATTCCGGCCTTGTTCAAGTTTACTCAGGAAAATGCTTAAGAAACGACGGGCTCAAATGCCACTGACACGTTAAGATTTCCGCCGACTCAACTTTTGCCTGATTTGTCCCTGCTCTTCGCTTTTACACATAAAGGCATAAAAAAAGCCCACCGTCAGCAGCATATACGCCACGCCGAGGATGCCGAGAATGATGATTAACTCCCAGCGATTGGCATGCAGGCCGTTCAGCCAAGGCTGAATGGCCGTCATCAAGCCGTAGCCGAACAGATACGGCATCGCGCCCGGTAACAAAACCGCACGGAAAAACTGCCGATGTTTCAGACCCAACTGATGATTGCCCGCCAGCAGGTAAATCAACGCGCTCAGGATACGTGCCACCATCACTAACACGGCAATGATGACGACATCGAAGCTGTAATAACGCCACACTACTGCCAAGCCGGTGATCACGAACGCCGCCTGCCAACCCATATAGCCGAAGGTGCGAACCGGGCGGTTAATGCCCTGGTAATAGGCCGATAAAGGCCCGGTCAAAACATGCAGTTGATAACCGGCGCAGGCGCATATCAATACCTTAACCGTGTCGGCCATGTTCATGGCGCTGTTTTTACCTATCCACGCGACTAACAGCCAGATCGCGAACGGCGCGAGAAAGCCCATGGCCAATCCGTTGAGTAAATTCAGGTAACGCAAACCCTGCGTGTACAAACGGTGAATTTCCTGCTGATTGTTTGAATAGTGCGCCTGGGTAATCGCAGGCAGGAAGCTCGCATTCATCGACGAAAAAACCTGGCTCGCCATGACCGGGAATTTCTGCCCCAAATCCAGGATGGCGATGGCCGCAAGGCCGCTCAAATAGCCGGCCAATACGCGTTCTATCGAATACATGGCGACGCTCAGCAAACCGGAAAGCTGCAAAACACCGCCATATTTTAAAAATGTACCGAAAAATTCCCGTTTCACCAGCCGCAAACTGAGTTGCAATCCGGGAATCGCCCGGTAGCACAGCACGATATAAACGAGTGTGGAAAACAGGTAGCGGGCGAAAAAGGCCCACAATAACGATGCGACGCCGTAATGCAACAGCAACAGTGTAACGATTAATGCGGTTTCCAGTAAAAAACTGATAATCCAGACGAGGGTTTGCTGGGCGATTTTTTGCAGGCCGTGCAGAATATAGGCAAAAGCGCCCAGCGTCATATCCAGCAGCATCGTCGCCAACGTGCCTAGTATTAATACCTGCGCAGTCTGTTGTAAATGCGGCGCTACCTTGAAGCCGGTTAATATCCAGGGCATCGCCAGCCAGACACCGCCTAAGGCCAGTATGCTGAACAAAAAGGTCAATACCAGGCCGGTGCTGACCAGACCATTAATGGACTCATATTGATTTTTCGCGCTGTACTCGGCCACGTAGCGAATATAGACGTTGGATACGCCGAACGCGCCCATGCTGACATAGCTGATTAATAAAAAGCAGGTAGCCCATAGCCCGTATTCCTCCAGCGATACAAAATGCAGGATCAGCGGCGGCAAGCCGACACGGGTCACCAGGTACAATAAGCGTCCGGCCGTTTGCGCCAGCGTGTTGCGAAAAAAAGAACTGCCTCTGCTTTTATTTTTCATAGTGCTCACTGTTATTTTTACAAGTGTTGGCGTAGAGTATAGTTTTGTTACTTTATTATTGATAGCTTGATCTGATCAATAGGCTGGAGCCCCCGTATCGCGAGGGCTCTACTCCTCGTTAAACAACCATGGGGCTTTATCATGCGGGCACTTTTTCGTAGATTATTCCGCGCATTTCTGACCAGAAACGCCATGCAATCCGGGCGCTTTGTCGGCTTATACCGCAAGTTTTGTACTCCCGGCGGCGAAGAATGGGCGCGTTACCTCAAACGTCATAACGTGCTTTATCAAATGGGCGACAATTGTGTCGTACAGACTAACGTGGAAATTACCGATCCCAAGCATGTCCGGCTCGGTAACAATGTGCGCCTGACCGGCTGTACGCTGTTCGGTCACGACGGTTCGATCAATATGCTGAAAAAAATGACCGGTTTGTGCCTCGATAGTGTCGGCAAGATCGACATACGCGATAACGTCTTCATCGGTCATCGCGCCATCGTCATGCCGAATGTCACTATCGGCCCGAATGCCATTGTCGCGGCGGGCTCGGTGGTTACCCGCGATGTTCCCCCCAACACCATCGTCGGCGGCGTACCGGCCAAACCGATCGGTTCGCTGGATGATTATATCCGGCGCTGTGAACAACGCACCAACGCGCTGCCGTGGCGGGATATGTTGTCAGCCGATGATTTTTCCCCGGCGTCGGAGGAATTGACCAGGAAGCGTTGTGCGTATTTTTTTGAAGAAACTAACGACGGGAAAGCGGATTAACCTGAATTGATAGTTCACTCGTTCCCAAGCTCCGGAGGCTGTGAAAATATTCGCTTTTAGGCCTGATTAAAGACATAACCACGAAGACACGAAGATCACGAAGTTTTCAATATATTGAATTAAATAGATATTTTTCTTCGTGTTCTTCGTGCCTTCGTGGTGAAAAATGCTTATAGCCTGATTTTGGATAATACTTTCACAGTCTCTCCGGCTTGGGAATGCGGCCCTGGAAGCTCCAGCTTCCAGAATTCTCGAAGCTGGAGCTTCTCGAATTTGGGTTCCCAAGCCGGAGCTTGGGAACCAGATCTCTATCTTATTGAAAATAAATAGATTACGCTTAACTTAATGGCAGTGAAGCTCCGGCTTGAGAACGAACTGAACACATTAATACGACCACTTCAAGCCAAAGGCGCATCATGATTAAAGACAAAAAAATTCACGTATTACTCTCAGCCTATCAATGCGGTGTCGGTATGGGCTCGGTGTCGCAAATCGGTTGGGAATGGTATAGCCGCTTGAGCGAATCCTGTCACGTTACTCTGTTGACCCATGTCCGTAACCGCCCGGCGTTAAACGCGTCCGGCGCACCGCTGGCCGATTCCTCCATTATTTTTATTGATTCCGAATGGTTTGCAGGGCCCTTATACCGCTTTGCGGCGCGCTGTTTTCCGCGCAGCGAACACCCCCTGTTCCTTATCGCATCGCTGGATTTTTTTGTCTACGACTGGATGGCTTTACGTCAGGCACGGAAACTGTTGGCTGAAGGGCGGGCATGGGACATTGTACATGCGGTAACACCGGTATCGCCCTTGGCGGCAACACGCCTGTACAAATTGGGCTTGCCTTTGCTGCTGGGGCCCTGGAACGGGGCATTGGCGTCGCCCGCCAATTTTCCGGAAATCATGCAGGCCGAATCCAAGTGGCTGTACCCGATCCGTAATCTGGGCCGCGTATTCGATGCCCTGATCGGCTCAACGCGCAACGCGGCGATGATATTCACCGCGACCAAAGCAACCTTAGCGGCGATACCCGCCCGCTATCAGGCAAAATGCCGAAGCTTGCTGGAAAACGGCGTTAACCTGGATTTATTTACTTCCGCACCCTATCCGCCGGAGCCGTCCGAGATATACCCCTTGCATATTGTCTTTGTCGGGCGTTTGCTGCCTTTCAAAGGCGTTGCTATGCTGTTGGAAGCCATAAAGGCGCTGGATTTTCCGGTGCAACTGACGATTGTCGGCGAAGGGTCGGAACGGCATAATCTGGAAGTACTCACCGGCAAATTGGCTTTAAGCGAACAGGTCCGCTTTACCGGTAATTTACCGCTGGGCGAAGTCTCGCACATCGTCCGGCAAGGCCATGTATTTTGCCTGCCGTCAATCCGTGAATCCGGCGGTGCGGTATTGCTGGAAGCGATGGCGGTAGGGCGGCCGGTGATTGCCGTTGATTTTGGCGGTCCGGCGGAAATTGTCGATGACGGCGTCGGCGTTAAGTTATCGGCAAGCGGTAAGGCCGATGTCGTACAGGGATTAATTGACGCACTGACCAGCGTGCGCGAACAACCGGAACTCTGGATGGCCCGCGGCCAGGAAGGCCGACGCAGGGTTGAAGTCAATTATAGTTGGGATGCGAAAATCGCCACCGCTATTCGTTTTTATCGTGAATTATTGGAAACCACATCATGACCCATCGTATTGCTTATCTCGTCAGTCAATATCCCGCGTATTCTCATACCTTTATTTTGCGTGAAGTGCAGCAACTACGACAGTTGGGGGTCGATATTACCGTCGCTTCGATTAATTTGCCGGATCGTCCGTTGGATAAATTGACCGATGTCGAACGCAGCGAAGCGGAACAGACTTTTTACGTTAAATCGCAGGGGGCGGTCAAAGCACTGACAGCGTTGGGCAAGGTGCTTGTTGCTAACCCGGCAGGCTTATTTCGCGGCTTGAAACATGCCGTCAAGCTCGGTGGTTGGGACATCAAACGCTTGCTGTATCACGCTTTTTACCTGGTTGAGGCGTTGCTGGTAGGGCAGTGGATGCATTCGCAAAACCTGACCCACCTGCATGTGCATTTCGCAACGCCCGCCGCTTCGGTCGGCATGCTGGTCAAAACCGTATTCGGCACCAGTTTCTCGTTTACCGTACACGGTCCCGATGAGTTTTATGACGCCGCCGGTTATAACTTACCGGACAAGATTCTCGCAGCCGATTTTATTTTCTGCATCAGCCATTATGCGCGCAGCCAAGTGATGAAACTGTCGCCCGTGCAGGCCTGGTCAAAACTGGATGTTTGCCGTCTCGGCGTCGATCCGCAACGCTTTATTCCCGCCGCCCGTACCCAGGCAAACGAAAGTTGTAACCTGCTTTGCGTCGGGCGATTAACACCCGCCAAAGGCCAGGCTATCTTGCTGGAAGCTGTCGCGCAATTAAAACAACAGGCGATACCGGTCACGCTGACATTGGTCGGCATGGGCCCGGACGCGCAAAGCCTCAAGGACTATGCAGAACAGTTGGGTATTAGCGAGCAAGTAAAATTTACCGGTGCGGTCGATCAGGACCATATCCTGGATTTTTACCAAGCGGCGGATATGTTTGTCTTGCCGAGCTTTGCGGAAGGCTTGCCGGTCGTGTTGATGGAAGCGATGGCGATGGAAATTCCCTGCATCACCACGGCGATTACCGGTATACCCGAACTCATCCAGAACGGTGAAGACGGCTTATTGGTGCCGGCGTCCGACAGCGCCGGATTGGCCGAAGCGATTATCAAACTGGCGAGCGATGAATACCTGCGCCGCCAACTGGGGCAGGCAGGCAGGCGTAAGGTCCTGTCCGACTACGATCTTAAGAAAAACACCCTGCATTTGTTTGCAACGCTGGATAAACGCATCAACGCATTATGAGCAAAAAAATCGGCGCAGTCGTTACGCTGTGTACGGTGTTTCTCAGCGCGTCGGAAGCCGATACCGAATTACATTTCCAGGTGGAACCTCAAGCGCTGACAACCCATGCGCCGCGATTGGGTGTCAATCTGGGCGATTGGGTGGCCTGGGGCGCCTCGCAATTTCCCCGCAATGTCCTGAAAAACCCTGGTTTTGAAGGCATCATAGACCGCGCGATTGTCATTGTTAAAAACGCCGATGCGCGCGGTTTTTCCGATGACACGACATGGACCAAACGGCCTGACGGTTTTTGGGCGGGTGCTCGTTATGACGTGCGTAGCGGCGCCGGGACGGGTACGGAAGGCGTGTTATTTGATTCGCTGTCTGTCGGTAAACAGGGCCTGCCCGAATTTGTCGTCACCGGCAAGGCGCCCGTGTTAGCGCCCGGTGATGTCGTCAGTCTGACGCGCATTAATGATAGTGGCTTGCCCAGCCAGTGGTGGTTTGCAAAGGATTTATTGCCCGGACAGTTGACGGTTGTCGGCAACGACAAGCGACCCGGCAGCAGCGGTGTTAGAGCCCTGGTGTTGAAACCGCTGCCTGGAAAACCGGCGGAGGTGCTGTCTTATCTCGATGGCATCAGCGACAGGGCGGGTAAATTATTGCCTGTTAACGGCACCTGGAAGCTGCGTTTCTGGATGCGGCAAAGCGCCTCCGGCGCTAAGCTGGCCGTGCGATTTCGACGCTTGAACGGCGGCCAACCTTTTTATCAGGAAAGCTTCCAGCCAACAGCGCAATGGCAAGTGTTCGAACGACGTTTTAATGCTCGGGATAACGGCCCACCCGCTACGCTGGAATTGAGTTTACGCAGCGAAGGCGACAGCGGCGGCATTGTCCTTGATGACATCGAATTAGGCCCGGTTTCTGAACCCGATACCGGCGCATTTCGCCCCGAATTGGTCGCGGCGCTCAAACAATTGCAACCCGGCTACCTGAGAGATTGGCAAGGTCAATTGGGCGACACCTTCGAGAACCGTACCGCCGATGCTTTTGCCCGACGCGCGACTCGCTACAGACCCGGCGATGAAAGCACGTTCAGTTATAGTCTCGGGGAATTCCTGCAATTAGCCCAAACTGTCGGATCACAGCCCTGGATAATTATTCCGCCGACTATGGGCGATAAGGAATTACAAGACCTAGGGCGCTATTTAAGCGAACAGATCCAGGTTTTTCATTTTCAGGAAGTACTTGTTGAATTCGGCAACGAAAACTGGAATCCTGTGTTCCGTCCCGCCGGTATTCCCGATTACCGGGCCCACGGTCAGGTCGCTACCCGCGCTTTTCAGCACCTGATGATCGGGGCGAACCATCATCCGGCTATCCGCACGCTGGTGAACGGTCAATATGTCAACCCGTGGCTTTCGACAAAATACCTTGATGGTGTGAGCAATGCCGATGCCCTGGCTGTCGCCCCTTATTTTTTATTCAAGCTCGATGCAGGCGATAATGTCCTGAACGCGCTGTTCGACCAGGATGACTTTTACCGGGAAACCCTCGCAGCGACGCAAGCGCGGGGCAACGAGCTAATGGTTTATGAAGTCAACTTACACACCACCTCAGGCAACGCCCCGGCGGCGCTGCGCAACATCGCAACGAGCAGTTCGGCAGCAGGCGCCGCTTTGGCGAAGCGCTTGCTGATCGGACTCAATCTGGGCATAAAACGGCAATGCCTGTATACACTGGCGCAATATGACGCCTTTGTTGAGCAAGCTCAGGGCACGCATGAACTCGTCAAATTATGGGGCCTCATGCGCGACCTGGGCGCGACGCAACGGCTGAGACCTAGCGGCCTGATAATGGCGATGTTAAACCGAGTGTTGCCCGCCGACATCCACAACGTTAAAAGCCTTTCGTCTGAAGACAGGGCGATTACCTTAAGCGCATTTTACACGCCCAAAGGTTGGGCAATAGCCGCGGTTTCAGCGAAAGACCATCCACAAAAAATCACCGTTCATTTTTCCGCACAGCAACAAAAACAGTCATGGCGATTATTGCGGCTGGACAGCCCGTCACCGACTGCCGATAACGAAACGGATGAAAATGTCCGTATTTCAGACCCCCCGCTTATTCCTGAAAACGAGCACATCAGCCTGACGCTTCCCGCCTATGGGTTTGTTGTTGCGCTGGCAGGCGAGTAAATCACGACCATTAAGCCAAGCCGCCGCATGCTTGTCGAACATGATAGTGTTATCCGTCAATTGCGATTTGTTCCACTTCGATGGTGCCGTCCGCCATGACCATGGCAAAGCCGTTTCTGCCCTGACGCTTAACTTCGTACATGGCTTGATCGGCTGCCTTGTACAATTCCTCCAAAGTTTGCTTCAAGTCGGCTTCTTCTGTCGTTATGCCGATACTGACACCCAGTTGAACACTCACCGTAGAGCTGAGCTGTATGGGTTTACTGACTGAGGCAACAATGCCTCTGGCGATCTCTCTGGCTATTTCGGGAAACCCACAGTTCACCAGCACGATAAGAAATTCGTCGCCGCCCAGCCTTGCGATGATGTCGCTGGTGCGCACGCAGTTCTTAAATCGAGCGGCGACTTCTATCAACACGCGATCGCCGGCATCATGCCCGTAGGTGTCGTTGACTTGCTTAAAGTAATCCAAATCAAGCAGCAACAGAACCGGAGCAGGCTGTGTATTAATAAGATTGATCAGTTGCCGCTCGGCGGCTTGCCTGCTGAATAGGCCGGTCAGCGAATCATGATCGGCCTCGTGCCGGGTGCTGATCTCAGCGGCAATCCGGTCGGTAATATCGTACACAACGCCTTCAAAGGATACACTGCCCGAGGTAGCGGTTTGCCGCGAAAGCAAGCAGTGAACCCAGGTGTTGAACGCACCGCCGCTATTTTTTAAGCGCAGATCCTGGGCTACCGATTGATTCCGTCCTGCAGCGATGCGCATCAGTTCCCGCAAGTGTTCCGGTTCGGCAAACGCCAGCTCGGGAAAGTCCTGTCCCAGCAAGTCTTCAGGCGATAGATCAGGCAAGCGGATAACCTTGCTTAAGGTAGGATTAGCGGTGAGGAGCCTGCCCGCCTCATCCAGCAGGAAAATGCCGGCGCTCGTCGTGTCAAAGAGATTGCGCAATTGCCGCTCAATCATCTCGATTTCCTTACGCAGGGAGCGCTCGGCTTTAAATTTTTCCTGCAATGTATTGAGCAGGCCATTGATGTCCTCCACCAGTTGACCCAGCTCGTCGTCCTGATGATGAGCTAGCGGCTCCAGGCGCTCTTGTTCGCCTGCCGTGATGGCGTGCAAGGTGTCGGATACTTTCATGATTGGGCGCGAAAGGGACGAGCGCACCATCAACAAGACGATCAGCGCGGTCAGCCCGATCAGCACCGATGAATTCAGTGCGCCGAACAAGGCGCTGTGCCGAGCCTCCAGGAGCGTGTACTGCGCTTCCGGGATAACGGTGAGGTGGCCGATGACTTCTGCGTCGCCGAAGGGTGAAGCCAATGCTCGAACAATCTCGGCCTGCTTCGGAACTTCAGTGTTGCGCGCATTCGTCAATTGGAGGCCTTGGGTATTGCTTAACCGGGCTTCATGGACGATGTCATTGCGCAGCAAACCCTTGAGAACATCCTCGCCGATAGCGCTGTTATTGGAATACGCGGCAATCGCGGCGGTGCTTTCCACTGTATCGAGCAACTGGTTGAGCATGATCACGGTTTTTTCACTGGAGCGATCCAGTTCGGTAATGAAGAAAAGCACCGAAGTGATTGCCGAGAACAGCAACGCAACCCAGAACACGGACTTCGCCAGTTTGCGGTAAAGATAGTGCTTTTTTGTGCTACTCATCAGTTGATCAACAGCAGGACGCGAACCGTTTTGTCCACGCGGATTTGATTGATATAACCAATGGCGCCTTCGTTTTCCCGCACCGTTTGCAACACCGCTTCATCATCAGGGAGTTGTTGCGGAGGCGAGGCTTGTCCGGTGAACATGATTCTCGCCCAGTAGGCATTGACCTGCTCGACCGGCCGTCCGGTCAGTTTTTGGTAAAATTCGGCGCGCAAGGGCGAGGATTGGTCGATGGGTAGAGCGAACCTGCCATTGGGAAAGTTGCGTGTACGACCCATAAAAATATCCTGCACTTGCTTCGCAGAGAGGACGCCGATGTTGTTTTTGATATGCGCGATAACAGCCAGCTCGGCTTGAGCCGACGGCATGAACAGGACTAAAAGCAGTGTGATAAGAAAATGTCTCATAGTCAGAACATGAAATCCATTCCTACCGACCAGACATTGACGGTATCGGGCGTTGAACCGGTTCCACGCGGCAACCACAACGAGGCGCCGTTATTGCCTAGCCAGTTATGGCTCCATTGCGTTTTGAGGGCAACATGCTCGTGGACATCCCAGCGCAGGCCTAAAGACACCGATTGCTCGTCCACGCCATTGGTATTAAGCAATTGATCGGCGGCATTTCGCAGCTCGATTATCTCGGGAACAGGAACCAGCGGATTGGAAACATTAACGGGATTATTCAGTGTTTCCGAAATCCCGAACAACGAGTACAAAGTCACTTTCCCGAGGCGTCTGCCCGCACTGAGATAGGCGCTGGCTACGCTGGGATAGACCGTCATATCGGTATGGGTATAAGACGCCTCCATCTGGGCCAGCCAGATACCGTCGTCATACCCTAAACCGATGGAGCTGAAATGCACAACCTTGTTTTTAGTCGCTATTTTCCCGGCAAGAGCTTGCGCGCCAGGCCAGACGGCATTGATTTCCGTGCTGTTGAGCGCGGTTAACAGGGGCTGCAACGGCGCTATCTCATCATTATTCAGCGAATAATTGTAACTGATGCGGGCGTTCCAGTTGCCGACTTCATAGGCCAGCTTGCCGCCGATAAGAGTCAAATCCTGTTCGGCAAGGCCCGAAAGGTTAGTCGGAACTTGCGTGAAACTGTGTCCGCCGAAAGCCTTGACGGTCATGACGCCCTCGCCGATTTCGAATTTCTTGGCGATGTCCGCGCCATCGAAATGATAGACGGGCAAGCCTGAGTAAAATTCATGGGGGGGACGCATCCATAAGTAGGCATAACCGACGTTACGGTATTCCGAGAGCATAAAAGTATCGATGCCCAGTCGCCCTACCCGGATGTCTAGATCGTCGGCGGGTCGCCAGCGCAGAAAGGCCCAATCCAGGTTTTGTTCTAAAAAATCACCGGCAGTATTTCTGGCGATCCATTGCGCCATTGCATGCCATGATTCATTGATATCGACATCAACTTGCAGCCCCATGCGGGTATCGGTGTCAAAACCCCAGCTATCAGTTACGCCCGGCGTCTGTTTGATGTCGCTTCGAAAAGCCAGCCGGTCGGTATCCGTACCGCTTGCGCCCAGCGTACCGAAACCTGTGACCTTAAAGTCAGGATAGCTATCTTCGGCAAGCGCGGGAACGGCACCTGACAGCAAGATCATTGTTGTTAACAAACGAATAATTTTCATCGGTTCTTCAGGCTATCCCACTGTTAAATGTTGAAAATTTTCCAGAGCGGCATTAAGAGGAAGTCTCTCATGCTCAGAACATGAAGTCCACCCCTACCGACCAGACGTTGACCGTGTCTGGCGTTGGGCCGGACGCAGGCTTCAGCCACAACGCGGTGCCGTTATTGCCCAGCCAGTAATGACTCCATTGCGTCTTAAGGGCAATATGCTCCATAACATCCCAGCGCAGACCTAATGAGACTGATTTCTCGTCCACGCCGCTGCTGTTGGAGAGTTGATCGATCGTGTTGCGTAGTGCGTTTACTGCTGAAACTGAGACTATCGGATTGGACAGCTTGGGACGATTATTCAGCGTCTCCGAGATGCCTAACAGTGAATATAAAGTCACTTTCCCGAAACGTCTGCCCGCACTGAGATAGCTGCTCGCTACGCTGGGATAGGTCAGCAGATCCGTATCGGTATAAGAGGCCTCCATCTGGGCCAGCCAGATACCGTCGTCATAAGCCAAGCCGATAGAGCTGTAATGCAAGGCCTTGTTCTGGGTGGCTATTTGTTGGCTGAGAGATTGGGCGCTCGGCCAAATTGCATTGACTCCAGCGCTGTTCAGTCCGTCCAGCAGCGTTTGCAACGGCGCTAACTCAATATTATTCAGCACATAACTGTAAGCGATGCGGGCGTTCCAGTCGCCGATTTCATAGGCCAACTTGGCGCCGGCAACGGTTAACCCCCGCTCGGCAATGTTCGAAGAGTTGGCGATGGGAACTTGTATGAAGCTGTAACCGCCGAATGCCTTAACGGTCATTGTGCCCTCGCCGACCGCGAATTTCTTCGCGATGTCTGCGCCGTCGAAATGGTAGATAGGGATGCCTGCGTAAAACTCATGAGGAGAACGCGTCCATAGATAAGCATAACCGACGTTACGGTATTCCGACAGCATAAAAACATCGAAGCCCATGCGTCCTACTCGGATGTCCAGGTCGTCCGCAGGTCGCCAGCGCAGAAAGGCCCAATCCAGGTTTTGTTCGAAAAAATCCCCGGTATTATTGCGTGCAACCCATTGCGCCGTCGCGTGCCATGATTGACTGATATCCATATCAACTTGCAGGCCCAACCGCGAATCGGTATCAAAACCCCAACTGTCGGTTACGCCCGGTGTTTGTTTTGTGTCGCGACGAAAAGCCAGTTGATCGGTATCCGTGCCGCTGACTCCCAGAGTACCGAAACCTGTGACAGCAAAGTCAAGGTGGTTATCGTCGGCAAATGCGGTCGTTACACCAAAAAGCTGAAAGGCGGTTATGAATAAGACGATGTATTTCATAGTATCTGGAACAATAACCTTACCAATCAGGATTAACAGGCTTGTTGTACTCGCCCATCAATAGATTGAAATGTGTTGGGTGAGTTTTTTCGATATTTTGGGGAGAGTTTATACCAATAAACGAAGGCGTCAAAAAAGGTATCTTAAATAGCGGCAACATGACGCAGAACAATAGCACCGTTCTTCAGAATATTACTGTTTACATATCAAGCACAGAAGCGGCCACGACATGAAAAAGTTATAAGTATTTGTACGTATAGTTATTTTCTGACTTTATTGCTTAAATAACGCTATCCGGATTTTTATGCGCCCGCTAATGACCGAAGGCCATTCAAATGCGTTAACCATCGTAAGTTGCCATTGTTAAAAATGCACACCGGCGGCCGATTTTATGTCTGCTAATGAAATCATTCCCTGTGTGTCACTACTCACCCTTGAGGAGAAAACCATGTTGCCCAATTATGCTTTCCCATTCCGCCGTCGTGCGCTGGTATTGGCCTTGATGCTGGCGAGCAGTACGGCACCTGCGGCCATTATTAACGTCAGCGGCGGCTGCACTTTGGTAGCGGCTATCAACAATGCCAATACCGACACAGACACCGATGGCGCGGGTTTCGGCTGTAGCGCAGGTAGCGACGATGATCACCTGTCTTTGACGACCAACGGCCTGTACACACTGACTGAAGTGATTCAGGGTGACGAGGACGGGCTGCCGTGGATCAGCAGTACGATTACCATTAACGGTCATGGCGCTACGATTGCTCATCCTTTCGTGGCCTATGATACATTTCGTTTACTTCATGTCGCCACCACGGGTAATTTGACGCTGAATAACGTTACCTTGACGGGCGGAAATATGGGCTACGGTAGCAGCGGCGATAGCGGTATCTTAAATGAAGGAACCACGACCCTGAACCACAGTAGCGTTTCGGGTAATAGCTACGGCGGCGTCACAAATAGCGGCATGATGACGCTGAATTACAGTAGCGTTTCGGGGAATAACCATGGCGGTGTTGGAAATAGTGGTGCCATGACGTTGAATCACAGTAGCGTTTCGGGCAATAACTATGGCGGCGTTGGAAATAGCGGTGCTATGACGCTAATCCACAGTATCGTTTCAGGCAATGTCGGCGGCGTCGGAAATAGCGGCAACATGGCGTTAATCCATAGTAGTGTTTCCGGTAATAGTCGCACCTATGGTATCTTCAATATCGGCACCATGACGCTGAGCAACAGCTCTGTTTCACACAATGACCATTCAAACGCGGGTTACACAAATCCGGGTGGTGTCGCAGGCATCTTCAATTTAGGAAAAATGACGCTGAATCACAGTAGCGTTTCAGGCAACCGCGGCTATTTAGAGGGCGGCATCTCAAACCGGGGTAGTATGACGCTCACCGACAGCTCCGTTTCGAACAACGCATCCGGAATTAGGGGCACAATCTACAATAGAGGCGACATGACGCTGACCGCTAGCCGTATTTCAGGCAATAGAGCAGATTATGATATAGGTGCTGGTGGGGGGCATATCGAAAACACCGGCAATCTGATCATCAGCAACAGCACTATTTCCGGTAATACAAGAAATTACGATGGTGGCGGTATTCTGAACGGTACTATCGGTACGGTGTTATTAACGAACAGTGTTATTTCCGGGAATAAGGCGGGTGGCGGCGGTGCCATATCAAATCACGGAATTATGAAGCTATCCAATAACCTCATTTCAGGCAATAAGGCATATCATCGTTACAATTTTAATCCTGGTGGTGGCAGTATCTATAACAACGGCAGTATATTGCTTGTTAATACCACTCTTTCCGGCAACAGCAGTCAAGCACAAGGCGGCGGTATCGCTAACAAAGGTAATCTGGTGTTAAGCCATAGCACGCTTTCTGGTAATACGGCAATTGTCGAGGGGGGCGGAGGTATTAAAAACTATCCGGGTGCAGAGCTGACGCTTAGCAACAGCATCATTGCCAATAGCAAGACCGGAGGCGATTGCAATAATGAGGGTACGATCACATTACAGGGGAACAATCTCATTGAGGACGGCAGTTGCGGCGCACCGTTGAGCGGCGATCCGAAACTCGCGCCGTTGCTCGATAACGGAGGACCTACACCCACGCATGCGTTGCGTATAGACAGTCCGGCCATTGATGCCGCTGATAAAAGCCACTGTGTCGCCATCGATCAACGCAACGTCCTGCGTCCGCTACAAACAAACGCGGAATGCGACCTCGGCGCATTCGAGCGGCGCAACGGTATCCCGGTCAGTGTAGCGCCTATCATGCAATTTTTCGATCAACAAAGCCTTAATGGCGGAATCAGCGGGACAGGTGTTAAAGGAGCGCTCAACCGGTTGGACGCCGTGCGCAACCAACTATTTGTTGCCGGTCATTATAAAAACCGTAATAAAACCAGCGCCGCATGTACTCAACTGGTACGAACATTCAAACACATCGACCCTGACAATACGCCGGATGTCACCGATATGGTTACAGGCAGCGCGGCCGGGCAATTGGCCGATCAGGTGATGGCTTTGCGGACGGAGTGGTTGTGCAAATAACGCCGAAAAATCCATGATGGCAGTAAAACTACCTTGATAGTGAGGAGAAAACGATGATAACGACTAACCCTTTCCCATTCCGCCGTCGTGCGCTGGTATTGGCCTTGATGCTGGCAAGTGACACAGTACCTGCGGCAATTATCAATGTCAACGGAGATTGCACACTGATAACGGCAATCAACAATGCCAACACCGATACCGACACCGATGGCGCCGCTTTTGGTTGTATTGCCGGTAGTGGCGACGATCACCTGTCGTTAACGACCAACGGCATATATACACTGACTGAAGTGGTTCAGGGCAACGAGGACGGACTACCGTGGATCACCAGTACCATTACGATTAATGGCCATAGTGCTACTATTACTCATCCTTTCGTGGCCTATGATACATTTCGTTTACTTCATGTCGCCGCCACCGGTAATTTGACGTTGAATAACGTTACCTTGACGGGCGGAAATATGGGCTATGGTAGCAGTGGCGACAGCGGCATCTTAAATGAAGGAACTACGACGCTGAACCACAGTAGAGTTTCGGGTAATAGTTACGGCGGCGTCGCGAATAGCGCCACGATGACGCTGAATCACAGTAGCGTTTCGGGGAATAACCATGGCGGTGTTGGAAATAGCGGCAACATGACGCTGAACCGCAGTAGCGTTTCGGACAATAATTATGGCGGCCTCGGAAATAGCGGAAACATGATGCTAATCCACAGTAGGGTTTCCGGTAATTATAGTACCTATGGCATCTTCAATATCGGTACCATGACGCTGAGCAACAGCACTGTTTCACACAATGAAAATTCTGACTCTGGTTGGTTTCATAGCGGCGGTGTCGCAGGCATCTTCAATAGTGGAAAAATGACGCTGAATCGCAGTTCCGTTTCAGACAACCGCGGCTTTCTCGAGAGCGGTATCTCAAACCGGGGCAGCATGACGCTCACCGACAGCTCGGTTTCGAACAACAAATCCGGTATTAGGGGCGCAATCTACAACAGCGGCGACATGACGCTGAACTCTAGCCGTATTTCAGGCAATAGCGCGAAATATAGTATAGGCAATGGCGGTGGTCGTATCGAAAACATCGGTAATCTGACCATCAGCAACAGCACTATTTCCGGCAATACAAACAATTACGACGGTGGAGGTATTCGAAACGACAGCCGCGGAACGGTATTATTGACTAATAGTCTTATTTCCGGCAATAAGGCGGGAGGTGGTGGCGCCATATCAAATCACGGAAATATGAAGCTATTCAATAACCTCATTTCAGGCAATAAGGCCTATCATCTTTACAATTTTAATCCTGGCGGTGGCGGTATCTATAACAATGGGAGCATATCGCTTGTCAACACCACCCTTTCCGGCAACAGCAGTCAAGCACAGGGCGGCGCTATCGCCAACAAGGGCAACTTGAAGTTAAGCCATGTTACGCTTTCGGGTAATACGGCCAGCGTTGACGGGGGCGGTATTAAAAATTATGTGGATGCAGAGCTGACGCTCGGCAACAGCATCATTGCCAATAGCAGGATGGGCGGTGATTGCAATAACGAGGGTACGCTGACATTACAGGGCAACAATCTGATTGAAGACGGCAGTTGCGGCGCAGCATTGAATGGTGATCCGAAACTCGTGCCGCTGCTTGATAACGGTGGGCCGACATTTACCCATGCTTTACGTATAGACAGTCCGGCCCTTAACGCTGCGGACAAAAACTACTGCGTTACCGTCGATCAACGCAACGTGTTACGACTTCTACAGACAAACTCCAAATGTGATCTCGGCGCATTCGAGCGGCGGGACGGAATTCCGAGCAGTGTAGCGGCTGTCCTGCAGTTTTTCGATCAACAAGCCGCTAACGGCGGCATCGCCGGTACAGGCGTTAAAGGAGCAAGCAATCGACTGGAGGCCGTGCGCAATCAGCTATTCGTTGCCGGACATTATAAAAACCGCGATAAAACCAGCGCCGCCTGTACGCAACTGGCGCGCACCGTTAAGCACATCGATCCGGACAATACCCCGGATGTTACCGATCTGGTCACCGGTAGCGCGGCGGGGCAATTGGCCGATCAAGTGATTGCCTTACGAACGGAGTGGCTGTGTAAGTGATAGCAACGGCGCCCCTGACGTTAGCAAAACTACCTTAAGGTAGTGAGGAGAAATTTATGATGACAACTAACACTTTCCCATTCCGCCGTCGTGCTCTGGTATTGGCCTTGATGCTGGCGAGCGGAGCGGCGCCTGCGGCCATTATTGATGTCAGCGGTGACTGCACGCTGGTAGCGGCTATCAACAACGCCAATACCGATACCGACACAGATGGCGCCGCTTTTGGCTGTAGTGCCGGTAGTCACGACGATCACCTGTCTTTGACGAGCAACGGCTTGTACACACTGACTGAAGTTGTTCAAGGCAACGAGGACGGGCTGCCGTGGATCACCAGTACGATTACCATTAATGGTCACGGAGCTACAATTGAGCACCCTTTCGTGCCCTATGATACATTTCGTTTACTTTATGTCACCGCTACTGGTAATTTGACGCTGAACAGTCTTACCCTGACTGGTGGATATATGGGCTACGTTAGCAATGGCAGTATCTTGAATAACGGCAACATGATCCTGAATCAAAGTAGCATTTCGAATAATAGCGTTTGGACAGGTGTTTCCGGCCTCACTAATAACGGCAACATGATTCTCAACCATAGTAGGGTTTCAGGCAATAGCTCCCGGCAGGCCGTTAGCATTGCAAATACCAGTAATATCACATTGAACCACAGTACGGTCTCGGGTAATAGCACTCGCTTTGGTATCGGTGGAGTCTCAAATACCGGTACTATGACGTTGAATGATAGCAGCGTTTCGCACAATACGAGTATATATTCGGGCTATCGATGTGGTGGTCACGCTTGCGGCGGTGAAGGAGGCATCAGCAACAGCGGAACAATGACGCTGAGTCACAGTACGATATCAAATAATACCGGATACTATGTCAGCGCTATCTCAAATGGCGGCAGCATCACGCTCACCAACAGCACGGTTTTAAACAATGGTTCTTTTCATAGTAGCGCTATTGCTAATAGCGGCAGCATGACGGTAATCGCTAGCGATATCTCAGGTAATGGTGGCACTTACAATTATAGAGGTGGCGGTCGAATCGTAAATAGCGGCACTATGACCATCAGAAACAGCACTGTTTCGAAAAATACAGCGCCCTCATCCTATGGGGGCGGCATCAGGAACGAAATAAACGGTATGTTGTTATTGATTAATAGCATTGTCTCCGGCAATCAGGCTGTCGGTGGCGCCGGTATTTTCAATCTCGGCACTATGAATTTAACCAACAGCTTGGTTTCAGGCAATAAAGATTCTCAACTAAAAACAGATTATTTTGCCCCCTATGATGTTCCTGTTGGCGGTGGCGGTATCTATAACAAGGGCAGCATGACGTTTGTCAACACTACCCTTTCCGGAAACAGCAGCACAGAGCAGGGCGGCGCTATCGCCAACAGGGGCAGCCTGGTGTTAAGCCATAGTACGCTTTCGGGTAATCGCGCTGTCGCTGGTGGCGGCGGAGGCATCAAAAATTATGCGGGTAGAGGTGAAGCTTAGCAACAGCCTCATTGCCAATAGCAAGAGGGGTGGCGATTGCAAAAATGAGGGCTTGCTTACTTTACAGGGTGTCAACCTCATCGAAGACGGGCGTTGCGACGCGCCGCTGAGCGGGGATCCGAAACTCGCCCCGCTATTCGATAATGGCGGCCACACGCCTACCCATGCCTTGCTCACCGACAGTCCGGCGCTGAATGCCGCCGATAAAAATTACTGTGTCGCCATCGATCAACGCAACGTACTGCGCCCGCTACAGACAAATGCGGAATGCGACCTCGGCGCATTCGAGCGGCTCGATGGTATCCCGATCAGTATAGAGTCTGTCATGCAATTTTTCGATCAACAAGTCGAGATTGGCGCCATCATCGGTTTGGGCACCAAGACCGCAGCCAACCGCGTGGAAGCCATGCGCAACCAACTGTTTGTTGCCGGTCATTATAAAAACCGTAATAAAACCAGCGCCGCCTGTGCTCAACTGGTACGAACATTCAAACACATCGACCCGGACAATACGCCGGATGTCACCGATATGGTTACGGGCAGCGCGGCGGGACAATTGGCCGATCAGGTGATGGCTTTGCGGACGGAGTGGTTGTGTAAATAATGCATTTATTTCCCTACGCAATTATGTTCAATGGCAGTCCGATACAGGGAGCACTGCAAAAACCATAAGTGCAACCGCTATTACAAGCAATCAGCCGCCTGCCAATTTTGCCACGCCGAATTCCCTGTTTTTTAATGTTTGCTCATAAATACCGGCGGGGATTTTATCTTTCATCGCGATCAGTTGGTCACAAAGGTCTATGGATTGCCGGTATTTGCCTACCCAGTAGGCGCTGATAGACAGTTCAAAGGTAATCTCATAATCGTAAACACTTTTAAAAACAAACAGTATGTCTTGTGTATACGGAATTCTCGACGCATAGTCGAGATACATATAGGCCTGAAAATACTCTTTCCTGACGTTGCACATCTTGCCCAGACCATGTAACGATTCCGCCCGGCCCGGCCGGTATTCAAAAGCATCCAGATAGGCCAGCAAGGCGTTTTTATAATCGCCCAGTATTTCAAAGAGCCTGCCTAGCTGGTATTTCGAATACCAAACTTCTTCAACCCAGCCGCCCGCCTCTATCCTTTTTCGATACCATTTGATAGCCAACTCATTTTCACCGGCATCCTTGTAACTTTGCGCCAGATAGAACAAGTAACGGGTCGTTAATTCACTATCCTTTTCTTCTCGCAAGGCTTGTTCCAATACTTTGGCATCGCCCAGGTACTTGGTTCTCGGGTCCATCAGGTTTCTGGCGCCCAAGCGCCGGGAATCGATGTAATAATCGCCCTCGATCGAGCCGGCTACAGGGTGTTGTTTTGACAGGCAGTGCGGATATTCATGCAGCACGCCTTTGTATATCCATTTTAAATCAGCTTTGAAAATCTGACTCCGCCAATAGGTAAAATCGCCGCCGTAGCGCAACGAATAAGAGTCGGCGTCTAATTGCCCCAATTTCAAGTGCCCCACTAAAATATCGTCGGCATCGATAACCCATAAATAGTCGGCTTTTTTATAGGCATATTTAAAAACCTGGGTTCTGTTGTAGCCGAAGTTTTTCCACTCGGTGCTGTGCAGTTCGCCTTTTATGCCTTCTTTATCGAAAAAATCCTGTATCAATTCCCTGGTATTGTCGGTTGATCCGGTGTCGCAGATTACCCAGTAACTCAGGTAATTTTTTACGCTGTTCAGCGTCTCCAGAATGATATGCGCCTCATTTTTTACAATCATGCAAAGACACAGTGTTTTATCTTTCATAAGCGTTCAATATTCCTTGTGAGTTAAAAAATACCGGCTTACCGGCGCTGATAAGTACCGATCAATTCCGCCTGTTCAAGCACATGGCCGGCCATGGCTTTTTCAAGCGCAGCTTTATTCGGCTCGTTCAGGTCCGGTAATACTACATCGAGTGCATAAAGTTTGTGGAAATAACGATGTCTACCGATAGGCGGACAAGGCCCACCGTAACCGGTTTTTTTCCAGTCGTTTTTACCTTGTTGCGTGCCGGGCGGTAAATCCCCTGCCGTAACGGCTTTGGTCAGTTCCGTAGCCGTCGGCGGAAGATTGTAAAGCAGCCAGTGTACCCAGGTCATTTTCGGGGCGGCAGGATCGGGAGCATCGGGATCATCGACAATCAGTACTAGGCTTTGGGTGTTTTGCGGCACTCCCGACCAGCTTAATGCCGGGGAAAGATTATCGCCGTCACAGGTAAATTGCCCCGGTATCTCGCCTTGATGGACAAAATCGGGGGATTTGAGAGTCAAGGTCATATCGCGTTCTCCTGCAATAGAACAGCCGGCTGTCATGTAACAGACGCTGAAAATCAAAAAAATTAACCGCATAAACGTGCGTTGATTAACTGGATTCATAAATCACTCCGTGGCTTGGCATAGCCGGTTACGTGGGTATACTAACAACGCAATAGAATAGTATTGAATAATAGTCTTCATCGCGTTACCCTCTTTCAACTGCGTTGCCATTAATGTAAAGGCAGCTCTCTTTTAACATGCTTTTATCACACTTTTAACACAACCACTGAATAAAAAAGAATATGGCGCAATACATATACTCCATGAATCGGGTCGGCAAAATTGTCCCACCCAAAAAATATATTCTCAAAGACATTTCCTTATCTTTTTTCCCCGGCGCGAAAATCGGCGTACTGGGTTTAAACGGCTCCGGTAAATCGACCCTGATTAAAATCATGGCCGGCATAGACAAGGAAATTGAAGGCGAGGCGATTCCGCAAAAAGGCATCAATATTGGTTATTTGCCGCAGGAGCCGCAACTCGATCCTAGTAAAACCGTGCGCGGCAATGTTGAAGAGGCCGTAGCGGAAATCAAGTCGGTGTTGGCGCAACTGGATGCCGTTTATGCAGCATATGCACTGCCCGATGCCGATTTTGACAAACTGGCCGCCGATCAGGCGCGCCTGGAAGACATTGTCAATGCCTGTGACGGTCATAACCTGGATCGTCGTCTTGAAGTCGCCGCCGATGCGTTGCGGCTGCCGGATTGGGATGCCAATGTCGCTACCTTGTCGGGTGGAGAAAAACGCCGTGTCGCTTTGTGCCGCTTATTGCTGTCCAATCCCGACATGCTGTTGTTGGACGAACCGACCAACCATTTGGATGCGGAATCGGTTGCTTGGCTGGAACGGTTTTTACACGATTATCCCGGCACTGTGGTTGCGGTCACTCATGATCGTTATTTCCTCGATAATGTGGCCGGTTGGATTTTGGAGTTGGACAGAGGCTCCGGCATTCCGTGGGAAGGCAATTACTCCAGCTGGTTAGAGCAAAAGAGCAACCGTTTGTTGCAGGAAGAAAAACAGGAATCGTCCCGCCAGAAAGCGATGAAAGAAGAGTTGGAATGGGTACGCTCCAGTCCTAAAGGCCGCCATGCCAAAAGCAAGGCCCGATTGGCCCGCTTTGAAGAGCTGTCTTCTTCCGACGTGCAAAAACGCAACGAGACCCAGGAAATTTATATTCCACCCGGACCTCGTTTAGGCGACGTGGTGATTGAAGCCGACAACATCAGCAAGGCTTTCGGCGACAAGCTGTTAATCAACGGCTTGAGTTTTAAACTGCCGCCCGGTGGCATCGTCGGCATTAT
>SXIP01000001.1 GCA_005772825.1 Methylococcaceae bacterium | reverse complement strand
TTACAACAAAGACAACCAGGAAGATAAAGAACCGCTTTTTGATACCGCCGATACGCTAATTAATTGCTTGCGGGCTTATGCCGACATGGTGCCGTATATCAGCGCCAAAAAGGAAAACATGTACGCTTCCGCAAAACGCGGCTTTGCTACAGCGACCGATCTTGCCGATTACCTGGTCCGCAAAGGCATGGCTTTCCGTGATGCGCATGAAGTTGTCGGCTTAGCAGTGCGTCTGGGACTCGAAACCAACCGTGATTTGGCGGAACTGTCGCTGTCCGAATTACAGCAATTTTCCCCGTTGATTACAGCCGATGTATTCGCTTATCTGACACTGGAAGGATCGGTTGCCGCGCGCAAACATATCGGCGGAACAGCCCCCGACACGGTCAGGATCGCTATTCAAACGGCACGGCAAGCGATGACGGCGGGATAATTGACCTCTATTTCCCGAAATGCACTGTTGTTAACCATAGACTTGCCGATGCAAATTGGCAAACATTGATACCCGATCTTTCTTGTCATGAAAAGAGTGCAATATGTCCTTGCGTAAAGCTAAGTAACCGGCGTAAATTACAGCTACACTCCGATGCCTCAAGCATGACCTGAATGTGTTGTTGGCTTGGAGATACCCGTACCGGTTCTGTTGGATCGGTAAATAGTTTAGCCAGATAGTTTCGGAGGAATGTGTTATGAAATCCAATAACGAAGAACGCCAAGCATTGGCGAATCAAATCAAGGAATGGAGTATTCAGATGGACGTGCTGGCCGCAAAACAGGAAGCGGCGGCATTAGCGGCAAACAAGTTCACCCGGGAGCTCGTTGAGTTACAGGCAAAACACCGTGCAGCAACCGAACAATTACGAAAGCTGGAACTGGGTGATGTTGGCTTTAATATGTGGGAAAACATCGGGGAAGGGGGATAATTTTCTTCATCCCTTATCCCCCTTCATTTATTCTGAATCAGCCTATAACCGATAATCCCTGCGCCAGCCAAATGTGCTCATTCATAGAGCTAGCGGTACCGGCTTGAAGCCACAGAGGTCGGGCATAAACACGATGCCCGATCTACCTCCCTTAATAACATACTCGCTGACATTGTATGTCTTTTCAGCTCTATGAAGCTGTTACTTCGTAGTCGGTTAACATCCCCACCACGATAATAACCAAACCGATAAAAACATAAAAATTCCGGGCGGCCGCATCGTTTGCAAAACCCAGAATAAAAGGCATGGCGACAAGCGAGGGGCCGACCAGACGTTCAATCCAGCCATGCAGCTTAAACGGGATTATTTTAATGACGCCAAACGGAAAATCGGTAGCGAGAGTGACGGCCAGATGGATAATAGCCAGCGCGTAAGCCAGTATTGCCGGCAGTCCATTTAAGCTGAATAGCGTTGGCACTAATAAAAATATAACAACCGTCGCAAAATCAAGATAGCCATGGTTAGTTGCAGAGATAATTTTCATATTATGGTTCCTTCTGTTCAGGGATCGCCACAATGGGTCACCACAGATTAAGCATAGTACAAGGCACTCCCTACTGTCTGTTAGCTAAAAAACACGCGCGGCTCCGATGGCGCATTTTTAAGATTCGTTAGCGGGATTTGAGAATAATACATCTTTAACACAAATCAGTTCTCTCGTGTAATCGAGTATCCCACGATTTCGAAGATCATTCATAATGGTGCTGACTACCGGACGGCTGGCTCCGACCAAATCTGCCAACTCCTGCTGCGTTAATTGAATTTCCAATGCATAGCCGTGTTTACAGCGGATACCGAACAGGTCTGCAAGCTCCTTCAGCATCGTTATGACCCGGGTTTCCACCGGTTGGGCCATAATATTCAGTAACTTGCGCTCGGCTTGCTGTCTTCGGGTGCATTGCATTTCGAAAACTTGCCAAGCCAAGTCCGGTTGTTGAAATAGTAACTGTTTGAAATCACCATGTTCGAAACGAATTAAAGTCGCTTCGCCTAGCGCTTGTGCAGTTTCTTCCATTGCTTTTTCAGCCAAGTCGCCCGGTAAATGACCCAGAACATCGCCTCGCCTCAAAAGCGCGATCGTCCATTCATTACCCTGTTCAGAGATATAGGAAAGTTTAATGACACCCTTGCTGATCAAAAAAACATGTGGGCACGAATAGCCCTGACGGTAAAGACACCGTTTATCAGGCAGCGTGATTGATTGGATGGTAACGTAATTTTGGCGCCATTTTTGCAGGTTATCTTCGGTAAACAGATTCAATAAATTTGCTTTCATGTGTTTTCATTATTTGCCGGGTTTCAACAAAGCTTAATCAGGCATGAGAGCTTTGTAAGCTCATATTCCGTAAAGTTTACGTTTACGCCAGAAAGTAGCACGACTCATGCCCAACAAGCGCGCCGCAGCAGTCACTTGGCCGTGGCACTGCGCAAGCGCCTGACGAATGGCGACACTTTCTTCTTCCGGCGACAGCGGCAAGCTTGGTCTGACACTCGAGCTGGCTTGTTCAATGCTATGCGGCTCCCTGAATTCAGGCGGTAATTCAGATAAACGCAGGGTTGTACCGCGCCCGACCGCAAAGGCGTATTCGATGACGTTATGCAATTCCCGGATATTGCCGGGCCAGGCATAGTCCAATAAAACCCGCATAGCCGCCGGATCTATTTTTTCAATTTTCCTGAAATCGCTGGCATTATGCAGATGAATAAAATGCCAGAGCAACAAGCCGATGTCTTCCCTGCGTTCGCGCAGCGGCGGGATAAAAATAGGCACTACCCTTAAGCGATACATCAAATCCTCGCGAAAACGCCCATGTTTTACTTCTTCGCGTAAAGAACGATGAGTCGCCGCGACGAGACGTACATCGACATCAATCGAGCGGTCGCCGCCCACCGGAATAAAGTTTCTTTCCTGAATCACCCGGAGCAATTTAGCCTGCAAATCCAGCGGCAATTCAGCGACTTCATCCAGGAATAAAGTCCCGCCCTGAGCACGTTGAAACAAGCCGCGATGATCCTTGATCGCGCCGGTAAAAGCGCCGCGCACATGACCGAACAATTCGCTGTCCAGCAAATTGCTGGATAAGGCCGCACAATTAATGGCCAGGAAAGGCGCATTACGGCGCGCACTCAGATTGTGGATGGCTTTGGCGGCCAACTCCTTGCCGGAACCACTCTCGCCTCTTACCAGCACGGTGGCTTCCGTTTCGGCGGCATTCTGAATAATCTGGAAAACGGCCTGCATGGCCGGTGAGCGGCTTAATATGCCCTGAAAATTCTGTTTCGACTCTCTTGAAACTTTCGGCGCCAAGCCGCTTGCCGCCATCTCCGACACTCCGGCCAATAAACCTATGCCGCCGGCAAAAGCACCTGTCCTGTCATGTATCACCCGAACCGTTTTTTGCACCTCGATGGTATTGCCGTCAGCCTGAGATAAGCTTACCAACTGCTCAGTAGTGCCGTCGGTATCTGTAATCGCATATTCCTGTACACAAGGTAAGCCGAGAATACTCTCTTGCGCCATGGCTGACAGTTTTTCCATCCCGACACTCCAGTACAGCACCCGCTGCTCTTTATCAACGATATAAATGGCTGTCGATGCGTAAAGATCGAGTATCTTGGATAAAAGATCAGCACAGTCAAACTGTGCCAACCACCGGGAAATATTATCAACAGATAAGGCGTAGTTTTGCATCGCTTGTAATGAGTGGATCAATGGCAGGTTTAACGACTACGATACATGACATTCAAGACCAGACGCAACAGATATGTTTCACGGCTGTTAATGTGAAACATGGACCCGTAATCATGAAACACCAATGATACACATTGAAACAATACCCGGCGTTAAAATCGGTAAACATCAGCATGAGCATTTTTTAAAAGTGCATCGGATTTATGGCAACATGAGGCCGCCAGACATGGCTTACCGCGATACTTTAATAGACGAATCCTAAACGCCCCGATTATGTAGGGCAACTACTATGCCTTATGGCACGAGCTTTGCTGTATCTTGAACATAACAATTAAATTCACCGGAGACACACGATGCTATTCAAACAATTATTTGACCCCGAAACCTGGACCTACACCTATTTGATTGCCGATCCGGTCAGTAAGGATGCGGTCTTTATTGATCCGGTCAACACCCATATCGATGACTATATCGCCTTGCTGGAAGCGGACGGCTTGCAGTTGAAATATTCTCTGGAAACCCATGTTCATGCCGATCACATCACTGCCAGCGGCTTGTTGCGTCAACGTTTGGGCGCACAAACAGGCGTCAGTCAACTTTGTGGTGCGGAAGCAGCGGACATTCAAATTCAGGACGGCGACATTTTTGAATTTGCCGGCGGTGAACAGATTAAAGTCATCGCCACGCCGGGGCATACACGCGGCAGTATTTCGTTTTTGTGGCGTGACCGGGTGTTTACCGGCGATTCGCTGTTTATCGGGGGCTGCGGCCGGACCGATTTCCAAGGCGGCGATGCCGGTGCGCTGTATGACTGTATCACGCAACGCCTGTTTACCCTGCCGGATGAAACACTGGTTTATCCCGGCCATGATTATCAGGGCCGTTGGGTCAGCAGCATCATTCAGGAGCGCACCAACAACCCGCGCTTGGCCGGAAAATCGCGCGCCGAGTTTATCGAGATTATGGCTAACCTGAATTTGCCCAAACCGCGCTTGATTGATGAAGCCGTACCGGCCAACCGGTATTGCGGTCTGGATGAAAACGAGCGCCAGGATGCGGTTGCCGTCAGGGAAACGGCACGCCCGGTGCGCACGACCACGACGGCTCAAGACAAGGTGGCTGCTGCGAAACAACACATTACCGAAGTGCCGATTACAACCGCGAAACAGCTACTGAAAGAAGGCAATATCGTGGTCGTCGATGTTCGTGAAGAAAGCGAGTATGCCGCCGGACACCTGAATGATGCGTTGTTGCTGCCGCGCGGTGTACTGGAATTTAAAATAGGCAGCGTGCCGGATCTGGCCGACAAATCCAAGGCGGTGCTGGTTTATTGCCGTACCGGCGGTCGCTCCGCATTGGCGGCGCAAACCATGCAGGAGCTGGGTTATAACAATGTGCTGTCCATGGCCGGCGGTTTTGAAGCCTGGCAAAAAGACGCCTAGCGACATAACGGCGGTAGTGAGTTAAATCAAAACAGATATAACGACAATGACTGATATAACCTGTAGCGAGTCACGAATAATGCGGATATTGCCTATTTCCGACTGGTTAACAACTTATTCCGGCCAGGATTTCAGGGATGACCTGTTCGCCGGTATCATTACCGCCATCCTGCTGGTGCCGCAAGGTATCGCCTACGCGATACTGGCAGGCTTACCGCCGCAACTGGGATTATATGCCAGCATTCTGCCGCCGGTGCTGTATGCGCTGCTGGGCACCAGTAGAACCTTGTCGGTCGGTCCCGTTTCGATTGCCGCCATTATGATCGCCGTCGCATTAACAGCGCCCGAAGTCAGTGCGCTGGGTAATCCGGTACAAAGCGCATTGATCCTGTCGGCGGAAAGCGGGCTGATCCTGTTGTTGATGGCGTTAATGCGCATGGGCGGACTGGTCAATTTTATCAGCCATCCGGTGCTCGCCGGTTTTACCAGCGGCGCGGCGTTGTTGATTATGGCCAGCCAGATACCGCAACTGGCTGGTTTGAAATCACCGTCATGCGGTATTGATGTCGCCTGCTATAACGAATATTTTTCCGGTGTGACCATCAACGCCACCGTTTTCATCAGCACGGGCGCCCTGGCTTTATTGCTGTTTTTCGGCAAACCGATTACCTCTGTCCTTAAAAAGCTACATGTAAAGCCCTCGCTGATCACAGCAATCAGCAAATGCGGACCGTTGTTAACAGTCGTACTGGCAACCACTGCCGTCAGTTATTTTAACCTGAGCGGACAACTGATAGCCGTCGTCGGTTCGGTACCGTCAGGCTTCCCGGAACTCGGCATCGGTTTTTTAAGCGAATCCTTGCCGCAGAATACATGGGAACGCGCGCGACTGTTGCTGCCCGATGCTGCCTTTATTGCCTTGATTGCTTATGTGGAAAGTGTCGCCATTGCCAAAGTGACCGCCAATCTCAGAGGTGAAAAAATCAGCCCTAACCAGGAATTGATTGCCCTGGGCGCCGCTAATATCGCTGCGGCGGTATCCGGCGGCATGCCGGTTGCCGGTGGTTTCAGCCGCACCATGGTGAATTTTTCGGCGGGCGCACGCACGCAAATGGCGATGCTGATTGCCGCATCAATTCTGGGTCTTGCGGTTATTTTCTTCAGCCCCTGGTTCGCCAACATTCCCAAATCGGCGTTGGCCGCCATCATTTTGGTCGCCATCTTCCGCTTGGTGAGGATAAAACACATTATTCATACCTGGCGCTATGATCGCGGCGACGGCATGGCCGAACTGGCTACCTTGTTAGGCGTATTAATCCTGGGTATCGAAGAAGGCATTACCCTGGGGATTATCCTGACTATCGGTAGCCACTTACGCAAAACCAGCCATCCGCATATCGCGGTGGTCGGACGCATCCCGGACACCGAACATTTTCGTAACATCAAACGCCACAGCGTAGAAACTTGGCACCACCTGTTGCTGGTGCGCATTGATGAAAGCATCACCTTCGCCAATATTAGCTATATTGAAGACTATCTTGGCGCGGAATTAAGACGGCAACCGAACACCAAGCATGTCGTGCTTATTTTCACCTCGGTCAGCGACATTGATACAACCGCGCTGGAAGCGCTGGAACAGTTTAATCATAGCCTGCAAGCCGCAGGTAAAACGCTGAATATTTCGGAAGCCAAGGGACCGGTCATGGATAAGCTGGAAAAAACCGATTTTCTGGCGCAGTTAAAACCCGGCAAGGTGTTTTTCCGTACTGAAGATGCGGTTAAAGAACTGGGGTATATGGCCTGAAGCATCATTGTAGGGTAAGCAGATAGCGCTCATTCAGATAAGTTTTGTCATTTTTTGTAATTAAATCGGGGGTTTTATGATTTCAGAGGGTGTGGTTGATTTATCGCGCTGGCAGTTTGCCGCCACGTCTTTATATCATTTCCTGTTTGTGCCGTTGACGCTGGGCCTGTCGTTTTTATTGGCGATTATGGAATCCACTTATGTCATGACCGGCAGGGAAATTTATAAAGACATGACGCAGTTTTGGGGGAAATTATTCGGCATCAATTTCGCGCTCGGCGTGACCACCGGCTTGACGATGGAATTCGAGTTCGGCATGAATTGGTCGTATTTTTCGCATTATGTCGGCGATGTTTTCGGCGCGCCGTTGGCGATTGAAGGCCTGATGGCGTTTTTCCTGGAAT
>SXIP01000094.1 GCA_005772825.1 Methylococcaceae bacterium | reverse complement strand
GGCCCGCCGCCAACGATGCAGCAACGGGTGTCAAGTAATTCGGTAGTTGGTTTGGATTGATTCATGATGACCTTCCGTCAATTATGTGGTTATTGAATCAGGTATGCCTGCTTATTTTCGTAACGCATTTTCCCAGCGGCTGACCAGCGCCGAAGCGATGCTGTTACCGAACACATTGGTGGCGCTGCGGCCCATATCCAGAACCTGGTCGATACCCAGCAACAGTAACAAACCCGCTTCGGGAATATTGAACATCGACAAGGTCGCCGCTATGACAATCAATGAAGCCCTGGGCACACCGGCCACGCCCTTGCTGGTAAACAGCAACACCAGCAGCATGACCAGCTGATCGGCAAGCGCCATGTCAATGCCGTAAGCCTGGGCGATAAACAGCACGGCGAAAGTCATATACATCATGCTGCCGTCGAGATTAAACGAATAACCCAAAGGCAATACCAGGCCGCAGACTTTTTCATCGCAACCGAAACGTTCCAGTTGCTGCAACAGCTTCGGATAAGCGCTTTCGCTGCTGGCCGTACCGAAAGCCAGCAGCATCGGTTCGCGAATATGGCGAATCAGCGAAAACACCCGGCGTCCCAGAACCAGAAAGCCGACGCCACCCAGCAAAGTACACAGCATCAACAGCCCAAAATAGAATTCGCCGATAAATTTGCCGTAAGTTAATAACACACCGATGCCGTTTTGCGCGATAACCGAGGCAATCGCCGAAAAAACCGCTACCGGCGCATAGTGCATCACGGTGCTGGTGACTTTCAGCATGATGTGGCTCAATGAATCGAGCAATTTGAGTGTGGGTCGCGCCAGTTCGTCCAGGGACGCGCAGGCCACACCGAAGAACAGCGAGAACACGACGATTTGCAAAATCTCGTTGTTCGCCATCGCTTCGATAATGCTTTTGGGGAACATGTGCTGGGCGAACGCCGACAGCGTCGGCTTGACATCATGCAGGCCTGTCGCCGCGCCGACTTCAGGTAAGGGCATGTGCAGGGAAAGCCCCGGCTCAAACACATTCACCAGCAGCATGCCCAGCAACAGACTGGCAATCGACGCGGAGAAAAACCACAGTATCGCCTTGATGCCGATGCGGCCAACCGTATGGATATTGCCGAGCCCGCCGATACCGACCACCAGCGTGGCAAAAACCAGCGGCGCGATAATCATCTTGACCAGCCTCAGGAAAACATCGGTCAGCACCGAGAAAACCCCGATGATTTGCTTGAGCAGGGGATCCGACCCGCCGAGTGTCAGATTCAGCAATTCGCCGATAACTATGCCGGAAACGAGAGCGATGGCGACATAAAGGGTCTGGCGGTTGGGTGGTTGAACAGGATGATGGCTATGCGTCATGGCAGGATATCCTTAGGGAAAAGTTGGGGTATTTTACGCATTCTGCTGGCCCTGTTTCATTATTATTGAATCCTGCCTGGTTGGTGTTTTCCACGAAAATCACAAAAAACTTAAAGACCGCTCTACCGGTCATTAGGCGGACTTTTACAGATATAGAAGCAGAAGCTGATAAAACGACATATAAATTCCCCTCTCCCTAGCCCTCTCCCTGAGGGAGAGGGAACTTTGTAACTTCGTTATCTATATCTGTTTTTCGGCATCTGCTGTTGTGGAAAATACCAAAACCTTAATCACCACCGCAACCGCCGGCACATCCGCCATCGCCGCCACAGCCGTCCCCGCCGCTGCAACCGCCGCCACAAGCGATGTGACCGGCGCAGTAACTGTTATCTTGTGCGGCCCGGCAATCAAGGCTGTAAAACTTACCGTCCGCAATACTCAGTCGTGCATCGATGGCAAACAACAAGGGTAATCGGACCGGTGTTTTGGGGTTTATATGTTCCTTGCGGCAGGCTAAACGCCAGGCCCGTTTTATGCCGTCTTGCGCGAGTGTCGGTGTGCGCATCGCTTCGGCGGGCGTGTGATGTAAAAAACGCCCCAATGCTTTTTGGCAAAATAACTGGTAATTGCGGGTGAATAAAATGAATTCATGCCAGGCATCGTCAACGACTTGCGACGGCATCGAAACCATCCTGCGTTTGGCCTTGTTGCAGATATAAAAATAATCGCGCAGGCCCTGGAAAACCAAGTCCATCTGCGCATCGCTCAACGCCGGGTGTTTGTTTTTGAGCTTTTGTTTAAGCGCTGGATGAAAGCTGAAATTCTCAATATAGTTTAATTGATAGGATTGTCGTAGAGCGGCGTAAAGCAGATAAAAAATGCCTAAAATCAATAGAATCAAAAATAAGCCGGACATTGACCACCTCTCCTCAAGTTACTTTACAGCGGTAATGTGACGGTATTAAACCAGTACTGGATCAGTCCCTTGATTTTTTCGACAAATTTTTCAAGGTGTAACTGTTTGCCGATGTATCCTGACGCACCCAAGCGATAACAGGCTTCAATATCACGTGGATTACTGGATGTCGTCATCACTACAATAGGGATAAAACCGAATTCATCCGATTGGCGCAGGCGGCTGAGAATGTCCCGGCCGTTGACGCCCGGCAGGTTAAGGTCAAGCAAGATCAGGCAAGGGCGTTGGGCGGGGGTAGGGGGGCTTGTTATCGTTTTTTCGACAAGATTGAACCGCGCGAATACTTCTTCGGCTCGTGAAGCCCGTTCAATGCGCCGCGTATTACCGGCCTGTTTCAACGCCCAGCAAAGAACTTCAAAATCTTCATCGGAATCTTCAATGATAAAAATGGGGTTAGATTTCTCCATGATGAATACTCCTAACGTGGTTGGCGGGTGATAAGGTAAAAAAGAAAGTGCTGCCTTGGCCTAATTCAGACTTTAACCAAATCTGTCCGCCATGCCGTTCGATTACGCGTCTGACAATGGTCAGACCCGCCCCGCTGCCTCCACCATATTCATTGCGTCCATGCAGGCGGTGAAAGAGCTCAAAAATGCTGTTTTGATGTTCCTGTCCGATGCCGATACCATTGTCCCGGACATAAAAAACCGGCGGGCTACAAGTTTCATCACAGCCTATTTCGATTTTTACGTCAGGCTGCTGATTATATTTGACGGCATTGGTGATCAGGTTCTGGAATACCGTGCTGATCCAAACGCGGTCACAATCGATTACAGGCAAATTGCCCCTAATCTCGATGCTGATATTTTTATCGGGCCATGTTTCTTTTATAAGCTTGATACACGGGTATACCAAATCGTTGATCGCACAGGGGTGGCGTTCGAGTTTGTTTTTGCCGATACGGGAATATTGCAGTAAGGAGTCGAGTAAATCCGCCATGCGTTCCGTCAGCCGTAAAATGGTGTCCAAGCGCAGGCGGCCGGTTTCGGATAAGCGCCCACTTTCTTCCATTTTTAAAAATTCGGCATAGTTATGGATGCCGCGTAGCGGCTCTTTCATATCGTGTGAAGACGCGTAGGCGAATGCGTCCAACTCAAGATTGCTGCGTTCAAGTTCCGCATTCATTTGAGCAAGCAACCAGGCTCGCTCAACAATCATGCCGAAAATGCTATGACGCAGACGCGCTGCATAATCAAGTTCACAGGCCAACCACGGGCGGGATTGTCCATGTACGGATTCCTTCCAACGCGCGAACGATGCGCGTGGTTTCAGGATAATTTCGCCGTTGGTTTCGTCGATTTCCATGGGTTTGCCGGGATCACCCGCCCAATGCACTTCGGATACAAGCTCCGAACGGAACCAGATCAGCCAGTCCTTTGATTTACGCGATAAACGGACAGCCAATAATCCCCTTGATTCATCACTAAACTGTAAGGAGTCACTAAAGTCGACGCCTAGCGTATGGGTGGCGAAAACATCTTCTTGCTGCCGGGCCAGCCATTCCACCACGTTGCCGATTTCTTTCGGGCTGGGGGTTTTGCCCAATAGCGTAAGATTTGCATCCGCCAGCAAGGCCACACCGGAGGCGTCAATGCCTGACAATAAATTGGTTTCTTCCTGCATCAATGCCTGGTTCAGGGAATCGGCTTTAGTCATTTTGAAAACCAGCTGTTCATGGACATTGTCAAGCCGCTTACGGTATTCCAGTTGATCCAACCCTTCTCGGCTTTCCGACAGTTGCGACACCATTTGTGATAAAAACTCCAGCGGTATACGCCGTTCAAAAGGCAGATACAAGGGGCTGCTGTGCTGCATACAGGAAATCAGTCCCCACAATTCACCGGCTTTGAACAAGGGCATCACCAAGGTGGCTTTAACGCCCATATTGCGCAAATAGTCCGTGTACATGACGGATACGCTACGCAAGTTAACATAGCTCAAATCAACGGAAGCTATCGTGTCGGCAGGCAATAAGGGTACGGGCGTATAATCGACATCGGGCAAATGCCGCAATGGACTCAGTGCGAACAAGCGTCTGGCAGGGGCCGGAATGTCACTGGCCGGATAATGTAGCGATAAATAGGATTCCAGTTCTTCGAGTTTGGCTTCGGCGATCACTTCGCCGCTGCCGTCAGCGGCAAAACGGTAAGCCATCACCCGTTCAAAGCCGCTAAAATCGCGGATTTGTGCCACGGCACGGTCTAAAAAAATCTGGAGCGATGAGCTCGATTGGAAACTCTGCATGGCTTCGCGCAAATCATACAAAACAGCGGAAGCGGTTTGGAATGTTGGGTCGGTCCGCTCCAGTTCGAGCAGCACCACGCCGTTAATGCTGTTGGCGAAGACATGCAAAGCTTGATCGTAACAGGATAAAGAGGGCAGCGTGAGTACGTGAGCCATAGCCTTATGAATATTCTTGACCGCCAATTCCGTACGCAAGGTTTTGCCGTTTTCATCACCCAACAGAACATCAATATTGTTGCCGACGAGATTTTCCCAAGGCATATTTAAAAAATCACCGCAATTTTCGCTGGCTTGCAGGATGCGCAGACTGCCTTCTTCAAGGACAAGCAAAACCCCGTGCGGTTGGATTGCCCCGACAAGCTGTATTTGTTCACGGTCGCAATTGTTTAAAGTAACATTTGCCGCGGTAACCGGCTCAAGTGTAGTAGCGGTTTCGCCGGTTTCGATAGTAAGCATCATTGTTCTCAACTTATGGAGCTTGCCGAAGCGAGTTGCATCAATTCAAACTCCGGTGCAATGGTAAAATAAAAAGTGGTTCCCCGGTCTGGAGCCGATTCCAGCCAAATCTTCCCACCCTGGCGTTCAATGTGTTTTTGAGTGATGGTCAAACCTGCGCCGGTGCCGCCGCCATAATCATTACGTCCATGTAGGCGTCGGAATATCGTAAAGATCATCTGTCGATGCTCGTCCTTGATGCCGATACCATTGTCACGGACATAAAACGTTAACGGTGTAGTTTCGGTATAGCCGATTTCAACCCGTTTTTCGGATTGGTCATTGTATTTGACGGCGTTGGTAATCAAGTTTTCAAACACGGCCCGGATACGGACGGCATCACAATATATCTCAGGCAATGGCCGGGGGATTACTATTTGCGTGTTAGTCTTGGCGATGCGGGTCGCCAAATCTTCCCGCACCGACATTAGCAACTGGTTTAGGTTAACCAGCGTCACGTTCAGCACTTGCTGATTGGCGCGGGAATATTGCAATAATGCCTCGATTTGATTGTGCATACGCGCGCTTAAATTAATAATTACATTAAGCCACATGCGTTGATCGTCTGTGATCGTCTGTCCGTTGTTTTCATCGCTCAAAAGCTGTGAAAAATTCTGGATACCGCGCAACGGTTCCTGCAAATCATGCGAAACGATGTAAGCAAAGGATTCCAGCTCGCCGTTGCTTTCTTCCAGGCGTACTTTCAGAATCTGGTTTTTTTCGGCGTTTTGCCCGAACAGCAGCGCTTTATGCAGGTCCCGCCAGGCTTCCTGTTCGTGGTCGAGCCAAGGCCTTGCGCAGCCTTTAACGACCTGTTTCCATTCCTCAAACGAGCCTCGTGGCGTCAACCGCGGCTGACCGTTGTCGGCATCAATGACCATCGGTTTTTCGGGGTTGCCCGCCCAAGCCACTTCATAAACCCATTCCGGGCGAAAGCCTAACAAATACTGCCCCGGTTGCAGCAAGCGTATTGCCAACAAACCGGCAGCCGATGAGCCATAAGCTCCCGCCGGCTCAAACAATGAAGCGAGTTTATCGGTCATGAAACATTCGGGCTGCTTTTCAAGCCAGGGTATCAATACATTGATCAGCGCCGGTTCCGGTACTTGTCCCGCGCTTACCGTAAAACCATCGGTCACTAAAACCACGCCATCGACATCAAGTTTGTCGACCAGTAGATGCGGCAAGTTGCGCAATGCTACGTTAAAATCGGCGGCCTCATTAAGTGTATTGGCGATAGCCATAAGATGCCGCTTGCTTGACAAGGCTTGTTGCTGTTGTTCGGTTTTTTCTTTTTCTATCAATAATAATGCTGCGGTATCGGCAAACCCCTGGTAAGCGAGACGGTCAACGTAAGAAACAGAATGCCGGGTATCACTCCAGCAATTGATAAACCCCCACAACTTGCCGTTATTGACTAACGACAGCAACAAGCGGGAGCGTATGCCCATATTTTGGTAAAAACGGCGGCAAATAGGCGAAACGCTCCGCAATGCGGCATAAGTCAGGTCAAGTGTCTGCGGTGTTTCCAGGTAATCCGACATGATAATAGGTACGGGCTCATAAAACAGGTCCGGCATGTATTGCTGAGGCATCACGAGCATTTGTCTACGGCCCGGCTCCGGGATGTCGGAACGTGGGAAGCGTTTGTCGAGATAGGAGGGAATATGTGCTTCGCGGGCTTCGGCAACAGCCTGAAATGAGCCATCATCAAGAAATCGCACACCCAGTACCGAATCGAATCCGGTCAATTGTTTCAGTTCACGGACCGCGATTTCCATGCCTGTCTGCCAATTATCGGCGGCTTGTAAAGCGGACAGGCTGTTTTTGACTTGCGCGGAATGCCCTATGACTGAAGCCACACTAGTGTTCGAATTAATGGCTTCAAATTCTAAAATGAACACATTGCCGGATCGATGGCCGAGAACGGAAAACAGCCGGTTGCCGTGCAAGGTTTCAAAACAACCTATCAAGCAGGGCGTTGCCGCCATCACTAAGGCTGACAACGATGCCCGGATAGCTTGAGCGACCACAGGCCCGGTCACAAAATCAAGCGGTTGTCCGAGTATTTGCCCGGCGTCAAGTCCTAACAGTGTGGATGAATTGGCGCTGCTTCCAATGACAAGAAACTCCCCGGCAGTCACAACCAACAGGACACCGTGCGGCATGACGGCATTTGGAAATTGGATTTGCTCGCGGTCACAATCGGTCAGCTCATAAGCACTGCTTATGCCGCGAGATTGGGCTGTAAATGAATTGTTTTTAGCGTTCATGAGTTATAGGCGGATTTGGCTCGAGATAAGCTGGTAACCTCCGGCCAATTTGAAAACTATCGACTAGTGACTGGACGAAGAAAACATCCTGCCCTAGAGTTAAGGGATAAGGGATTTTCAAACGATAGTTTTTCGATTAGCTTAAGGTTTACGCTAACAGCACATTCTAAGATTGCATTCTGTTTTATAGATTGCACGATTGCAACCGAAATTGTTTACAACCCCGGCATTTTTCATGCTGAGGACGGTTTATGGATCGGAAATATTATTAACTGTCCTATAACAAGTTTAGTAGAATGTAAAACAACCGACATCAATAAGCCATTGCTGAACGCGTATTTTTGTTGGCTAGTAACTCCCATACCTGATAAATGTGCTTTCAGACTAATTATGCAAACAGCTAAGCCCACCGTACTCATTATTGATGATTCTGACGAGGATCGACTACTGTACAAACGCTATCTGGATTCAGACTATACGGTTCTGGAAGCTGATTTGGGCCGAAAAGGCATTAATTTGATTCGTGAAATCAACCCCAGTTGCGTTTTGCTGGATTATCGGTTACCTGATATCGACGGTCTGGAGATCATGCGCGAAATTTGCCAGGCCACGTCATTAGAGATGCCTGCCATTGTATTTCTCACCGGATATGCCGACACCCAGTTAGCTGTTTCCGCAATGCAGGCCGGCGCCTTGGATTTTCTGGAAAAAAATCGCGCTACGCCCGCAAGTTTGAAACAAGCCGTACTGAACTCCACTGAGAAAGCCCGTCTGCATCGTGAGTTAGACGACCAACGTAAATTATTCAGTGCGACACTGTCGGCAATAACCAACGCCGTGGTGACCATTGATGCGACACGATGCGTGGTATTCATGAATAATGCGGCTACAGCCATCAATCAAACGCCATTGAATGAAGTCTTGGGCAAGTGCGTTGGTGAAGTGCTGCAGTTGATTGATGAAGAGCCCGGGCTGAATTGGCAAACAATGCTCAATCAGGCGCTGTCAGGCCAAGCCCTTTCTCATATTGCCAGACCGGCCAAGCTTATTACCCAGGATGGCAGTAGTGTTAGTGTGCAATATTCATTGGCGGCAAGCCAAAGTTCGGTGGGTGTGGTTTGTGTATTGGTCATACAGGATATGAGCCAGAGCGAAAAACTCAAGGCGGAAAAAAATCATGCTGAAACGGCAAACCGATCTAAAAGCGTATTTTTGGCTAATATGAGCCACGAAATTCGGACCCCGATGAACGCCATTATTGGCTTCACCCATATCCTTAGCGGTACCGGTTTAGCCCCCAAGCAAGAAGAAATGCTCGGCTATATCACAAAAGCCGCTAATCATTTGTTATATTTAATAAATGATATATTGGATTTGTCCAAAATTGAGGCCGGACAATTGATCTTGGAACAAATGCCGTTTTTTATCGCTAACGTGGTCGCTGATGTCAATGCCATTTTTGCCGCACAGTTGCAATCCAAGCCCATTAAGTTTCTGACCGAAATGAAGGGTGTACCCGAACAAATGCTTGGTGACCCCATGCGGCTGTCGCAGGTTTTGATCAACTACATGGGCAATGCGCTGAAATTTACCGAATCGGGTTTAATCAAGCTACACATCCGTGTTTTGGCGGAAACCGATGATGATTATATGATCCGTTTTGAGGTGCAAGATACCGGTATAGGGATTCCGCCGGAACGACTGGATAAAGTATTTGAAGCCTTTGAACAGGTTGACAACTCTACCACACGCAAATATGGCGGTACGGGCTTAGGTCTGGCGATTAATAAACGTCTGGCATTTCTTATGGGCGGCGAAGTCGGCGTTGAGAGTGTGCTTGGGCAAGGCAGCCGGTTTTGGCTCACCGCCCGGCTTGGTAAAGTACGTGGGGCAACTTACACACCTAAAACAGCCTCCAACCATGCAGACCCTGTGTCGGCTTTGCAGGGAGTTTCTAAAGGGCGGCGTATTTTACTGGTGGAAGATGACCCATTAAATCAAGAAATCGCCCTGGAACTGCTCAGTGAAGTTGCCGGACTTCAGGTGGATGTTGCCGGTCACGGCCAGCAAGCTGTTGATATGGCCGGCAACACGGTTTATGAATTAATTTTGATGGATATGCAAATGCCGGTCATGAATGGTCTTGAAGCCACTAAATTAATCAGAAAACTACCCACTTATCATCAGACCCCCATATTGGCGATGACCGCCAACGCCTTTCAAGACGATCGAGAGCGGTGTTTGGAAGCAGGGATGAATGAATTCATTTCCAAACCCGTTTTGCCGAACGACTTGTACGCCATCCTGCTGAAATGGTTAGCAACTCCCATTTAGGAACGCGCACGAAATAACTTGGACAACTTGTCCCCTCAGGGAGAGGGGAATTTAAATGTCGTTTTATCAGCTACTGCTTCTATAACTATTTTTCCACCAGCACTGTAGAAGAAAGTTCGCTGGTTCCCAAGCTTCGCTTGGGAACTCAAATCCAAGAAGCTCCAGCTTCGAGAATTCTGCAAGCCAGAGCTTGGGAACAAGCTGAGTAATTACAAAAATTCTGTCTGCGCTCTTAAAAATACAACACCTGAAGCAACACCCCGGTTCGACCATCACGCACTTCCGCAAATAGTTTTTGCGGGCCGGGTTGTTCTCTGAGGCGCACCAGTTCAGCGACGCCGTTGCCGTTGATATCGGGGATGGAGATGAAGCCGACCGTAGCGCCGTAGTTGTCGAAGACGACTTTGTTGATGAAGGTATCGCTCAGGGCGTCATGGACATCGGCGCGAGGTTGTCCGTTGGCCGTGCGTACGCCCAGCATCGCCAGATTGGTTTGGCTGCTGCTGTCGGCGACACGCGCCAATTTGAACGGTTGCGGCAAGGCATAATCCAGCGTATTCACCGCCAAGCCGGTTTTGGCGTCTTTTAATAACACCCTTGCCGTGTTGGCCCGCAGTACCGCTAATTCAGCGCCGCCGCTGTTATTCATGTCCGGCAAATTCATCAATTGTTGGGGACCTTTGCCGGTGCCGTAGCTGATGGTGCGGATTAACACGCCGGTCTTGCTGTCGCGGATTTCCACGGTATCGGCGGCGGTGGCGGTTTTATTGTCGGCCAGCACGGCGATTTCCTTGGCTCTGTTGCCATTGAGATCGCCTAGCACTATCAGGTCGATACCCTTATAACCAGCGCTGAAACTGATGTCGCGGATTTGCACACCGCTCAAGGCATTTTTAAGCTGTACCCGCAGTTCGGTGTCGCTTTGTTGCAACACGGCCAGACCTGCTGTGCCTTTTCCACTGATGTCCCGCACCACGCCTAAGTCCAGGGAGGTGAAAGTCGAATCAAACGCCACCGCGCTGAGTTTAACGCCGCTGAGGCTGTCGCGTACTTCTACCTGCACGGCTTGGTCACTGCTGCGCACACCAAGCACGGCAATTTCGGGCGCACCATTGCCGTTCAGGTCAGGTAACACATTGGCTTTACTCGGCACAAATTGGCCGTTGAGAGGGATTTGCTTGACCAATGCGCCGGTTTGGGCGTTTTTCACGGTGGCGGTGGATTTTTTCAGGGTGGGGTTATAGGTGATGACGGCGATTTCGGGGCTGTTGTCTTTGTTGATGTCGTTCAGGGAGACGAGCGGGGTAGCATTGATGGTAAATTGCTCCTTCGCTTGATATATCTCCATTACCTCCGAGTCTGAAAGAGTTCTATTGTAAATACGAACAGCGTCGATATCGCCAATAAAGCGAGTCGATGTTGCGCTTCCTTGATACCACCAGTGTCGTCCTAACGCGGCATGATTATTATTGATCGCGGATACTGTCTCTATGACAGCACCCAATAATTTTCCATTTTTAAAAGCTCTAAGGTGAGTGTTTTTATAGGTTAGGCAATAGTGAATAAATTTGTTGTTGTCGTTAGAATCATAGGCTACTTGTACACCTCCTCCCTGAAACGTACGTCCACTGGAAATCACTAAACTCTCAAATAAATGACCTATTACCAACATGCCATCTTGATGATCGCCAAAGCTTATATAGGCCTCGCCGTCATATGCAGTCATGCCTTGCTCATTAACCCATAAGCAAACTGAATAGTTTTGCATTTCAGAAAAATTAAATGTTGGCAGGATGACATGGCCGCCACTATCTTCCATATACCCATTTCCTTGTAAATGAATAGCCTTATTCGATACACCATCAACGCAAGACGTATTATTTTTTAGTTCGCCATTTTTTCCGTTTCCACTCGTATCCGTTGCTGTGCAATCGTTGAAGTTCCAATAAGCTAACAGGCCTGTGTTTAAATCTGCCAGCGTGGCTTGGCTAAACAACAAGAAAAGTATCAGTATTAATTGGCGTCTAATTTGTACTATATCCATAGCAATTTCCTCGTTTGGGGGGAGTCTTGACCCATAAATAAATTATTTCTACTGGAACTCGGGGAACCAGTGCAATTAGTCTTGTCGGGCATGCTGTTTATGCCCGACATTCCCATGCCTCGAAATGTCGGGCAACGAAAAGATGTTGCCCGACCTCAGACGTACCTTAAAAATACATCCCCTGAATCAACGCCCCGGTCCGTCCATCACGCACTTCGGCAAACAGCTTTTGCGGGCCGGGTTGTTCCCGAAGGCGCACCAGTTCGGCGACGCCGTTGCCGTTGATGTCGGGGATGGAGATGAAGCCGACGGTGGTGCCGTAGTTGTCATAGACGACTTTATTAATCAAGGTATCGCTCAGGGCGTCATGGACTTCCGCGCGAATTTGTCCGTCG
>SXIP01000093.1 GCA_005772825.1 Methylococcaceae bacterium | reverse complement strand
GCTCTATCCTGCTGAGCTATCGGGGCAAAGCGGGCAATTCTACCATAAAGCCCGGCATTTAATCTCTTCGTTTTAGTGTTCGGCGTTTTTCCTGTGTGAAAAGTCCACGCAGTTCAAGCTGTTTGCAAATAACAGCCGCCTGACCAAGTCCGCTTATGGGTAGATGACTTTGGGTTTAAAGTAGGCTGCCGGATATTTGGGATCGGATTCATCTTTATCCTGGCTTTGCTCAACATAATCCTTGTCGATATAAACGACTTTGGATTCGAAACTGGAGGCCGGGTATTTGGCATCCACTTCGGGCGTTTGAGCAGCAGCAGCGCTCGGGTCTGAATAAATGACCTTGGACTCGAAGCTTGAGGCCGGGTATTTACTGTCTGCCTCGGTGGTTTGAGCGGCGGCATCCGGATCTGTATAAATGACCTTGGATTCGAAACTTGAGGCTGGGTATTTGTCGTCGGTAGCAGCAGATGCGGTCAGTGATGTGAATGCAATACCGGCAACTGCCAACCCTAAAATTATTATTTTTTTCATATTTAGTTAGTCTCCAAATAGTTGTAGGTCAAACCCAGTGACTGTTCTCTAGTGATTTCACATCATTGCCGGTTTTGTTAATCTTTTCATCCCAAGACCTTTCCGCCAGGCGGGATGAAGGTACCGATAATGCCATGCGATAAGTATAAAACAAGCACAGATGGTCTGAGAGTATCGAATATTTTCAATCATTCCGCAACCGTTTTTAGTAAAAACGCACTGTTAGCGACATCGGTGTTCGATAGGTCTTACAACAATTGTTTAATGGCCGGATATTCGTTTAACAACTGTTGCCGAAAGGCCTCAACAGTAGATTCATTATTGCGTTCACTCCGGGCAATCGGCACGGTGATTTCGCAGATGACATTCATCGGTCCCGCCGACAAAAAAACCAGTCGGTCGGCCAGCGCAATCGCTTCGCGCAGGTCGTGGGTGACGAATAAAACGGTGTGCGGACGTTGTTGCCACAGTTTCAGCAACAATTCTCTGACCTGCCTCGCTGTGGGCGCGTCCAGCGACACAAAGGGCTCATCCATCAGCAATACATCAGGGTCCACGGCAAACGCGCGGATGATCGATACCCGGCGGCTCATGCCTAATGACAGGCGTTCAGGGTAAGCGTGTTGCACCTCGGTTAATTGCATGACCTCAAGCAATGGCGCAATCAATTCGGGCGATTGTTGCTTATCAAGCACCAGTTCAATGTTTTCTCTGACGGTTCGCCAGGGCAAGAGGCGCGGGTTCTGGAAAATGTAGCCTATTTTGGGAGCCGTGTGTTGGCTACCGACACTGATTTCACCGTCATAATCCGTATCCAGGCCGGCAATAATGTTCAATAGTGTGGTTTTACCGCAGCCGGAGGCGCCGACCAGGCAGATGAATTCACCGGCTTCAAGCGACAAATCAAGATTGGCGATAGTCGGTTTTTGCGCGGTCGGGTAAATTTTGCTGTTGATATGAATGTGGACAGGAGTCATTTTATCGGCGCCAGCGTTGGGATTTTCTGTCCAGCGGTTTCAAAATCAGTAACTCTATCAATTGAATGACGGCGACAAAGGCGATTGTATAAGCCAGGATATTGGCGACATCAAATAGCTGAAAGAATAAATGCAGCTGGTAACCCATGCCGTTGCTGCGGCCCAATAATTCGACCACCAGGATTATTTTCCAGATTAATGCCAGGCCCGACCGGGTAGCGCCCATGACAAAGGGATGCAGTTGCGGCCATATCACATGCACAAGCGTCTTGCGTCGGCTGAAATGATAACAACGCGCCATTTCCAGTAAATCCCGGTCCAATGCTCGCGTGCCTTCCCGGATCGTGACGATTACATTGGGCAGCTTATTGACAACGACAGCCAGTATCGCAGCTGACTCAACTAGGCCGAACCAGACATAGCACAAGATTATCGTGACCAGTGCAGGTACATTCAGAAAAATAACCAGCCAATTATCGAAGAACGCATCCAGCTTTTTATTGCGACCCAGGACAATGCCGATCGCACAACCCAGCAGCATCGCGATGGAAAAACTGATGACCAGTCTCAACAAGGTGACGCCCAGATGATAGGGAAGCTGGCCCGATTGGCAACCTTGCAGGAAAACGACGGCGACTTGTTGCGGCGACGGCAGCGTGTTGCTGTGTAAATAAACGGACAAGCCTTGCCAGACCGCTAAAAAAGCCAGCAAAGACAGGCCGGGCAACAGTTTCTTAAGACTGATCAAAACAGGTCGATATTATTCAATGGACCAGAATGTGCCGGGTTGCAGGGTTTCCGACGGCCCTGTCAGTTGATTGTTACTGAGCGTGCGCAGCAGCGTGTAAATACGGCCTGCCGCTTGTTGTTCCTTATCGCCCCATTGCTCGATGCGGCCTTCACAATAGCGCTGGCGCAGTTTGGTTTGAGTGGATAAATCGTCTGCCTTGGTCAGGGGAATAATTTTTTGCCATACAGAATCAGATGTACACAGACGATTTTTAGCCTGTTGGCTGGCTTTAAAGAAACTGTTAACGGCTTGCTTATGGCTGTCCGCCCATTTTTTATTGAAAACATAGCCTAGAGCGGGCACATTTTCAGTAAATCCCAGCGCTTTTAAAATACCCTTGCCGTCAATGATTTGCCGATAACCCTGGCCTTCAAGACGGGCGGCAAAATGCCAGTAATTGAGCGCGGCATCGACATGGTTTTGTTTAAGTTGCTCATTGATGAGCGGCGGCGCGCCGAAAACTTTTTCCACAGAGCCGTTCAGGTCAAATTTTTCCTGTTGCGCCAGTGCTTGCAGCAAGAGCCAGTTTTTATCCAGTTCGCCGCCGGCTATCGCTAAACGCTTACCTTTGAGATCCTGTAGCAAATGAATAGCGCTTTTTTCCGGGACAAGCAATGCACCGGAGGTATCCGAATAGGGATAAAAAGTGAAATCGGCGCCGCTGGCGCGGAGCCTGGAAACCCAAATCCAATCTGATACGATCATATCGACAGCGCCCGATTGCAGAGCAATTTTGCCGGCTTCGGCATTGGCGACATTGTGCAGTTCCAGTTGAAAATCGGCTGACTTTGTTTGCGGGTCGTCCTGTAAGGCGGATAATTCCCAATCGACCGTTCCGAAGGCCTGAGCGCCGATTCGTATGACAGTTTTTTCTGCGGCAAAACCGTTACATGCGACAAGTAAGCAAAGGCTTGTAAAAAAGACATTAAATTTCATGGCATCAATCGCAAAGAATAGGAATTTAAAGCGGTGTATTTTATATGCACACAGGCTTCAAGCGAAAACGATTGTATCATCGGCTTAAGTTTTCGGATTCACTATTGGCCGATTAGCATGCTTTTGCCCCACAGGGTTTGTGTACCTGCACGGAATATTAAAGTGTGGGGGCAAACCGGCTTACCTCCACACTGAAGTATTTACTTCATCGGTTAGTGCTTCATCATCATTTGCGAATGATGTGATTTCATGAGCTGCAACTGCTGGTTTTTGAGTTGTTCTTTCTTGGCAGGATCTTTCTCAGCCAGGATCTGATTGGAAAGATCGTGCATCGCCAGCATGTGCTCTTGCATGGCGCGCATGTGTTGGTCCATTTGTTCCTCGCTCATACCGCCCATCATGCCCATGCCCATCCCCATCCCCTGGTGCATCGGCATGTCTTTAGTTGGTTCAGGAGCTTTTTGCGGCTCTGCGGCAAAACTTGCCGAGCCGAGGGGAAGTAACAGTAAAAAAGCCGCCGTTGATTTATATAAATGTTTCATAATGATTACCTTGAGTAGATTGCTTGTCAGTTAAAACCAATTGGGAACCTTTGGGAGACAATAAAACCTTAAAAGTTCCCTGGTGGAATTTCACTGCCGTTAAGTTAATTATTTCGTGTCTTCGTGGTGAAAAATGCTTTTAACCTGATTTTGGACAATACTTTGTACAGTCTCAGCAGCTTGGCAACGATCGTCAATATAACGGCTGATAAACTTACCGATTATTAATCATTAACATTGTGAGGAAAACCATGTGTGAATTATTGGGTATGAGCGCAAATGTTCCCACCGATATTTGTTT
>SXIP01000092.1 GCA_005772825.1 Methylococcaceae bacterium | reverse complement strand
GCCATAGCCGACCAGTTCGGCATAAATTTTTGCGCCACGCGCCTTGGCGTGTTCGAGTTCTTCAATCACCAAAACACCGCCGCCGCCGGAAATGACGAAACCGTCACGGGTTTCATCGTAAGGTCTGGAGGCTGTGGTCGGGGTGTCGTTATATTTGGAAGATAACGCGCCCATCGCGTCGAATAATACCGACATCGTCCAATGCACTTCTTCGCCGCCGCCGGCGAACACAACATCCTGCTTGCCCATCTGGATCAATTCCATGGCATGACCGATACAATGGGCGCTAGTCGCGCACGCGGAGCTGATCGTGTAATTGACTCCTTTAATTTTATAAGGCGTCGCCAAACAAGCGGTATTGGTGCTGGACATGCTTCTGGGCACCATATAGGGCCCGACTTTTTTGATGCCCTTGTCGCGTAAAATATCAGCCGCGTCAACGATATTGGACGTTGAAGGACCGCCGGAACCCATTACTAGGCCGGTTCTGTAATTGGATACATCGGCTTCTTCCAGACCGGAATCATCAATCGCCTGTTGCATGGCGATATAGTTAAAAGCCGCGCCGTCACCCATAAAGCGCTTGATTTTACGGTCGATAAAGGCGTCCAGATCGATATTGATAGCGCCATGAATATGGCTTCTGAAGCCAAGTTCTTTATAAACATCGGCAAAAACGATGCCTGACCGTCCTTCTTTCAAGGAATCGACGACCTCAACCCGGTTATTTCCTATACTGGAAACAATGCCTAAACCGGTTACCACGACTCTTTTCATTACAATAGTTCCTAAAAATCTTCTGTAGAAGTAAACAAACCAACGCGTAGATCGGTAGCCTCATAAATGAGTTTGCCGTCAACTTCCATAGTGGCGTCGGCGATACCCATATACAGCTTACGCATAATCAGTCTTTTTAAATTGACGCGGTAAATAACTTTTTTAGCGGTGGGCAGCACCTGTCCGGTAAATTTAACTTCGCCGACACCCAATGCGCGGCCTTTACCAGGACCACCCATCCAGCATAAAAAGAAACCGACCAGTTGCCACATGGCATCCAGTCCGAGGCATCCGGGCATAACCGGATCGCCCTGAAAATGACAGTCGAAAAACCATAAATCGGGCGTTATATCCAGCTCGGCAATGATTTCACCCTTACCGTATAAACCACCTTCATCTGTGATCAGGGTGATCCTGTCCATCATTAGCATATTGGGTAAAGGCAATTGCGCATTTTTCGGCCCGTATAGCTCACCTCTACCGGACATCAATAATTCTTCGCGAGTAAAGCTATGCTGTTTCTCCATACCGTATCGTATACCTTGGCTGTTATTCTTATTATCAAACATCGTATTATCTTACAGACACTGAAAAAAATCAGCTCAATTTTTAGCCGGGCAGCACATCCAGCAGCAAATTTTTTATTTTCAGTGTGTTTCTTTGTGTCCGTTGCTGATAAATCATGGCGTAGGAAAGCACCGCGGTGACATATTTCCTGGTTTCCTTGAAAGGGATGGTTTCTATCCAGATGTCTGCGGGTATGGGTTTGGAAACCGGAAGCCACTTGGCTACCCGATTAGGCCCGGCGTTGTAAGCCGCCGTAGCCAAAGCAAAGTGTCCTTTAAAACGACTTAACAGCTGCTTGTAATAAAAAGCACCATACTTGATATTAATATCAGGATTGAACAGGCTGTTTTCAGACTGCCAGGATTCATTCAGATTACCGGCGATTTGTTGGCCCGTTTTCGGCATGATCTGCATTAAACCACGGGCATTCGCGGCTGACCGGGCATTTTTATCCAGCATGCTTTCCTGACGCATGACGCCAAAGATAATCGACGGATCAAGGTCTTGCAGATAAGCATTGGCCTGGACCTGGGCTAAAAACTTAAGCGGAAAGCGCAGCTCCAAATCATCCCAATAATCCGCCTTGACCAGGGTCATGATGGCAATCTGGTCCCATTGCCATTGCTGAGCCAGTTTAGCCGCAATCATAAGCCGCTGTTTGGTCAATTTGCCGATGGCAAACCACCACTGCCTGCGCGCTTCTACGTCGCGGTTCCAATAGTTAAATTCCCGGACCACTTTAAAATCCGTTTCATCGGCCAGCGCTTTCAGTTCATTGTCGGCCAGAAAAACCGGCTTGTTTAATGACTGATAGGGCTTATTAACCGTATCCGCGGCTAAAAAGCCATAAAAGCTCCGGTCTTCGGCGAGTTTGTTGTAAACAGCCAGTGCTTGCACAGCGTTCCCTGTTTCAACCAGGGATCGGGCTTGCCAGTATCGCCATTTCGGATCAGCCTGTTCTTCAGCTGTCAACCCCGCCAAGGCATGGGTAATATGCGGCCAGTTTTGTTCATAGAGAGCCGCCCTGATTTTCCATTCCCTGACCTCTTCGTCAGAGTTCAGCAATTGATCCAGGCGATTATAGGCCCGGGGGTCCTGTTTGCGTGCCAGCGCTAGTGCAAACTTGCGTTCCAGGTATTGAGCGGTTTGGCTGTCTATAGAGAAAGACGGCTTTCTGCTATCCCAGACGGTCAGCGCCAGATCCATGTCTGATCGAGACATTCTGTCTACGCCGTGAGCAAAAACCTGACCCGTGCGTTTGTCATCGCCTATCCTGAAGTCACTTGCCTGGATCAGCGCAGGTTTTTTATGGACTTGCAACCAGCTATCGGCAATCAATTGCTCCGACTTACCGAGAAATCGTTTTGCATGGTCTGCGAGATGTAGATGATTTTTTCTGAGCGCCGATGCAAAACGCTGCCAAATCAGTTCAGGCGTTAAATCCGGTGACCGCGTTAAAACGGACCACAGCGGATCGCATTCTTTAGGCAGGGAATCGCCTGATGTCCAGAGGCGTTTGACGGCGTTGAGGACCTGCACGGTATTACCGAGTTTATAGTTTGCCCAATAAAATCGGCACTCAAGGGCCGTATCATCGTTTATCTCATAATATTGGCTAAACTCGAACCAGCGCTCATGCTTTGCCAGGTAATCCAGCCATTTGGCCCTAAGTAACCCAGCGTAACGGGTGTCTTTATAAGTCGCTAAAAAACCCAGGATATTATCGGTTTGCTGCAAGTTATCCTTTAGCCACTGGTAGCGTAAATACGGATACAGCGGATAATCCAGCAGACCGGCGCTGATCTCCAAAAAGCCTTCTTCATTTCCTGAAGCGATCAGCCTTTCAGCCAACAAAAAGTCGTTTCTTTGTTGCTCCAACGAAGTGCTCCATGCAGCGCCGGGCAACAAAAACAGCCCAATCAACAAAAACTGGCCAAATCTGGCTATTATGTTCATCGTTTGCAACCCCGGCTCCCCCATCAAAGAACACCATACTACCTTATTTTTATAGGGTTATAAAATCGCCTAAACGTTATATCCATCCAGAATTTCCCGTCTTCGGAAGCAATCCAGCGTATGGTCGTTCACCATACCCGTCGCCTGCATGTGCGCATAACAGATCGTTGAACCGACGAATTTAAAACCTCTTTGGCGCAGGTCTTTACACAACGCATCCGACTCCGGGCTGGTCACCCGGTAATCCTGCTGGCTTTTGATTTCGTTCACGACCGGCGTGCCATCGACAAAGCGCCAGATGTAAGCGTCAAAACTGCCGAATGCCGACTGGATCTCCAAAAATTTCGAGGCATTATTGATCGCGGCGAGAATTTTGGCCTTGTTGCGGATAATACCGGCATTCGCCATTAACTCCTGTACTTTCCGCTCGTCATAGCCGGCGATAATTTCAGGATCGAAACCATCGAAAGCGATGCGGTAATTATCGCGTTTGCGCAGTACGGTATACCAGCTTAACCCGGCCTGGCTGGATTCAAGGATAAGGAATTCGAACAGGCGCCGGTCGTCATGCAAGGGTACTCCCCATTCTTCATCGTGATATGCGACGTAATCGGGCTTGTCGGGACTCACCCAGGGACAGCGGCAGGTTTCATGTTTTTCCGGCATAAAGACTTCCACCTAAAATGATAGTGCAATAATGAAAATCCGGTCACTGCACCGGATTAAGCGTTTGGTTAATTTTAACGGTCAGGCTTTCCACGCCTTTCAAAGTTAATTTCTTTTCGCCGCCTTTCACTTCCGACAGGTAGTCACCGACCAGTTGTTCGTTTTTAACATCGATCAGATGAGCCATCAAATAAACAAACAGGAAACTGGGTTTATGCAATCGTCCCACGATCACATAGTCTGCGCCGTATTTGCCGGCCATTTGAGCTGCAACATCCGAATGATCAAAAAGATAACCCGTTCCTGCTGTCGCCTGCTGTTGAGACGCTATATCGATCGATACGATTTCATAGCCTGATTTTCTCAGTTCGTCCTCCAGCATCGGCTTGACTGAAGCCGTTCGTGCAATTTCCGCCGGTATACCGGGAGCGAGCGTCAGATCTTTCAGTTCAAAATCCAACACGGCAATACGCGGCGCGGCGCTTACTACGGTACTAGCCAATGCCAAAACAAGCGCAAAAGCCAGATTATAAAATTTCGCTACGTGAGTGTTCATAAATTATCAACCTGATGATGAGCCATTAAATTGAGCATTGTAACGCCATTCATACCATTGTTATTGTCCACAGATGACACAGATAATAATAACAATCTGTGGGCATCCTTGGTTAGGTTATTATGCGCGCTCTTTATCACCTTGAATCACCTTGACGGAAACTACCCGTTATGAATTGTTCTCACCCTGAAACCGCCGGCTATTAAATGTCTATTCCTTACTGGCGCTTATCCGGGTTTTATTTCTTTTACTTTGCCGCGGTAGGTGGTTTTTTGCCTTACTGGAGCCTCTATCTCAAGGCGAGCGGATTTAATCCTGTTGAAATCGGCGAACTTACCGCGCTATTAGCGGCTACAAAAGTTATTTCCCCTAACCTGTGGGGCTGGATTGCCGACCATACCGGGAAAAACCTCGGCATAATCCGCATTGCTTCATTTTTTACCGTCTTATTGTTTGCCGGTTTTTTATTGGTTCACGGCTATTTCTGGTTTGCGTCGATAACTATTGTCTTCAGTTTTTTCTGGAATGCGTCCTTGCCGCAATTTGAAGCTATCACCTTGTTACATTTAAAAAATGAAACACACCGTTACAGCCAGATAAGGCTCTGGGGCTCAATCGGTTTTATGATTGCGGTAATAGGCATAGGTTGGCTATTGGACAGTTGGCCGATTACAGTGCTTCCTATCGTCATCAGCGTTTTATTTACGTTGATCTGGTGTATGAGCCTGGTCATCCCGGAAGCCCCTCCCCGGAAACTGGAACTGTCTGCACCGGTCGGCATGATGCAACTGATAAAGCAGCCGCACATCATCGCCTTTTTTACGGTGTGCATATTGCTGCAAATGGCCCATGCCCCCTATTACGTTTTTTATTCGATTTACCTGAAACAGCATCATTATTCGGCCACCCTGACCGGTTCTTTCTGGGCGCTGGGCATACTGGCGGAAATTGTTTTGTTTATGTGCATGAGCCGATTGCTGAAACGATTTTCCTTGCGAGCCATTTTACTGTCCAGTATTGCCCTGGCCATTGTCCGCTGGCTGATCATTGCCCGGTGCGCCGACTACCCGGCTTTATTGGTTGTCGCCCAACTACTCCACGCCGCCACCTTTGGCGGTGCGCATGTGGCAGCGATACATCTGGTCCATCTTTATTTCGGACGGCAGCACCAAGGCAAGGGCCAGGCTTTATACGGCAGCCTGAGTTTCGGCCTGGGCGCAATGCTGGGCAGTCTTTACAGCGGCTATTACTGGGACTTGATGGAACCCGAATTTACCTACTCATCGGCAGCGATAGTTTGCGGTATTGCTTTTATTATTGCTTACTGTTGGGTGGGTCGGGAAAATACTCAGAATCAAGCCACTCCAAATTAGAATGGCGTCAGATGATGATGTTTTAAATAATCGACAGATGGCGCAGATGAAACTGTGACTCAGCAATCCTGCCTTAAGTTGAAAGCTTAAAGTATCCAAACGTTGGGGGCGGAGTACATTCTCCGTCCTGCGTGAGGTAATGCACTCTCGTTCTTGATAGCTTTTCCAACAACTGACGGAGCTAGGCCCGCTAGCCATTTCACATCTGGATTTCCGCAGACAGCAATTGTAAATTCAACAGCTAATTGATCTAAAACGGCACGAAATCCAGGAATAAATTGCGGATTGAGTTTAAGTTTACACTGCCGCCGGTCGCTTTATCCTTCATAATACGAGCGCCGTCATACTTACTAAACCATCCATGGACATTATATTCAGAGAATACAGCCGGGTTATCCGGCAAAAAAAATGGTTTTTCCTGTTAGCCCTCATCGCTTTAAGCTGCGCCATCACGCTGGATTTATCCGCACCGATTTATTATAAAAACATCGCCAACGGTCTGGCGTCGCCTTATTCCGAGGCGACGCTGGCGATGATGCTGGACAATTTGAAGATCATCTGCCTGATCTATACCGGTATCTGGCTGTCGTGGCGCTTGCTGGAAATCGCGATTATTCCGCTCGATGGCGGCGGCGTAAACCTGCTGGAAAAACGCTGTTTTGATGTCCTGAAAAAACAGAAATACGCTTTTTTCGAAAACCGCTTTTCCGGCAGCCTGATCAAACAGGCGAACCGCTTCTCGCGTTCTTTCGAAATCATCATGGACTGGTTCCTGTTCCAGTTCTTCATGAACTGCCTTGCGATAGGTATTTCCTTTACCATCTTTTATCAGCAACAGCGTGAGTTTGCGCTGTATTTCCTGGTATGGGTGGCGCTGTTCATCAGCTGGAATATCGCCTACTCGATCTGGAAACTGCGTTTCGACCAAGCCGTCGCCGAGGGTGATTCCACTGTCGGCGGCGTCTATTCCGATGCCGTTAGCAACATCTTTATCGTCAAAAGCTTTGCCATGGAAGCGGGCGAGCAAAAGCGCGTTAATCAGGCCTCGGATTTGGTTTACCGCAAAAAGAAAATCGCCTGGATTCTGATGTTTATCTCCTTTGCCGTACAGGGCTTGATGACATTCGGCATTGAACTGCTGCTGGTGTACCTGATGATCCGAAAATGGCAGACCGGCCATTTCGAAGTCGGCGAGTTTGTTCTGTTCCAGTCCATCATGATCATGCTGATCCAGCGTTTATGGGAGTTCGGGCGCAATTTCCGAAACTTTTTCACCGCGCTCGCCGATGCGTCGGAAATGGCGGAGGTGTTCAGACAGGAAGATATTGAACGTGATGACAATCATGCCAAGCCGCTAAAAATAACCCAGGGCGCGATCCGCTTTAACGAGCTAGGTTTTACCTACCACGAAGGCAATCAACAGCAGGCCCACCTGTTTGAAAACTTTTCGCTGGACATCAAGGCAGGCGAAAAAATCGCCCTGGTCGGACAGTCGGGTTCCGGCAAATCGTCATTGACCAAATTGCTGTTCCGCTTTCTCGATCCGCAACTAGGCAACATCACCTTTGACGGCATTGACGCCAAGGCCTTTACGCTGGACTCGTTACGCAAACAAATATCGATGGTGCCGCAGCAACCGGATTTATTTCATCGCTCGGTGCGGGACAACATTACCTTAGGCGCGGATATTAGCGATACAGAGCTTATCGAGGTCGCCAGAAAATCCAACAGTCTGGAATTTATCGAAAACCTGCCCGAGCAATTCGATACGATGGTCGGCGAACGCGGCGTTAAACTGTCCGGCGGTGAAAAACAGCGTATCGCCATCGCTCGCGCCTTTCTCGAAGACGCGCCGATCGTCGTGCTTGATGAAGCCACCAGCGCACTGGATTCGCTGACTGAAAAAAAGATTCAAGTGGCTATTTTCGATTTGATCAAAGACAAAACCGCGATTGTCATCGCCCATCGCCTTTCCACTATCTTGAGCATGGATCGTATTGTGGTACTGGAAAAAGGCCGCATCATTGAACAAGGCACGCACCAGCAATTACTCGATAAAAAAGGCAAATATTTCGCAATGTGGCAACACCAGAGCGGCGACTTCCTGGTTGACTGAAAAACCGGCTAAAAGCCTTTTTCACCACGAAGGCACGAAGAGCACGAAGTTTTCAATTTTTGAATTAAATATTTTGCTCTTCGTGCTCTTCGTGCCTTCGTGGTTATGCTTTTAATCTGATCTAAAAATGAATACTCTCTCAGCCGCTGAGTAACACCTTTTCCATTAAGCAAATCGCACACCACCGGCAAGCAAAAGGGTCAAAAATGACTTTTTTCGCACTAAAAAATTGATTGCATAAATCCCAAACCTTAAAAAACAACAACCTGGAAAGCCCGTTTTCCAGCGTTTTTTTTTCGCATAAAAAACAATTGTTTTTTCCATAGAACACTATATATTGTGCCTAACAAATAAATAATATCTACATATAGATATTTAGCTATAAATCAGCCTGCCCGCTAAGGTACTGAATTTATAGTTTATTTCCATCTCTCTATACAAACCGCCAGGAAAAACTATCCATGTCAGCACACCTTCATGTCATCGCCAATACCGTCACTGAAATACCCTTTCAGGACGCTTCAATGGATATTTGGGATACAAAATACCGTCTGAAAACCAAGGATGGCGTAGCGATTGACGGCTGTATTGATGAAACCTATCAACGGGTCGCCAAAGCGCTGTCCGAAGTAGAAAAAAACAAAAACAAGCAGGAGCAATGTTACAAGGAATTTCTGTGGGCGTTACGCCAAGGCGTCATTCCCGCCGGACGCATCATTTCCAATGCCGGCGCACTGGAACACAAACCGGCGACATCAACGATTAACTGCACGGTGTCCGGCACGATTGCCGATTCGATGGACGATATTCTGGGCAAGGTGCATGAGGCGGGGCTTACATTAAAAGCGGGTTGCGTTGCGCCGGATACCATCGTCTGCACAGAAAAAGGCTATGTCACAGCAAAGCAGGCCGTAACCGAGCAACATCAACAGATTCTTAGTTATGACCGCGAATCGCGCCGCTTCGAAATGCGCCCCATTTTGAAGCACATGACGACAGTCGTCCCAAGCGATGAAAATATTGAGATTGGCTCCCACCTGGGTACGCTGACCACTTCGATCAAGCATCCTGTGCTGGTCTACAGGGATGATAAATTACAGTATGTTCGCGCCGATGAAATTAACGAAACCGATGCCCTGGTTCATTACCAATTGCCGTGGAGCGCCGATAAAAAATCAGCATTGAAAGCCTGGTTCGCCGGGGCGCATCTGGGCGATGGTTCAGCCTACGAAAAACATATCACCTACGCCTCTTCACGCGATAAATGGCAGCTTAAAGCCGATGCCTACGGTAAACGTCTGGTGTTTAAAATACGCGCGGCAGAGCGTGAAGTCGTCGAACGTTACGCACAGTTTTTTCAACTTTTTTGTGATTGCCAGGCTAAGGTAGTATCGACAGTCACGCCAAACAATACACCGGTATGGGATTTTACCGTCGCCAGTTTTAAAGCCAGTGCGGCGAGTGAATTGTTTGATCACCAGACCGGCAAAAAAAGCCATAACCTAAAAGTGCCGCAGTGGATCAAACAAGCTCCGAACCGCCACTTTTTACCCTTTTTGGCCGGTCTTATTGATACCGACGGCACTGTCTCTACAGAACGCGGCAGTGCTATTCTAAGCTGCCAAAGTAAGACTTTTGCCGACGAAATTCAAAGCCTGTTGGCTTTGTTTGGTGTTCATGGGGCTATCACCCAAAGAAAAGAGCGCTCGCATGAATTGAACGGCAAGCTTATTAATGATGTCGGCGGCTACAGCATCAAAATATCCGATTCGGGATTCTTGCTCAATCTTTCTGCCTTTATGGCCGATAGCGGTAAGAAAAACCGTATCAAAGATCATCAGTCCCAGTCCGGACAATACGATCACTATGTAATGAGTTCCGACTTACGGACTGCGCTTCAAGGTTGTATGTCTGAATTAACTCATGCGGAAAAACAAGAGACCGGTTTTTATCATGGCAGACATAACCAGGCAACAATTAGCCGGGTATACCTGGATAAATGGGCGGAAAAATTCCCGCAATTGCGCGCCGCTATCAACTTTGTACGCCAACTGCGTCCAGTAAAAACTATCCGGCGCAATTTGGCTATCGGTGAGATATTTTATGATTTTACTGTCGATAAACATAACAACTATCTAGCCGGCAATAACGGCTTGGCAGTGATTCACAATTGCGGCATCGGGTATGAATTTTCGACCTTGCGCCCTAAAAACGCCTACGTGTCAGGCGCCGGTGCTTACACCTCCGGGCCGCTTTCGTTTATGGATATTTATGACAAGATGTGTTTCACTGTCTCGTCGGCAGGCGGCAGGCGCGGCGCGCAAATGGCGACTTTTGATGTCGGTCATCCCGATGTTGTCGAATTTATCCGCGCCAAGCGCGAAGACGGCCGCTTGCGCCAGTTTAATCTGTCGCTGCTGATTACCACTGAATTTGTTGAAGCGGTAAAAAACAACCTGCTCTGGTCGTTGTCATTCCCCGTCACTGAAAAAGAAGTCAAAGTCGATAAGCTGGATTTGAGCGACAGCAAGCTGATCATCTGGCGTGAACTGCCCGTCAAGGACGGCTATATCGTCAATAACGACGGCCTGATCGCCTGCAAAATCACCAAGACCATGCCCGCCCGCCGTCTGTGGGACATCATCATGAGCTCCACTTACGACTATGCCGAACCGGGCTTCATCCTGATCGACAAGGTCAACGAGATGAATAACAACTGGTTTTGTGAAAAGATTCGCGCGACCAATCCTTGTGTTACTGCGGATACTCGCCTGCATACCCAATACGGCATGGTAAAAATCGGCGACCTTTACGCCAGTGGTGCTGCGTTAGAAGTAACCGTCGACAATCGCGCGCTCGGTTTAAAAGACAAAGGCACCACCACTCGGCCCGCCAAACCCGCCTTCATGACCTCCGCTTCGGCTGACGTTTATCGGGTAACCACCAGCGATGGTTATGAGATTAAAGCCACCGCATGGCATGACTTCTACACCGAGCGCGGAAAAATCAAATTAGAAGATTTAAAGCTGGGAGACAAATTACTGATTCAATCGGGCAAAGGTCAATTTGGGCAACAGGGCGATAACAATTTCGGCGCTTTATTGGGCTTCATTACCGGCGATGGTCATTTCACCAATCGAGGCAAACAGCAGCAAGCCGCCGTTATTAATTTGTGGAATGATGACCGTGGTTTTGCACCGAAACTGGTTGCCTATATCAATCAATTAGTGGCTTCAACCGCGCTGTCATACAACACATTCAGAAACTATACGGTTTCTGCTGTCGCTGTTCCCGATCGCAACATGATTACGATCCGCTCGGTTTTATTGGCGAGAGTATTGGCGTTTTACGGCTTTAATAAAGACAGCAAGCTCCGGGTTCCCGAAGCAATCTGGCAGGGTAATGAAGAATGTGTCAAAGGTTATTTGAGCGCCTTGTTTCAATGTGACGGCACCGTTCAACGCGACGATAAAAATCATTATTGCACTATTCGCTTAGCCTCAAGTTATCCCGAATTACTTAAAGATGTACAGATGTTATTGAGTAATTTTGGAATTTTTTGCCGAATCCTCGAACGCCGTAAAGCCTCTTCCAGGATGCTGCCTGATGGCAAAGGCGGACAAAAAGCTTATGCTTGTAAGGCGGATTATGAATTGATTATTGGTTCGGAATCGCGTGATATTTTTATGCATGAAATAGGTTTTTTAGGCGCGGAAAAAAACCAGAAATATTCTGAATGGGCAAGCAATCGCAGCAGAGCGAATTCAAACAGCTTTGTCAGCACGATTACAAGCATCGAGCACATTGGCAAAGAAGCTGTTTTTGACACCACCCAGGTTGACCATAATACCCTTATATTTAATGGTTTGGTTACAGGAAATTGTGGTGAACAACCCTTGCCGCCTTACGGTTCCTGCCTTCTGGGCTCCATCAACCTGACCCGTTTCGTGAAAAAACCGTTCACCAATGACGCGCATTTCGATTGGGAAACTTACCGTAAAACCATCCGTATTTTTACCCGTATGCTCGATAACGTCGTGGAGATCAACGGCCTGCCTTTAGCCAAACAACGCGAGGAGATCATGACCAAGCGTCGTCACGGCATGGGTTATCTGGGCTTGGGTTCAACAGTCACGATGCTGGGCATGAAATACGGCGATGCCGATTCACTGCAATTTACCGAAGAAGTCACCAAGATTCTAGCGATAGAAGGCTGGAAAGCAGGTCTCGAGCTGGCTAAAGAAAAAGGCTCGGCGCCGATTATGGAACAGATGTTCACAGTCAGCGGAGAAATGCTGCACAAACGCCCGGAAATGATTGCCGACGGTTATAAAATCGGCGACCAGGTGCCAGGCAAACTGCTGCTTGCCAAATACAGCCGCTATATGCAGCAAATCGCCAAGGTAGAGCCTAATCTGATCGCCGAACTGATTGAAACCGGTGCGCGTTTCACACACCACAGCTCGATTGCGCCGACCGGTACGATTTCGCTGTCATTGGCGAATAATGCCAGCAACGGCATTGAACCGAGCTTTGCCCATCATTATTCGCGTAACGTGATCCGCGCCGGTAAAAAGTCCAAGGAAAAAATCGACGTATTTTCGTTTGAACTGCTGGCTTATCGCGAGATGGTCAATCCCAATGCCATGCCTTACAGCGAAAACCCCGAGCAAAAACTGCCGGATTATTTTATCGCCGCCGATGATGTCACGCCCAAACAGCATGTCGACATCCAGGCCGCCGCGCAAAAGTGGATCGATTCGTCGATCTCGAAAACGGCTAACGTACCGACCGATTTTCCTTACGAAGAATTCAAGTCGATTTATGAATATGCTTATGATAAGGGCCTGAAAGGCTGCACAACCTTCCGCTTTAACCCGGAAGTGTTCCAGGGCGTACTGGTCAAGGAATCGGATCTGGAAAACACCACCTATCAATTCACGCTGGAAGACGGCGAGGTTATCGAGCTGAAAGGCAACGATGAAATTGAATACGATGGCGAAATCCACAGCGCCGCAAACCTGTTTGATGCGTTGAAAGAGGGCTATTACGGGAAGTTTTGACGGTTATCAACTCGTTCCCAAGCTCCAGAGGCTGTGAAAGTATTCGCTTTTAGGCCTGATTAAAGACATAACCACGAAGACACGAAGATCACGAAGTTTTCAATATATTGAATTAAATAGATATTTTTCTTCGTGCCTTCGTGGTGAAAAATGCTTTTAGCCTGATTTTGGATAATACTTTCACAGTCTCCGGAGCTTGGGAACCAGCGATACGGGGAAGCAAGTAGTTACCACTATTGCAAATCAGCCTAACCTGCAGCAACAAGCTTCTGATTTTGCCGGATTACTCGCAGGAATGATTATTTCACCCCTGAAAAAACACCGCCCGAAGACGCATCACCGACTTGCCAACCCATGCCGGACAGACTGTCTTTCCCTTTACTGATCCAAGCGTCAATGCGACGCTGTTTCACACCGATATTGACGGTTCCCGACAAATGGCAATCTGTGGTCATGGTGATTGTACCTCTAAGCGGTGTTGAATTAACGACCTCGGGCAGGTAACAAGATGAAGTGCTGGAGAGCGTTGTGCCGGTCGCCGGCATGACGAGCGTGCAACGGGCAGCGGATGAATCCAGTACCGTGTAAACATGCCAGGTGCCGGTCAAATCAGCGCGGGTACAGGTACCGGCAAAGCCGAGGGCAGGCAGTGCGGCCAGGGTAAGACAGGTTAATAAAGCGGTTGTTTTCATGGTCGTTTCCTTATTGTCGTGGTAAAAGCCAGATACAGCGCATCTGTCTTGAGGAGTATAGACCTTAATGTTTTTCATCACAAAAGATGAGTCAATGAAAGATTGATTGATAAAACCACATTGGAGCTTTTAGGATTCGCGTGCAACGATTTCGGGTATTTTTGTTGAAAAGCGCGAGCTACTTCGCCTGATTTTTAATAGAAGCCTGAAGCAAAAAGTAGTAGGGTAAGCATCCTATCTGTTATTGAAAATACTACGCGATACCTACCCTACAGCTACTTGGATTAATATCATGAAATCGTTGAAAACCTCAGAAACCACCAAGAAAAAAAATGATTATTGGTTTGAAACGACTAAACATGATTTCTCCGCCGAATTAATCCGATTATTTAAAGAAAGCGGAATGTCGCGAGTGGATCTCGCCGCTAAAATTAATTCCAGCCCGGCCTACATTACCAAAGTCTTTCGGGGCAACATTAATTTCACCCTTAAGTCCATGGTAAAACTGGTCGGCGCTCTTGGCGGCGAACTGCATATTAAGATCACACCCAAGAGATCAAAAGCACATTCCGTCGAAGTGGATGAGACAACGGACATTGATGCTTGAAAAGTCTCGAAGGGTAAGCAACGCGTATTTTTGCCGGGATTGACAGACTCGAACTGATTAAAAATGGTACGCGATGCGCACCCTTCCGAGTTATTGATGCATCAACAGTATGATTTGTTATTTTATTTTCATTCATAACCAATGAATAAAAAATTTTCCAACTATATCGTCTATGTTGATGAGAGCGGAGATCACGGGTTAAAAACCATAGACTCACAGTATCCGGTATTTGTATTAGTGTTCTGTATTTTCAGGAAAGACGATTACATCAACACAGCCATACCTTTATTGCAGTTTTTCAAGTTTAAGCATTTCGGACATGATCAAACTATCTTGCATGAAACCGACATTCGCAAAGATCGTGGTGATTTTGCTTTTTTGAAAAGCAAAACTGTAAAAACAGCGTTTTTAGATGAATTAACCGGCATTGTTCAAGAAACACCATTTGTATTAATAAGCACCGTTATTAAAAAAGAACTTTATCGCCAGCGATATAGCTCACCGGAAAACCCATATCATATTGCCCTGCGTTACGGTTTGGAGCGTATCTTTTATTATTTGTCAGAGCAACAAGCAAACTGCGGCAACACACATATCGTAGTTGAGAAACGCGGAAAATTGGAAGATGACGAACTAGAGCTTGAATTTCGTCGCGTATGCTCCGGTTTTAATTACCTGCAACAGCGCTTACCTTTTGAATTGGTGTTTGCAGACAAGAAGAGTAATTCAACAGGTTTACAACTGGCAGATTTAATCGCCAGACCGATTGGTTTGCATATACTCAAGCCGGAACAGAGCAATAGAGCATTTGCAATTATTAATGACAAGTTTTACCGAAACGGCAAAGGCGTCAGAAACGGCTACGGATTAAAGTGTTTTCCGTAAAAACAAAAAGCCCCGATGCTTCCACCGAGGCTTTTTGTCGACCGGGATTCCCCAATCCTTAGAGACATTATGTGTCAGCTAGTTGAACCAAGTCAAACGTTAAAAATTATAGGAAAAGTAAATGGCAATAAATTATGTGCTATCAATTCCCAGATTGTCAGACAAATCGTTGCTTGATTGTGTTGAAAAAGTAGCTCATGTAGTCAGTCAAAAACAAATTACTGCTAATTTGTCTTTTTTTGGTAATGGAAATTTAACAACGTTTGATCCGCTAAATATTAAAAATGCTGACAATGAAATAATAAATTCTCTTTTGCAAGCAAATTCAGCATTAATTGAACGCCTGAGCTTTTCAGTTTCTTCTAATCAGGGAGACAGTTACACCTTAAATTTTTTTCGCGGTGGAGTGAGTGATCCTAAATCACCTTATTACGATCAAATTAGATTTACAGAGAGTGACAATAATCGTCCAACAATATCTGTCACAGAAAAACTCCAAATTGCTGAAATAGTCACAAGAGAATTACATGCTTTCACTCCTGACAGGGCAATTTCAACAACCCCTGAACAAACCCAATTACAAGCCTTACACGAAGCAACCCTTGATCGTTTGGAGCATCTCAACGAAACGCTTATTAAAAAGACTGCTGAATATCGGATTGAATTAGATCAACTGCATTCTGCAAAGCGTGAAGGGCTTGAGTCCGAATTTACATCCCTAAAAAACGATTTATATAAAGAAGTAGCTAGCAAAGAACAATCAATACAAGAAAAAACAGAGCAACTGGAGAATCAGCGAAAAGAGCTTGACGATAGAAGTAACACTCATGCCAGAAGAGAGATTCGAAAAGATATTCTTAGAGAAATTAAATCTCGGCAACAATCATTTAAACTAACCGATGGCACAAATGAGCTTAGAAAGCCAATCATGGTGGGAATCGTAGTTTTAATCGGAGTGTTTATGTTGTTGGCTGGATTTTCCGTTTTTGAGTTCACTGAAGTTTGGCGAGGCAATGATTACAATAAAATTATTTTGATCAGCATCAAACAAGCTATTTATACAGCAGGTGCCATCGGCTCAATACTCTATTTGATAAAGTGGCAAAACCGCTGGTTTGAACAACACGCCACGGCAGAATTTCATTTAAAAAAACTGGAACTTGATATTGAACGGGCAAGTTGGGTAGTTGAAACCACATTGGAATGGAACGATGTCAAAGGAACATCAATGCCGAATGAATTACTGGAAAGCTTGACCAAAAATTTATTTAATGAGAATAAGATCGATGCAGCTCCTATTGTCCATCCAGCAGACCAATTAGCCTCTGCCCTGTTGGGTAGTTCTTCATCAATTAAATTGAAAATTGGAGATACCGCAGAGCTTCAGGTGGACCCTAAAAAATTATCAAAGGCAGACCCGATAACCGAAGAAAACTGATTATTGCTCGGTGGATTAGATATAAGAAAAACCCGATTACCTGGAAACGGGTCATTAGAAATGAATACGAAATATGCTGATTTTTTACGGCGATTGAATAAAACGGATTACTCCGCTAAATTCATTCAGAATCTACTTTTTGGTAAAGAAATAATGCTCGCCGAATTTGCCTTTCAGGGTCATTGTGCTGTCGATTTTTCTACTAAAGTAGGGCCACTCAATCAAGCACGGAGCTTTCGACGGGGCAGAGTTTACCGGCTTGTTGTGAAAAATAGGGGGATTAACACGTTTTCCAAACTACTCTTGATTTTAAAAATGCACCACATCCCATACCGTTTGTAGCAAACCTTGGCATTGCCGCTCAAAAGACTCACCCAATACCTGGCTCATATCCGCAACATTGGCGTAAAGTCGCCTGAGCTCGGGCTCATAGGGTTGCTCGACGGCGCGGGCCAGTTGCTCTTTGGCCGCATCCAGCGGCGACTTTGAAGCCCGGTTGCCATTCGCCAGTTTATTGGCTTGTTTGATATAAGCTAAAGCGGCTTCTACAAAAAACGCATCCGGTCGCTGCTGTCCCAGTTGATATATTTCTATCAAGCCCGCCAGTTGGCCGGACTGACAATGCTCCGGCAACAAAACCAGATCCTCGTCGGTGCTCAGCAAAAATGTCGTCTGTTCCTGGAGTTGATTAATAATAAGATGATGCAGCAAGGCGCCGATAAAATCCTTGCCCTTAAGATCGGCGTAGCGATAAATCAGGCTGCCGTTTTCATAACGATGGCCGAGCTTGCCTACCAGGCGATAGCTTGTTTCCCTGCCCGGCGCGGGGATCATTATGTCCACAGGCAAATCATCCAGAGGACGACCCGGATTTTTAGCCTTGATGCATTCGACAAAGGCATCGATGGCTTGCCGTTGCCGGTCAAATTCCAGATCGCCCAATACGCCCGATAACCAGCGTCCCTGCGCCTTGAGTTTTTTTACTGACGCCTCATGGCCGCTTAAGGCCTCATCTATCCATTCATGATAAACGCCATAACCATCCAGTTTGCTTATCGCAAACGGTTCGCGCTCTTCGGCGTCTGATGCCAGGCCGTTAAATCGTATATCCAGTTGCCTGCGTAAAAAGTAGCGCTGCGGATGTTGGAAAAAGCTGAATAACTCGCCCAATTCAATCACTTCGATTTGTGCTTCCGGAGATAGCGCGCCTTGCCACCACAATGCCGGCTCAGGCTTGGGTGTGGACAGCGCTCTGGCGGTTGCACAATCCGCTTCAGAAAAACTGAATAAATCCGGTGTCCCGTTAAAATAGCGTACACTGAATGATTGCAACGGTTGCCGGGTAACCAGACCTGACAGTCGGTAGCTTTGCTGCAAGACGTCGAGCAATTCACTGATGATGACAGAGGGGGGAATCGCGTCATTGTGGCTGATCGACTGGCCGATATAGGTAATAATCAGCTGCTGCCTGGCGGACAACAGGATTTCCAGGAACTGGTAGCGGTCATCCGCCCGGCGTGAACGGTCGCCCTTGCGGAAGTTGTTAGTCAGCAAATCAAAAGTCGGGTTACGGTCTATTTTGGGAAATTCGCCATCGTTCAAACCTAACAGGGCAATAACCTTGAACGGGATTGAGCGCATAGGCAACATCGAGCAAAAAGTCAGTTGTCCACGCAAAAAGCCGTTCGATGATTTATGCTCGGCAACCACGCCTTCCAGCCAGGCAACGATAACTTGCAGCTCAACCTCGTCGGTATGGATGGCGCCTGCATCACCGGACAATTCAGCCAACAATTCATTGATTTGCCGACGCTCAACCGGATCGGCATTAGCCAATAACTGATCGGCGTAATAATAAAGTTGAGCGCTCCAGGCCTTTAGTGATTTTGCCTGCTTTAATTCGGTACTGGCATTAAACAAGAGCTGCATAAAATCACACAGTCCACCCAAGGCCAAAGCCGATGAACCCTCGATATCCCGATAAGGCAGCACATCGCCAATGAATGCGTCTTCGCTGCTTACCGCCACGCCCATCAACAGCCTGTCCAGCGCCGCTTGCCAGGTATTTTCGCTGAGTTCGGGCAAGCCCAGTTCCCGTTTGTGTTGCGCCGATTTTCCCCAACGTACATGGGTTTCCCGTACCCAATGCCTGATTAATTCCAGGTCGGTCTCGGTCAAGCCTAAGCCTAAATAAACAATCGGCTGTTCGAGTAAATCCAACACGCTTTGCCAGCCAAAACGGCTCTGGCTGAGACTTAAAAAACGGATGAACGCATCCAGTGCATGGTTGCTCAAACGCAGACTGCGGTCGGCAACCGCGTGTTGAATGTCGTCAAATACGGCAGCGATAAACGGCTCATAAACCTGAATATCGGGCGCCATGACGACAATGTCGCGCAATTCCAGCGCTTTGTCCTGTTCCAGCGCCAATAACAACTGATTCCGCAACACCTCGACCTCACGCATGCGCGAGTGGCAGGCATGGATGCTGATGGAATCGTCCTTCTGTAGCAGCCTCCCTTCCAGGCTGTTATTTAAAATATCGTTTTGCAATTGTTGCAGGTTATTCATTGCCTCGGTCGGCTCAAAACTTTCCGGCTCAAAATCAAATTGCACCTGTTCCAGCAACATCTCCTGAAATTCGCGACCCTGCTGACCCAAGGTTGACAACAGGGGATGGCCGCTGAAATTTTCATCGGTCATGCGTTGCCGCTTGCCGGCCAGATCGGCCCAGAACGTTTGCGCCGGATTCAGCAAAAAAAGATGTACTTGGCAATGTCTCGACAGCCCCGCCAGGTAGCTCAAAAATAACGGCGGCATGGTATTGATTCCGAAGACCGAGATGCGCTCCGGCAGTTTCGCGCTGAAAGCGCCCTCCTCCGCCGTATTCAATTTGTTTACCACATCCAGCCATAGCGAACCGCGGTGCTTATTACCGGTAGACCTAGTTATTTGCAGCCATAGTGCTTTTTGCCAGCGCTCGGCGTCACTCTGGTACAGCGTCCGTCCGTTCTGCCACTCAGCCAACATATCGGGCCGCATCATCTGATACTGATCGAAAATCTGCGCCAGTTGCCGGGCTAGCTGATAGCGTTTTAATGCTGTATTTTGACCCGACAGATATTGATTTAACGCTATGAACTGCTCATCGTCCAGTCTTCGCAATAAGGCATCAAGCCGCCACAGCATCAAATCTCGATCAAAAGCCGCATCGTTCAGGCGGCTGTCTATCTTCTGCGCCAGCGAACTGAAAAACTTGCCGGGAAATAAAAACTGGTAATTCCCCCAAACTTTAAATTCAGTCGCCAGTTGCTGCGATAACCATCGCTCCATGCCCTGACTTTGAATCAGGAACACTTCTTTTGCAAAGGGCGACTCCAGCGGTGCGTTTTCTATGACGGCGCACAGATGGCGAACCAGGTTTTCGGTTTTATTGGAACTGTGCAGGATGAACATGGGATGATTAAAAGTTGGCTGCCGAAAAATTATTACAGCTTATTCAATATCATGTTTTTTAACCCTGGTCCATTTTAGTTGTATGATAGTTCTTCATGCCACTTTATCCGGGGATAATCATCATGGGCTGCTGCGACGATCCCACTGAACCTTCCAAAATCGACCCACGCCAGTTAATCCGTGAGCAGGAGCGCTATGGCAATCTGGTGCGCGACCTGTTTACCGACGATCCTGAAAAAGTCATGATCAGACAACTCAATGAAGCCAATACTTATTTACGGGAACTCGCCGCGTTAAACGCGCATTACGATTCGGTACGCAAGCGCGCTATAGAGTTATTGGGTAAAGACAGTTTTCCTATACTTGAGCGCATCATTAATAAAGAAGCCGATACTCATATCGGCAAAGCAGCCCTGCAGCACATGACTGCTTTAAAAAACGATGCGGGAGGGCTGCTAAACAAATTCTTTAAGTCCTCCTGATAGTTAACCGATAATTTTCGCTGTGGTATTTATTATTGAAGCCTTGATTCGCATTGCCTATTGTCATTAAAAAGCGTCCTGATGATAGCTCACAATCCGCTCAACTTCGTTTTTTGAGCCCAAAATCACCGGCACACGCTGGTGTATACCAGTCGGTTTGATATCGAGTATGCGCTCACGTCCGGTAGAACAAACCCCGCCCGCCTGCTCGACAATAAAGGCCATCGGATTGGCTTCATACATGATACGCAACTTGCCCGGTTTCGCCCGGTCGCGTAAATCATACGGATATAAAAACACTCCGCCGCGCGTCAGTATCCGATAAACATCGGCTACCAGAGAAGCCACCCAGCGCATATTGAAATCTTTTTCACGTACGCCTTCCTTACCTTGCAGACATTCATCAATGTAACGCTGTACAGGCGGCTCCCAAAAGCGTTGGTTTGACATATTAATGGCAAATTCGCCAGTTTCCTCGGGGATTCTCATATTGGGATGGGTCAGGATAAATTCACCGATGTCCTGATCGAGGGTGAAGCCGTTGACACCGTGCCCGGTCGTTAAAATCATCATCGTGGACGGCCCATACAACACAAAGCCTGCACAAACCTGCTCGGCGCCTTTGCGTAAAAAATCTTCCGGCTCGGGATCGATGCCTTCCCGGCAACGCAGGATAGAGAAAATAGTACCGACCGCCAGGTTGATATCGATGTTTGACGAACCGTCCAGCGGATCAAATAACGCCAGGTATTTACCCTTCGGATAGCCCGCCGGAATGGTAATGATTTCATCCACTTCTTCCGACGCCATACCCGCCAGATGACCCGTCCAGTTCAGAGCCTCAACCATGATGTCATTGGTAATGATGTCCAGTTTCTTCTGTACCTCGCCCTGGACATTTTCAGACCCGGCACTGCCCAACACGCCTACCAGATTGCCCCGGTTTACCAAGTGTGATATTTTCTTACATGCAGTCACTATATTATTGAGCAACAGGGTGAATGTGCCCGATGCATCGGGCAATCCTCGCTGTTGTTCAATAATAAATTGGGTCAAAGTCACTTTATTTGTCATTCGAGTTATCGCTCCTTTTTAAGCGGTGTTATTTCAAAAATATTATTAATCGGCAAGACGCCTTAGGAACAAGCATTAAATGGCTTTAGCATTTGATTTCCCCTCTCCCTGAGGGAGGGAGCAAGTTGTCCAAGTTATTTCATGCACGTTCCTAACCTTTTCTGCATATCTTATTGTAAATCTTGCAAAAAAGTATTGATGCCGACAATACAAAGGTGATTGCATTTGCAAATATGATGGCTTTATCAGATATATAAATGCCGTATATCAACCAACAAAACACGCCCAGAGTAAACATACTGTACATACTCAACGAGAGAGACTCGGTATCCCTGGATTTTATCGTTAATATGGCTTGAGGTAAAAATGAAGCGGTGGTCAGGGTTGCGGCTAAATAGCCAATCATTTCAGGCATTATATTCATAGGGATTTGTAGGTTTTCTTTTGGCATAAATGCAGGTCTAACCAAAGGACCGTAATAAACTCCCTCCGGGCGCGCCCACACACAGAAAGATGAAGCAATTGCGATCTACTGTAGCTAATTGCTGTAGATAATTATAGTGATGAAATTCCGGATAGGTATCGATATGCTCGGACTCTCATTTACAGCTCTTGAGAAAAGCAAGGCTAACTATCCATTTATACAGTTAGCCTCAAAACAATGGCAGACAGGCGATGACTTTGTACCTGCCAGGCCGGCCCTTTGTTAAATAGGCACATCATCGACCACTTCAGCCGCCTTATCAATCGCATCATGCGCGGTATTACCGACTCCCGGCACGATAGACACCACAGCCCCACCCACGCGCATCGGCACACTGACAATTTTAGTGAATACACATCCCTGCAACAGGCTGACAACAAGCACTAGCGGCATAATTTTAGTTAAGTTCATTTAAACCTCCGATCAAGTGAATAATAAAATGCTAATCTAATGCAAATACATTGTTGAAGCAACCGACATTGCTTCTCCTGTCACGTCAATCAGGGTAAAACAAATCATGCCCGCTTAAATCCGTATCAAGGCAAATAAACACTCCAGCGCATCCCGCCCAGCGCATTGCTTTTCCCGCCTTCCAACTTACCGCCCAATAGCCCTATCAATTCATTAACAATAGTCATGCCAATACCGTGGCCGTGAATATTTTCATCGGCGCGAACGCCTCTTTTAAGAATTTCATTGAACTTGCCGACAGGGATTCCGGGGCCGTCATCCTCAATCTGCAACAGCACGGAAAAATTACGCCGGGCTTTTCGCTGATTGGAGGATATACTGACCTTAACGGTGTGATTGCACCATTTGCAGGCGTTATCGAGCAAATTACCGATTATTTCGTAAAGATCACCTTCTTCACAATAGATCAGGCAGTTATCCGGCACCGCTATATCGAAAATAATCCCTTTATCAACATAAACCTTGCTGAGCGAGGAACATATCTTTTTGATAATGACGGACACATTCACCGTCTTGATGGTTTTATTCTCTCCTTTGGCGGCAGCCCTTTGCAGTTGGTACTCGACAATTTCATCCATTCGGGAAATCTGTTCCTGAACGGTATCTTTATTGGCATAAAAGGACTCAACAGGATTAACCGACTCAACACAGCCGCGCAATATGGCAAGCGGAGTCTTCAAGCTGTGCGCCAAATCGGCCAGATTGTTGCGATAACGCTCCAGATGAGCGCGCTCAATACTGATAAATGCATTTAGATTGCCGGCCAAACCTTGCAACTCGGTTGCATAATTGCCGTCCAGATGGGTTTTCCGGCCTTTTTCAATCGCCTCCAGATCCTTGACGATACTCCGTAAAGGCTTTAATCCCCAGCGCAAGACCACAAACTGGATAGAAACCAGAACCACGCCGGCAACCAGTAACCAGAATCTTAGGATTTTTTCGAGCTGTTCGACCTGACTGCTGACAAACCGGGCATCTTCAGCGACGGTAAAGATATATTCATGCTCAACACCGCCTGCATTTTGCCAGAGCACATCATAATGCAAGACATAACGGTCGTGCTTATCGAATAAAAAGGCGGACTTGCCGGGGCTTAACTGAGGAGGGGAAATAGCGTCCAGGCCGATAGCCGAGGGAGAGCGCCAAATCAATTTTTTCTTGGGATTTTGAATAAAACCATAAAGACCGGAACCGGGGTTTTCAAACCGGGGTTCGTGCAAACCGACCGGCATTTTTATTTCGCCGGCATTATTCATTTCAGCGGACGATAACAACGAGTAAATCTGTATCTGCAATCTTTCTTGTAATGCCTGTTCGGCAGTTTCGCGAAAGCCCTGTTCAAGCACGACGGCAACCAGTACAAAGAAGGCCGCCAGCACTAAGCCTTCTGCAACCAACAAGCGAAAACTTAAGGATTTAGAGCGCATTCGATGCCTTTGCAAAGGGCTGCTTATAAATTAAGATCAAGCTAATTTCAAGAAACATCAACAGGGATTCGATAACCCCGTCCACGCAATGTTTCGATGGGCTTGCGGGAGCCGTCAGGATCAAGTTTCTTTCTCAATCGCCCGATAAACACTTCGATAACATTACTATCGCGGTCAAAATCTTCATCGTAGATATGAGCGGTCAATACCGATTTTGAAACCAGTTCCCCCTTACGAAACATCAAATACTCCAGCACCTTGTATTCGTAAGCGGTTAATTCCAGCTTGACGCCGCCGACCGTGACTTCTTGCGCCACCGTATCCAGTTCAATATTATCATGCGTTAATACCGGATGCGCTTGGCCTGCGGAGCGCCTGATCAAGGCATTAATTCTGGCCAGCAACTCCTCATAATGAAACGGTTTAACCAGATAATCATCGGCCCCGGCTTCCAAGCCCTCAACTTTTTCCTGCCAGCGGCTTCGCGCGGTTAGAATCAGAATCGGCACCTTAATCTTGTCTTTACGCAAACGCTTGATTAACTCAATGCCTGAAAAATCCGGTAGCCCAATATCAATAACAGCGGCGTCAACGGGATATTCCTTGCCCATAAAATAACCATCGCCGCCGGTATTTGCCGTATCAACGGCAAAGCCTTTATCGGCTAAATACTGGCGAATCTGTTCACACAGTGTGATTTCATCTTCAACAACGAGAATGCGCATGTTTGTCCGTGCGGTTAGTTGGTTAATTAGTTGTTAATCAATTCGCCGGTTACCGCATCAATTTTATAATGCTGGATATGTCCGTCGGGTGTTAAAACCTTAATCACATGAACTTCCTTGCCGTCAGTCCATTCTGTTTGGGCGCCAAGCACCCTGTTGCTATTGTCTTTGATAATTTGTTTTGTCGCCTGATCCAGACTGATATGCGGCGGCTGTATCAGTTGATCCTCTGCATAAGGGTCTTCCGCATAACAGAGATTGGAAAAACAATATACCAGTAATAGAGACGCCAGTAGTCGCGACCCACCATTAATCAAGTTTCTCATGGACATTCCAGAGTCTAAAATACGTTTAGCATACAATCGCAAAGGACAGCAGCTCCCCGGTAAATGCGCCTGCATTACCCTATCAAGGCCATCCGTGGCGCTTACACTATCAACACCCGTACATCCTTGGATTGTCTCAACCATGCAGTAGCATTCCGGGAATATGTTAAGCTGCCAGCCTGAATCACAACTGAACTCTGTCAACGCAACGACGGCATCCCGACCAGACTAACGATCGCCTGACCGAAAGAGGCGCCCAGCTTGCCCGCTATTCTGTCAAGCAAACGCTCCTGCTGGGTAAAGTCAACCAGTTTCTCGGCACCGATAATATCTTTAGCGACACTGTCATCATTACCAAAAGCGTCGGCAATTCCCAGTTTTACCCCGGCTTCCCCGGTCCAAACCAAACCTGAAAACATATCCGGTGTTTCCTTAAGCCGGCTGCCCCGCCCCGCCTTAACAGCGCCTATAAATTGCTGATGCACCTGATCCAGCAAACCTTGCATGAATTGAGTTTCATCCACTTTAGGCGGCGAAAAAGGGTCCAGCATCGCTTTATGAGTTCCTGCGGTCAGCAACCTGCGCTCCACACCCAATTTTTGCATGGTATCGACAAAACCGAAACCGTCCATCAGCACGCCTATCGATCCGATAAGGCTGGCCGGATTGACAAAAATCTTGTCGCTCGCCGATGCAATATAGTAACAACCGGAAGCGCATATATCGCTAACCACGGCATAAATCGGCAATTTGGGATGTGCTTTCTTAATTTTCCTGATCTCTTCATAAACATAAGAAGCTTGTACCGGACTGCCGCCCGGAGAATTGGAATGCAGGATGATGCCCTTGGTGTGCGGGTCTTTTACCGCGTCTCTCAAGCTTTCAATAATATTGGTCGCATTGGTATTCTGGTCTTCGGAAATAGCGCCGACGACATCAATAACAGCGGTATGATCTTTACTGTCAGCGACACCAATCTCCCCCTTGATTTTCGGGTACATCGCCACCCCAAAGACGATCAGCAAATAAAATAACAATAAGGATTTAAAAAACACCCCCCAACGCCTTGCGCTTCGTTGCTCGGTTATAGCCGCTAAGGCGATTTTCTCAATGATTTCACGCTCCCAGCCTGATTCCTGGGCAATACCTGTTCCCGATCGATTATTCTGTTGATTATCCATGCGTTATTACCTTTAAATAAAATCCAGTAGATCCATAGGTTGCTGCAAGCACAGCAATGGCTGGTATTGTTGCAAAAATTCTTCCGAGTGTGCGCCACATGACACAGCAATAGCTGATATTTGGGCATTGATGGCCATTTGCAAGTCGTGCGAGGTATCACCCACCATAAGCGTACGTTCTCTGGTCGCATTCGCCTGTTGCATAATTTCGATAAGCATTGTCGGATCGGGTTTCGAAGCCGTCTCATCCGCACATCGAGTCACACAAAACAAGTGTTCCGTGCCGGTACCCTGCAACGCCTTTTGCAAGCCGACCCTGTTTTTGCCGGTCGCAACAGCCAGTTGATAACCGGATCGCCGCAACTGCACCAGCATGTCATAAACACCCGGAAACAAATCATCGCTGCTGAGCGGTCTGGAAAAATATTCATGACTGTAACAGGCAACCAATTGTTTCCGGGCTTGCTCGTCGGCGTTCGGAAATAATGTCTGTATGGCTTTTTCAGTGCTTAAACCAATGACATCTTTGGCCGAGCGGCGATCAGGCACATCAAAACCGCAAAGTTCTCCGGCTTTTTGCAGGCATCTCGTAATCCAGTCTATCGAATCGACTAAAGTGCCGTCCCAGTCAAAGATTATCAAATCAAACTTGCTTTTCATATTTTTAACGGCCTCATATTTTTAACGGCCTCATGCTTTAACCGCCTCATATTTTAACGGCTTCATTTTTTAACAAGCTATCCAGTTGTTGCGGTAAAGGTGCCGAAATGGTCAACAGTACACCGGTAACCGGGTGCTGAAATGTCAGTGTGGCGGCATGAAGAAACATGCGTTTATAACCCCTGGCTTTAAATGCTTTATTAACTTCATCCAGACCGTAGCGGTCGTCGCCGATGATGGGATGCCCCAAGCTCGCGGCATGTACCCGTATTTGATGGGTGCGTCCGGTTTTCGGCGAGGCCTCAACCAACGTCGAATCCCGAAACAAGGTCAGGCGCCTAAACAATGTTTCCGCCGCCTTGCCGGACGGACTGATAACCACCATACGCTCGCCGCCCAGGCTGATATTTTTCAGCAAGGGCGCGGTAACCACCAGTTTCTTTCTGGCCCACTGCCCTGCTAGCAAGGCTAGGTAAGTTTTATGAATATGGTCATCCCTGAACAATTCGTGCAATAAACGCAAGGCGCTGCGTTTTTTCGCTATGATCAGACAACCGGAAGTATCCTTGTCGAGCCGATGCACCAGCTCCAGAAAACGCGCTTCCGGCCTGATCAGTCGAAGTCCCTCGATAACGCCGGAACTAACGCCGCTGCCGCCATGCACGGCAAATCCGGCCGGTTTATTCACTATCAAAAAGGCATCGTCTTCAAACAAGATGCCTTGTTGCAGCGCCTCTTTCAAACCGGGCGCCACAAACGATTCTTCGGTTCTTTCCGCCACCCTTAACGGCGGAATCCTGACAATATCGCCGGTCATCAAACGATATTTCACATCCACGCGGCCCTTGTTAACCCTTACTTCGCCTTTACGAACGATACGGTAAATCCGGCTTTTGGGTACGCCTTTCAATCGGGTAATTAAAAAATTATCCAGTCGTTGATCACAGTTTTCCTCGGAAATTTCAATATAGGCAACTTTGGATGCCAGTTTTGTTTCTACTAGACTTTCTTCTATATTCATAGTGTAAATAATACCAGCATCGGATTTTGATTGATTCTTTAAATTGATGTGAAACGATAAGGTTGCTATATTAAGCAGGTTTTCATAAAAAACATACTACGCTAGGCAGATTTCAATAACAAATCCGGCTAAGCGCTACTCAATGGGGAATTATGCGGCGATTTATAACGCCCTGACTTCATTGCAAGATTTTCGGGTTCATCGTTCGACCCTAGACGCACGATTTTTAACTCCTGTTTAAGACAGAATTTACCACCAAGACTGAATAATATTGCCTTAGTATCTGTCATCATTGCCTTCACCATGAAGCCCAAGATACATTGCAACATGTAAGATAACGGAATATAAGACCCTAAAAACCAGGCTGAACAAGACAGCACGCTGCTTTGGGCCTCTTGAGCACTCCAGGAATGAGCCTTATACCAGTCTGAATCAGTAAATTCTGACCATGGAGCAGGACACTACAAGGATAATTGAATGAAAAGAATGCTTATCAACGCCACGCAGGCAGAAGAACTGCGAGTCGCCTTGGTAGACGGTCAAAAACTCTACGATTTTGACATAGAAGTACCTTCAAAAGAACAAAAAAAATCCAACATATACAAAGGTATCATTACCCGCGTAGAACCCAGCCTGGAAGCGGCATTCATTAATTATGGCGCGGAAAAACACGGATTTTTGCCTTTCAAGGAAATTTCACCCGCCTACCGTCAAACCCAGGAAAACGGAGAAAACGAAGGCCGTCGTCCCGCCATCAAAGACATGATCAAGGAAGGCCAGGAAATCCTGGTTTCACGAGATCAGGGACTGGTCCGCGTGTAAGTTCGTCAATGATTCGCTCGAAGTACACGCGGCTCGGTGTGCCGTGAAAGTGCAGGTCGCTGACGAGCAGAATCGTGAGGCCGTCCCACGCGACAGGCAAG
>SXIP01000091.1 GCA_005772825.1 Methylococcaceae bacterium | reverse complement strand
GAGGGAGAGGGGAGTCAATGCGACATTATCATTAGCCAATCCTTGCAGGAGTTGTTATTTATGACCAGTCCTACCCTCATCGCACCCCCACACGGCAGTCCCATCACATTACAAAACGGCAAGCTGCTCGTGCCGGATAATCCGATCATTCCCTATATTGAAGGTGACGGCACCGGCCCTGATATCTGGCGGGCGACGGTTCGGGTCCTCGATGCTGCGGTTGCCAGCGCCTACTCGGGACAGCGAAAGATTCACTGGCTGGAAATTTACGCAGGAGAAAAAGCCTTTCGTTTGTTTAATAATTGGCTGCCCGATGAAACGGTCGAGGCGTGTCGGGATTATCTGGTTTCTATTAAAGGACCGCTAACGACGCCGGTCGGCGGCGGTATTCGCTCCCTGAATGTGGCCTTGCGGCAATTGCTGGATATGTATGTGTGTTTGCGTCCAGTCAGGTGGTATCAGGGCGTACCTTCACCGGTTAAAAAACCGGACGCGGTCGATATGGTGATTTTCCGGGAGAATACTGAAGACATCTATGCCGGCCTGGAATTTGAACAGGGCAGTGATGACAACAAGCTGTTCATGCGCTTGTTGCAGGAAAACTTTCCCAAACAATACGCAAAAATCCGTTTCCCGGAAACGTCCGGCATCGGCATCAAACCGGTTTCGCAAGAAGGCACGGAACGTCTGGTGTATGCCGCCATCGATTACGCCATCACCAATAAACGCAAGAGCCTGACCATTGTCCACAAGGGCAATATCATGAAATTCACCGAAGGCGCATTCCGTAATTGGGCTTATGCCGTTGCCGAACGTGAATACCCTAAGCAGACTTATAGCTGGGCGCAATGGGAAAGAACCCGCGCTGAACGCGGCGATGCCGCGGCTAATCAAGAACAGGCCGAGGCGCTGGCCGCCGGGCGCATCTTGATTAAAGACGCCATCGCCGATATTGCCTTGCAACAAGTGCTGACTCGCCCTGAAGATTTTGATGTAATCGCCACGTTGAATTTGAACGGTGACTATTTATCGGATGCCCTCGCCGCGCAAGTCGGCGGTATCGGTATCGCCCCCGGCGGCAATATCAATTACAAGACCGGCACCGCTGTTTTTGAGGCGACCCACGGAACCGCGCCTAAATACGCCGATCTGGACAAGGTGAATCCCGGTTCATTAATCCTGTCCGGTGAAATGATGTTGCGTTATCTTGGCTGGTCGGAGGCCGCCGATGCGGTAATTCGTGCGATGGATGCGGCTATCGCTAGTGGACGCGTCACTTATGATTTTGCGCGCTTGATGGATAATGCTACGGAAGTCAAATGCAGCGAGTTCGCCGATGTGATGATTGAGAATTTAACCGCCGTCTAAACCAATACGGACGGGCTTACCGAGCCCGTCCGTACATTCCATCGGCAGCCTTGCTGCGGCTATTCCGCGTTATAAGGCTGAACGCCCTGATAACCGAAACTACGCTGGTATCGAAGCCGCATATCGTTTTCGTTTTGTTCCTGTATCTGCGCTTGACGCCTCGCTTCTTCTGCCTGCAGTGCCGCCCTGGCCGCAGCTTCCTTTTCCATTTGCGCCTGCTTTTCCTGTTCAGCGATGATTTCCGCATCTCGTTCCCGATTGGCGAAATCAGCTTCCCAATTTTTCAATTTTTCCGCCGCTTCGGCGGCTTTAACCGGGTCGGTCGGTTTAACCTCGATCACTTTTTGTTCTACCGCTGAAGGGCAGGCTGTAGACTGATAAACCGTTTCCCCTGACGGCAGCTTGCATTTGAAAACCTCGGCAAACGCCGGACAGGAGACTATCGTTATTAAAATAATAAAAGCCGGTTTTTTCATGATTCAATGCCCATGGTCGGTATATATTGAATGGCATGATACAAAAAATACTGAATAACGTCATGCAAAATCAGGGTTTTTTACAGCATAAAAGCGGTGAAATGGACATCGCATTGCTGCAAAACGATATAAGGCGGGTAATATTTTGTCACTAATTGACAATTACTGTTGTAGTTGCAGCGAGTCGATTGTTCGCCTGTTTATCCTTAGCAAAAAATCCACAGATTGAAAATCCGCAAAGGTCAACAGACAAATCCCATGGCAACCGGCGTTATCTTGATAACGGCTATTACATAGGATATGTCGATTGACGCCACCTCACATTTACCATAACCTAATTATGCGTTTTAGTTGACAAATTTGGCACATAAAATGCTTTATATCGACAGGGCCTTCAATTTAAATAATCCGGGAAGACTAATTGCGCCCCTAATTAAAGAGAGGGCGATAATGGTTATACAGAACCATGGAACCATGGAACACTGGATCAGTGTGCAGTCATCCATTTATACTTGTCGGCACTCACCAAGACAGAGCGGATAGATCAATCATAAATAATGTACACACTTATCATGGTTACCAAATTGAGGCCGGACAAAAATACACTCAAGTCGTTTGCGCTGAACCATGAACAACTTGAGCGCATAGTATTCAGTGCGTCGACAGGCCCACAATCAGGGATGTATTGTTAATGTCCCGTCTCAAGCTGTCGGCGCCAATCTTCGCTATTACTTTGCTAAGCTCAAGCGGCTTGGCAACAGCCGACAATGCCGCTATTGAGGATTTAACCGATCTTTCCATTGAGGAGTTACTGAATGTCGACGTCATCAGCGCATCGCGGCTGGGACAAAAAGCCAGTCAGGCGCCTTCATCGGTATCGGTGCTGACCGCCACTGATATTCGCACCTTTGGTTGGCGCACGCTGGCGGATGCGTTGAACGCCATGCCCGGCCTGTTCACTACCAACGACCGCAACTATAGCTTCCTTGGGGTGCGCGGTTTTATCAAAGCCAACGATTACAACTCGCGCGTGTTGATCATGATCGACGGCCAGCGCATGAACGAAAATATTTATGATACCGGCAATATCGCCCAGGAATTCATGCTGGATATGGATCTGGTCGAGCGTATCGAATTTATTCCCGGTTCGGGTTCATCAATCTACGGCGCTAATGCCTTTTTGGGCTTGATCAACGTCATCACCAAGAAAGGCAAAGCGATCAATGGCGTCCAACTGGCCGGAGATGTAGGCAGTTTCGATACCTACAAAGGCCGCGTCAGCTACGGCAAGCAATTCGGCAATGGCGCCGATGTTCTGGTTTCGGCCTCTCATTACGACAGCGGCGGGGTTGAAAACCTGTATTTTTCGGCCTACGACACGCCGGCCACCAACAATGGAATCGCCCACAACGTGGACGCCGAACGCACCGATCGTCTGTTAGGACGGGTCCAATTTAAAGAATTTACCTTGAGCGGCGGTTTTGTCGATCGTTTCAAGCGAGTGCCGACAGCCGCCTACGGCCAGATTTTCAATGACCCCGGCAATTACACCGTTGACAAGCAGGTTTTCGGCAATCTCAAATACGAAAAAAGCCTGGATGATAAAACCACGCTGTTGCTGAGCAGTTTTTTCCAGGACTATGAATATCATGCCGAGGATGCCTATGACTTCGGTGAGCGGATTGTCACCCGGGATAAGACCAGCGGCAGTTGGTGGGGCGGCGACGCGCAATTGACGACCCGCGCATTCGATAGGCACCGGCTGATTCTGGGCGTGGAATATCAATATGACCAGCGCCAATTTCAGAAAACCTTCGATATCGATCCCTATTACCTTTACGGGCAGACCAATAGGAACGGTCATCGTGTTGAAGCCTACCTGCAGGATGACATCCAATTGACCGACGAGCTGATTTTCAGCGCCGGGCTGCGTTTTGATTATCATCACATGATCAAGCACATGCCGCTTAATCCCCGCCTCGGTTTGATCTGGAATCCGCTCGTGAGCACTACCTTTAAACTGCTGTACAGTTCAACATTTCGCGCGCCCAATGCCGCAGAGCTGGATTACAACAACTATTATTTTTCTGTCAATCCCCCGCTTCATGAAGAACGCATCAAGAGTTATGAAGGCATAGTCGAATGGCGCGCACCGGAAGGTCTTAAACTGTCCGCCGCGTTATTTTATAACGATATATCACAACTGTTGGAAGCCAACGAGGCAACCAACGACTTGCTTGCCAACTCGCATTCCCATCACATTTACGGCGCGGAATGGACAGTGGAAAAACGCTGGTACGGCGGGCGCTTGTTAAAAGCGTCGCATACCTACAGCCGGGTGGACGATGAGGGCGATCATAGCGATGCAAGCGTCGGCTTGCCGCATAATATTTTCAAGCTGCATTATGCCGAACCGCTGTTTAACAATACCCTGCAACTGGGCGTGGAAAACATTTATATAGACCAGCGCCTTACCTGGCAAGGCGGCGTCGCGGATGCCTATGACCTGGTCAATATTAACCTGCGAGCGGATCGAATTATTGAAAATGTGGATCTTTTGTTCGGGGTTTATAACCTGTTCGACAGCCGCTACGAAATGCTGGGAAACGGGGTGCATGAGATTCTGCCGATGAACGGGCGCGAATTCCGCCTTAAACTGCAACTGACCCTTTAAAATGCGCGCCGCAATGATTGACAAGGTTATTCGCTCATTTTGCCGGTTGCTGCTGGCGCCCTTGTTAATGGTCGCCACCGCCTGTCCTGTTTATGCGGAAGACGCCAGCGAAACGGCGGTAAAAATTGCCTTCATCTTCAATTTTTTCAAATTCATTGAATGGCCCGCCGAGGTGGAGAACCGTGGCAAGTTCCTGCTCTGCGCCGATGCCGAGGGAGCGGTCAGTGAAGGCTTGCAAATGCTTGACGGTAAGACCGTAAACGGCAAGCCCCTGTCGGTACGCCGGGATCTGAAAGGACAAGCGTTACGCGCTTGCCACATGGTCTATATGGAAAATCCCGATACCGCCATTCTCCGCGATTTGAGCGTCTATCCGGTAGTGACTGTCGGGGATGGCGGCGACTTCATTCAACAATACGGCGTGATTGGCCTAGTGCCTCAGGACAATCGCCTCAGTTTCGTAATAAATCTGACACCGGCTCAGGCGAATGGCATAAAAATCAGAGCCCCGCTGCTGAAGCTGGCGAAAACCGTGCAGGCCGTAAAATGAGCAAACTCGCGTTTTCAGCACTTGGAAAAACTCTAATTCCGCCGGTTATAAGATGGACAGGTAGTAACGCCCTACTACGGATTTCTTTTATGGACTATACTCTGGCTATGACAGCGGTCGTATTATTTTCACTGCATTTTCAGGCAGTACAGGCCGCCGCACCGTTACCTGAAAAAGCACCGCTCAAGGATTTGACGACCTTAAGTCTGGAGGAATTGCTGAATATCCGGGTCACATCAGCTACGAAGTCTTCGACCAGGCTCTCGGACGCGCCCGCTGCAATATATGTATTGACCAATGAGGATATACAACGTACCGGCGCCACCACCATTCCTGAAGCCCTGCGCGTTGTGCCCGGCCTGCATGTGGCGCGTATCGACGCCAACAAGTGGGTGGTGTCCGCACGCGGCTTCAATGGCCAGTTTGCCAATAAGCTGCTGGTGTTGGTAGACGGGCGCAGTGTTTATACCCCGTTGTTTTCAGGGGTCTGGTGGGATCAGCAGGATGTAATGATGGAAGATATCGAGCGCATTGAGGTAATTAGGGGGCCCGGCGCCAGCCTGTGGGGCGCCAATGCCGTCAATGGCGTCATTAACATCATCACCAAAAACGCCCGAGACACTCAGGGCGCTTTGCTGAGCGCTCATGCCGGAAACGCGCGCCGGGGTGGCGGTGTACGCTACGGCGCCAAGCTGGGTGATGACGCCTATTTGAAAGTCTACGGCCGCTATAGCCGGCATGATGAGTCCTCAACCCAAGGAGGCAATGAAGACGGCAATGATCACGGTCATCTGAAAAAATTCGGCTTTCGTTATGACAAGGAACTCGCCACGCAAAGCAAGCTTATGTTTCAGGGCGATATATTCGAAGGCTACAGTGGCGGCGCATCGCGCAACTTTGCCAACCTGACCGCCGACGGAACGCCGGTTCTGACGCCGCCTTACAGCATAGTTAGTCCAACCGGCCAGGAATTTAGCGGCCACCATGTATTAGGACGCTGGGAGCACACGATAGATAAAAACTCGGAAATGAGCCTGCAATTCTATTGGGACCGAAACCAACGCATTCTGAGCGCCCTCAATGGCGTTGATCAGGTGGATACGCTCGATATTGATTTTCAGCACAGCTTTAACCTGACAGAGCGCCAGCACATTACCTGGGCCATGGGTTATCGACGCAACTATAACGACAGCAAGGATAGTTTTACCTTCATGTTTTGTCCTGACAAACGCACCGATGACATTTACAGCCTGTTTGTCCAGGATGAAATTATTCTGATGCCGGACCGCTGGAAGCTGACTTTGGGCAGCAAGATACAGCACAATCCAAGTACCGGCTATGAAACCCAGCCCAACGCACGACTGTTATGGACGCCTGACGCCAGACATTCGGTTTGGGCATCGGTATCGCGGGCCGTGCGCATTCCTTCCTGGGTGGAGCAGGACGTACGTTACAGTGAAAGAACTGTCCCGCCTTTCACGGCGCCGAACAGCTCGCCCTTTCCCCTGATCGTTGTCAGTGAAGGCAATCCCGAACTGGATTCAGAAAAACTCATGGCCTATGAGTTGGGATGGCGCGGCCTGATGACACCGACAATCAGCGCCGATGTTGCGTTATTCTATTTTGATTACAGCAATGCCGTCAGCCTTGTACCGGGCGCGCCCGAAATTGCCGGGACCTTCCCGGGGCTGTTTTTACGCCAGCCTATCTATTTCAGCAATCAGGCGACTGCACAGAGCTATGGCGGTGAACTGGGTCTGGGTTGGCAGGTCAGTGATAGCTGGAAGCTACGAGCCAATTATTCTTATTTTGAAGCCGATTTTAACCTCAATGACAATGCGCCTGCCGGGACGCTAATCTACCTTAAAGGCTCTTCCCCCCGCCATCAGGCCATGCTATGGTCCACGCATCAACTGCCTCACGGGGTAAATCTCGATTTGAATATGCGTTATGTCGGTCGTGTGGACACACAATACGCACCCGGCGGCTATATAGCGCTGGATGCGCGGATTGTCTGGAAACCCGAAAAAAATATGGAGTTCGCCCTGGTTGGCCGTAATGTGTTGAACGGCAACCATTTCGAATCAGGCAATGAGCCGTTTTCGGTGCCGACCGAAAACCCGCGTGAAGTGTTTTTCACCGCGAAGTGGGAATTTTAGGATTAGTATTGCTAAATAAACCCGGATTTACTGAAAATCTGTAATTACATTTTATGAAAAAACAAAAGTTCTCCTCGCTGTCGATGTTCTCTAAACTGCGCCGTTTGCAAGCGGTTACGGTGGGGATGGCTTTGCTGTTTACCTTGCTGGTCACTTGCGTGGCGCAGATTTGGCAAGAACGCGCGCAGTTGCATGAAGAAGCTAACGCCCTGGCAACTATGATCGGTATCAATGCATCGGCTGCCTTGCTGTTTAACGACAATCAGTCGGGCCGGGATATTCTTGCTTCGCTGCGCGGGCGTCAGGATGTGCTGGCGGCACAGTTATATACCCAGAAAGGCGATCTGTTTGCCGTCTATGCAGCACCGGGTGAAAACCCGGAATCCCCGGCTCCCGCTACGCTGACTACAGCACCGCTGCGGTCACTTAGCATCTTGAACTGGCACTCTGCAGACGCCAGACCACAGCTCGATAGTCTGAACTGGCATAACATGGTGCTGACCAGACCGATTGAACAGGATAATGAAATTGTAGGGACTTTGCGATTGGTCATCGATCTACGTGGCTTATGGCATAATGTGCTATGGCAAAGCATGCAAATTTTTATGGTCATGCTGGTAGCCTATGCCATTTCATCGCTGTATGGTCGCCATTTGGCGCAACAAATCATCAACCCTTTAAAACAGCTCTTCGATGTAACGATGGAAGTCTCGCGCAAGCAAAACTATCAACTACGCGCCGATGGCGAAGGTGATAACGAAATAGGCCAGCTGGTGCGCAGCTTTAACCTGATGATCGAGCAGGTGCAGCTGCGCGACTCGGAGTTGCTGCGACAAAAGGAAAGCCTGGAAGAGGAGGTAGAGAGGCGTACCCGTGAATTGCGCCTTTCCATGGAAGAGGCGCAGGCCGCCAATAACGCTAAATCGCAATTCCTGGCCACTATGAGCCACGAAATTCGTACGCCGATGACTGGCGTGATGGGCATGACCGAACTGCTGTTAAGCACCGATCTGGGCGCTGCACAGCGACACTATGCGGAAACCGTTTATAGCTCGGCGGATTCGCTGTTGGGCATCATCAATGATATTCT
>SXIP01000090.1 GCA_005772825.1 Methylococcaceae bacterium | reverse complement strand
TTTACGATGCCGCGTTCGGCTTTATCGACCAAAATCCGCACAATACCCTGCACATCTGGACGGGTGGACAGAATCCCCATGTTGACGGTAAAGGCTCATACAAAACACCGGAACCAACACTATCGGCTATGCGGATCGGTTCCGTCAATCGGCTGGGCGAGCGCCGCAATGCGATGGTGCGAGCAGGCGGGCGACGTTTCCACTCGCGCAAGGATATGTACACACAGCCGCAATTCGGCGATATGTTCAGCAATCTTACCGCTTCTTATGATCCGGTATTTTGGCCCATCCATGTCAACGTGGATCGTTTGTGGTGGGAATGGCAGACACAGAACCCCAACGGCACACCGGTCGAGCTGGATGCGATTCTATCGCCGTGGAATTACACACAACGGGACACGCTGAATATTGCCCGCTTTGGTTATGAATATGTGCGCGGCACGTATTTTATGCCGGTAGGCCTGGACGCTCCGGTTGGGCGTTTCTTATCCCAGCCTATCCCCATTAGCGAACCGACCAAAGGTTTCCGCAAAGCGGAAATACGGCTGCATTGGGTGCCGCAATTGGCGCGCTCCTGCTTTGTCCGCGCTTTCTTGAACCTGCCTGGTGCGGATGCTCATACCGACTGGCGCAGCAATCCGCATTTTGCAGGTTATCTGGCGATTTTCGGTCATGGCGCTTGCTACGGCGGCCCCGGTCATTGCGATGCGCCTCCGCCCCGTGCCAGGGACTACGATCACCGCACCCGCAGCCACAACGCTCCGCGCAATCACCGCATCGACGTGACTGATTGCGCCAGAAAACTGCTGGAAACCGCCCAAGAGTTGCAAATTACTCTGGTTGTCATCGGCGCCGATTACGAGGAAGACATCGACCTCCTCAAACTTGAAGGCGTGTCCTTGAATTTCCTCGACTAAATATGGGAGACACTATCGTGGCTACTTACAAAATACATCCAGGTATCGGTATTGCCCGGCTTGGCAACAGCGAAACCGAATTTTACATCGCCCCCGAAATGCCCGCCAATCTGCCGCAAGAATGCGATGCCAACGGCAATCCCTTACTGACGCCGGACTTATCCGGCCCGCTGCTGGTGAAGAATTTCAAGGATAAGCAAGGCCGTATCAAACGGCAGGCGGCCCGCTTCCAGGTGTTCGTCTATGACGAAGATAATCCCCAAGGTAGGCCTTTGAAAAGGGGTGATCCCGTGGAAGGTGGTGGTAACCACGGACGCCTGATCGACATCCAGTGGCGGGTGCATCTGGCCAACAAAAAAGCCTCATGGTATGAATTCAATACCCGTGCCGGCGAACACGGCTATAGCGACAGCCATCCGCGCCGCAATGCCGACATCGCCGATCGTGACCGTTTAATCATTGATCCTGGTCCACGCAGCGTCAATACCACCACACGGAGGAAAGCCCGGTTTGACCGCTCAGGTGACGGCACTTACGCCACCACCTTTCCGTCGTCCGGCTTACAGCCCAATGATATAGATACGCTGGGCGAGATTATGGCTGACGATGAAGGCCGATTGCTGGTGCTGGGTGGATACGGTCATTCCGGGAGCGAAAAATCCGGGCCCGGCGAGCCGCATATCAGCCATTACGCCAATAATGACGGTTGGTATGACGACACCTCAGACGGCCCGGTAATGGCGCGGCTGGTGATGTACTCTGAACAAGTCGGTCAAACCCGTTACGTCGACGTTGAATACCCGGCCTGGGTGGTTGTTGGCTATCCGCGTTTCGTACCGCAAATCCTCGATATGATTACGATGGACGAAGTGGTGTACGATCTTTCCTTACGCCAGTTTGCCGCTGACACCGGTATTTATGGACGCTTGGGCAGCTTCGATTGCCCTGAGACCATCCCTATCCATGATCGGGCGGCACTCAGCCAATGGCAAGCCAGCCGCTTGACGTGGAATAAAAAACACCAGCCCTGGTTTTACCGTGACATCTGGCCATTGCTGTTCAGGCCGAATGAATTTTTGTATCTCAGCGATATTTTGGCGCAATCCAATTTTCCGCACGATCAAGAACAGCGCGGCACGTTCAACCCGTGTTTGCTGGGGCAAACGCCAAAGCGTTTTAAGGATAAAGCCGATTATACAGCTGCCGCCAGTTCGCCAAATCCCATAACGCAGGTCTGCCTGGGCGAGGAAACCGCCAAACTGGCCGATAGCAGCCAGAATACCGATGTGGCGCGGCAGGCCCAGATAGGCGAGGCACGCATCGAAACCCGTCGCAGGCCCCGGCAAGATAATGAGGGTTACTGGGTGTTGGATCCTTACGGACCCATGCGTCGATTCCTGTTCGACTTGTTACGGCGTAGCGGCGAAGAAAATGCCTTCAAGCTGGAAGACAAGGTCGGCAGCCGTGTCCATAATTTGCCCTTGATGCCGTTGCTTTGCGGGGACAACCCGCTCACCAACGAAGCACCGTCAAAATTTCTGCGCCTGACTGATTACCAGTTATTCATTCTCCGACAGTGGGCTGACGGTTGTTTTATCAACGAAATGGAAGAAGGTTGGATAGACCCCGCCACTTACCCGGTGTTCTGGCCATACTCGACTACACCGCCAAAAACCGGCTATGAATTGGACCGTGGCGTGTTGGGTAATGTGCTGGGCGGCGCCTTTTGTCCTGGCGGCGAAATCGGCTGGATTATGCGTAATCCATCCATTTATTGTGAACCCTACCGCATCAAGGCAGACCGGAATTGGTCGGATTTTCTGCAATCGGCAGCCCAGGCCAACGCTACTCACGCCAGTGACCTGGATGATATGACCTTCGCCATTGAAAACCCTCTGAGTCAGGATAGTGATTTCAATGTCGGCCTGCAACCGGGCGATCTGACCAAGTCGATGGCTTTGCCGTGGCAGAGCGATTTTAACGAATGCACCACGAACCCCAACAACATTACTTACGCCGACTGGAATAACATTTATCCCGGCAGCGAAAACGATGTGCGCCTGAAACTGGATGAGAAGATGTGGGAAACCCTTTGGTGGCCTGCTCACCGGCCCTTGCAATCCAACGAACTGGTGGGCTTCGACGCTAAAGGTAATCCGCAAACTCAATGGACGACCTGGAGCCGAGGCATTCAGCAAACCAATGCAGGTGATTTGAAAATGGTCAGCGAATGGTGGAAACTGGGATTCATCATCCGCAATCCGTACCTGTCGGCGGACAGCACCAGGACACCCAGTCAAGGCCCGGATAGCCGTTATTACAGTGTGGAACGGGCTGGTACGGAGTCTCTTGTCTCACCGTCTTCGAACCCATTGCACACTGCCGTCATGAATCCCGCAACCCCTGAAAACGAAGGAGAATAACCATGAGCGATAACCCTTTTGTCGGTAGCTGGAGCTATCGTAGCTTGTTGAACGACCCTGACATCAATCTGGCTTTCAACGATCTTGAGTTTGGTCGAGGCACTATCGAAATATACGAAGATGTCATGCAAAATCTTAGCGGAGTCATCGGCGGCCCCGGCTGGTCGCTAACCTTAAAAGGTTCTCGTGAATACGGCACACCGATGCGGGCGCGTTTCCAAGGCGTCGGTATCGTCAACGGCGAACAATGGATTTACGATTATGAAGGCTATTTGGTCAGCCATTGGCCCAATGGTGTTCAGCAGATACCCGCCATTGTCGGCTCGGTCATCCGTACGATTCCGCATTCCGGCAGTACGCCGGGCAGTGTTTCTCCAGCCGGCGTGGTGGCGTCATTTTACGCAGTCAAAGCCGGTTGAGCCCGTCTTTTGATGTGTTCATCGCCGGTGCGGGGCCTGCGGGCGCCGCGACGGCGATTTCACTTAGTGCGGTGGCGCCAGGGCTGCGTGTCTGTTTGGCCGATATGGGACGGGATGCTTCGTTCCGCGTCGGCGAGTCAGTGCCTCCGCTTATCAAGCGCTTTCTCGATCATCTCGGCGTGTGGCCTCAATTCACAAGCGATCAGCATTGCCCGTCTTTTCGCACCGTAAGCGCCTGGGGCGGACCGGAGCTTATCGGCAACGAGTTTTTTTGGGATGTTCATAACACCGGATGGCGCCTGGATCGCACCTTGTTCGACCGCATGTTGGCGAGGGAGGCGGAAAACCATGGCGCTGTGCCTATGGCCGCCAAAATCCGGGCATTGCGATATGATGAAGGGCTTTGGTCTGTTGATTGCGGGGAGGCAGGAATTCATAGCGCGCGTTGCGTGGTCGATGCAACGGGGCGGTCGGCCTTGCTGTCGCGCTTGGCTGGGCTTAAACCGGTCAATTATGACCGGCTGGTCGCCAGTGTCGTCCTTTTTGAAGAGTCCGGGAACCAGGATGCGCCGGGCGCGGATGCGGCACTGGTGGAATCGTTCATTGACGGCTGGTGGTATACCGCTGCAACGCCGGGCGGACGCAGAATTGCCGCCTTGATGACCGATACCGACATTGTCCGACAACTGGGCGCGGCCCGTCTGGATAGCTGGATGGAAGGTCTTGGCAAAACACGGCACATCGGGCCGGTCATCGGAGCGGCGCGGCCAATCACCCTACCCAAGCTCTGGCCGGCGGGTTCGCGTTTTCTCGAAGGCGCTCTCCCTTCGGGGATGATTGCCGTAGGTGACGCTGCATCCTGTTTCGATCCGCTTTCGTCGCAAGGCATCATCAAAGCCCTAAGATCCGCAATTTTTGCTTCTTATGCCATTGCCGATTGGTTGTCACACTCCGACGAACAAGGCTTCGTTAAGTATGACGCGCTGATGAAGCGTGAATTTGCCGCCTATCAACAAACCCTGCACGACTACTACGGCCAGGAACAACGCTGGCCAGACTCTGCCTTCTGGCATCGACGCCATATCAGAAACGATACATCAACATTTGCCGAGTAATCCGCTCGGGAAGCTGTCAAAGCTTAACACCTATCAATTTCTTAGCTCGTCATTTCGGCAGGGATTGCCGAAATCCAGACGCCACGGATGGCAAGGCTTGGATCACATCCCTGTGACTTGGATACCAGCAGTCCATGCCGGTATGACGCGCTGTTGGAATTAAGTGATAGGTGGTAATGTGTCAAAGGCCCCGGCATTGTCGGCCACTTCTCTATCAACGTTGACTTAAGATTCACTCCAGATTGAGTTGCATACGTTCCGAACTTGCGGAGCGGTGACTGTTTTGCCTAAACTATGCTGGTTTACACTTTATTTTTCAGCGCACATTTATGAAATCAACAGTCAAAATCATTGCCGGCCTCGTCTTGACAGCATTGCTCGGCGGATGCTCGGGGCATAAGCCCGCCACCGTTACCGCCACCGCGGTTAAACCCCAAGCCCGGGTCGATCGGAACAGATATTACATTCCGCCTCCCAAATTACCCGGTCAATGGACTGTCGATGATGTTCTGCAAACATACGGTACAGCGGTTGCGGGCAACCTCAATTATTATTTCGCCAAGGCCAAGGTCTCCTACCCGCCGCGTGCAGTCACCTTTATTGCCTTGAAACAGGAAAAGAAGTTGGAATTATGGGCCAGGGACAACGGTGAATTCCGCTTCATCCGCGACTATTTCATCATGGCCGCCAGCGGCGAGGCAGGCCCCAAATTGCGCCAGGGCGACAGACAGGTGCCGGAAGGCATCTACCGCATCGCGTCGTTGAATCCCAATAGCCATTATCATTTGTCGATGAAAATAAATTACCCCAACGAATTCGACCTCTTACACGCCTGGCAGGAGGGACGCACCGATCCGGGGTCGGATATTTTCATCCACGGCAAAACCGCCTCCATCGGTTGCCTGGCTATGGGCGATAAAGCGATAGAAGAACTTTTCGTGCTCACCGCAAAAGTGGGACCTGAAAATGTGAAAGTCGTGATTGCCCCGCATGATCCCAGGATCTATCCTCTGCTGGCCGTTTCTGATGAACTTCCTGAATGGACGCCGGAGCTTTATTCGAATATCTCCCGCGAAATCAAAGCCCTGTCACCTGTACGCGGGTTTTCCAAACAGCTAAACCCTTCTTGTAAACCGAATCCCAACGGCTGCGTTCCAAAAACATTGGTATCTCATTTTTAAGCATCCTTTTGATCCGCTTGCCCAGCATTTCCATGAAGGCTTTTCAACAACACGCTAATAGCGTAATCGACAATGGTCATGGCTTATTAATAGTGTGCCGAAACACTTGGGGCAATGTGGCCTTTAGCCATTTTGTGTACGCCAAAGGCAAATTTTTTATTGGACATTTAACCATAACGGCAAGCGCCTCGATCCTGATAACCCACACAGGTCACACTGATTATTTCAAGTGCTCCTGTCAATGTTAAGGCTGACAAGCTGCCTTGTGTGGGCAAAGGGTAAATGCCGGGGTAGGCTGTGTCTGCAAAATTGGCTTCATCGGCAAAAATGATATTCAAATTGGCGTTCATGCGTTCGGGTAGCCGATACCAAGGGACTAAACCCGCAGTTTGTCCGGCGAATGCACCGCTGGCGTGGAAATCCAGTTTGCCTTGTTCGTTGCAATATTTCATCAGGGTAAAGGCATTACTGATAAACCGCGCCCGTTTCCAGCCGTTCAGTTTGGCATTCCAGCGTGATTGGTCTTGTCCTCGGTGTTCGAGAAACACCCGATAAGTGCTTTGCGATAACGCCGATTCAACTTCATAGGCAAAGGTTAAGGCTTGGCTAAATGTCCATTCCGCGGGAATGCCCGCATGGACCAGGGTAAAATTGAGTTTGGCATCGTGATGGATGAGCGGTCTGCGGCGCAGCCATTTCAACAACTCGTCACGATCCGGCGCATTAAGGATGGCATCCAGCGTATCGCCCGTTTCCGGTTCGGCAAAGCCTTCGGCGATTGCCAATAACTGCAATTCCTGATTGCCCAAGACGCTAATGGCCTTTTTTCCAAGACTTTTGACAAATCTCAGTACTTCCAGCGATTCCGGGCCTTCGTTGACTAAATTGCCGGTAAACCATAAGCAGTCGTTTTCAGGGTCAAACTGGATTTTTTCCAGCAAATTGATTAGCGGCTGATAATAGCCTTTCACACTGCCGATGGCGTACGTGGTCATAGCGTAGAATCCCTTTGTTTATTTGTAAAAACCGTTAGTTACCGGAACCACTTTACGGAAAGTCAGATTAATCCGTCCATCAAAAAGGTTCGGGGCCGGTGGAACGCGATGCAGCCAATCATGTTGAAAACCCGGCTGCATAACCAGTAAGCTACCGCCAGGCAACAAGACCTGTCCAAGCTCGGCTGTTTGTTTATGCCGAAATTGCAGCGGGCGGTTAGCACCCAGCGTCAAGGAGACAATAAACGGATGTTCGCCCAGTTCAGCTTCATTATCGCAATGCCAGCCGACATAATCCTCGCCGTTGCGGTATAGATTGACCAACACCGAATTGAACGAAAAATGCAAATACGCCTCGACCCTCGCCCGGATTGTTAATAGCAAGGGCGTCCACGGGCGGGTTTCCAGCAAGTTGTTGCTATAGCTGTAACGGATGCCGGGATCGGCGTGCCACGTCTGTAAGCGAGGCAAGATAAATTGCCGTCCGGCGACGACATAACGGTTATCGGGCCAGTCTTGCCCGTGCAACAACTGATAGAGTCGTGCGCTTTCGGCACTATCGTAAAAAGCGTCTATCAGTTCCAACTCGGGACAGTTTGGTAGTTTAGCCATCAAACTTGGGGCTGCTTGTTAAGATGCATAGCCAGCCCGGTATCCATCGTCGTCACATGCAATGCCATTTTGCACCTCATTCATGATTTTGGTTCCTTGGTTAATCAACACGATAGCCTTCTTCCATCAACACCCGTCTGACCACGGGACGTGTCAGCATTAAGCGGTAATGCGCCAAGCATTTTTCCGGCAAAACAATACCCGACTTGTCCGCCCAAAATTCGACATAAAACAAAGCGGCATCGGTGATGCTGAATGCATACAGCGCATAGCCTTGCGGCGGCAACAGGGAATTGACGACGGCAAACGCCTTATTGACAATGTCCAGCCCTTGGGCTTTTACGGCCTCGCTATCGGCGGCGTTGACGGTGAATTTATCGGTGGTGAATATCCTCGCAAAGCCCTGCCCGTGAATGGTGCCGACCACATAAGCCATCAGTTCGATAGCACGCGCCTCGCCGTCCGCATCACCCGGCAACAGCTTGGCGTTGGGATAGCTACGCGCCAACCAATAAGCGATAGCCGGAAATTCAGTTAATGCGCTGCCGTCATTGCGTACCAAAGTTGGAATGGTGGCTTTGGGGTTGATCGCGAGATACTCCGGCGTGGTATGGTCGCCCGCCAGCAGATTGATCAGATGCGCTTCAAAACCTAAGTCCAATTCTTCCAGCAAAATATGGATACCCGTCGAGCAGGAACCGGGGGTCATATAAAATTTCATCAGTCTTCCAAAATATAGGCGTTGGCAGTGACGGCAAAGTTTTGCCATAACTCCGCGATGTCATGCCTCACGGTATTAATGTAAACCGCATCCGGCTTATGTTCATCGGGGAAATTGGATAAGGCGCAAGAGGTGCGATGCTTATCAACGACAAACAGCAAAAACTCATCGACAAAACCGTCGAAAGCCGCCAATAAGGCTTTGGTCAAATCCGACAAACCGCGATTGACTGACGCAGCGCTGACATCAAAAGCCAGCGTTTTGATAAACGCCAACGCCTCATCATAAGCCTCGCCTAAAACCACCAACACATTGCGCCCGAAGCAGCCGTCCCATTGTTGCTGCGACAAGTCTTGAGCTAGCAATTTTTCGTAGCGTTTGGTCAGCAGCGGTTTTTGTCCGGCGATATAGCGATGAAATTGGCCGATGCTGTCGGCATTGTTTATTGGGTGCATTGGGCTATCCTTGATTTATAAATCGATGCGGTGCTTGCCTGTCGATTCAAGTTAATTCAAAGTAGCATTCAATATTGAGGCCAAACTGGCAAAATCTGGTTATGGTTGGCCGCAAAGCCCGGCAGCAAAGGCTTTGTGTGAGTTTTACCAATGCCGTTAAACCGAATAATCGGCACGGGTTGATGTCGCAAACCTGACAAAGGGGTTAAAATTAACTAAAATCAAATAATTGCAGTATTTTTAAGTTTAAGCGGAGCCAACTATGCGGCTAGTGCGTGTACAAATCCCTGAATTCAGGGCGTTAAAAGATGTGGATATTAGCTTTGAGCCGGAATTTAACCCGCAAGTGTTTCCGTTGGGGAGCTTGAACGGCGGAGGGAAAAGTACGTTGTTGCAGTTGGTTTTTGTGTTGCTGCATTGTTCTGTGCAAAGAAACAAGCTTTATCTGATCAAAAATTTACTGGAAAAGTTTGAAATTGAAAGTGGTGAAACACAAAGGACAATTGCAATTATTGACGTTTTAATTGATGGACAAAAAATTCAATTTAAGTTTTTTTGTTGCAATGATTATTTTCTTCAAGCTTTGCCTAGCTACCAAGAACTACATCCAAATCTGGATATAGATCCTATACTCAGAAAAATATCAGAAAGAGTTGTATTTTCATTCAAGTCATTTACTAATAATATTTCTAAACCAGATAAACTACTTAATATTTTCAATGATTTAGTACCTCCTAATTCTGAGGAATTTCTAATAACGGATTATTTACGGAATCATAATATTTTCTATGTTGCCAAAATTTCAGATAGCATGGGAATGTTTTTTGAAGCTTATCATAATGAAGTAAATGTATGGACTGCTTTATCTGACATATCAAAAAAAGTATTTTTAATTTCTCCATCAAATCAAGGTTATTTATTTCTGAATAAAACCGAAAGACGTTCTGTGTTTACATCAGACTCTGATAATACATACGATAAAATTTTGAAAGATTTAAAATACTGCATCCCTAATTTTTTTACCTATGACTTTTTAGATGTACTAACAGAAGTTTTACGTCTTGCCAGAGATAAAGATTTTGATGAAAAACTAAAAACAGGCGTTTACGGCACTCATTACGAACAATTGGAAAACGCGATTAACAACTTGTTTATCGATGGTAAAAAAATTATCCCTTTAACTATCGATCAAAAACGCCATACCAAAGATGCCATCCAAAGCATGGGTTTTAAACTGCCTTCCGGCGAAGAAATTTACCCCGAAGACTTAAGCCACGGCGAACTAAAAAGGTTAGCCATTTTTGTCTTAATCAAATACCACGACATCAATAATTCGATTGTCTTAATGGATGAAATAGAAAACGGCTTCCACCCCGATTGGCAGTATCAAATTGTCCGTGATTTAGTCGAATGGGGCGAAAATAACCAATATATTTTAGCGACCCATTCTTACGAGCTTTGCAATGCGCTGACACCTGCACACGTCAAAGAACTTGATCCAAAACTCGTCAAAAATTAACGATGAGCCTTTCAGCAGACGCTTTGCAACAGCATTGCCACACTATTGTTAACTCGCCACATGCCCAAAACAGAATGGTAATTTTGTGTGAGGGCAATATCCAAGCTGTTCAAGGCCGCGCTTCGCCTTCGTCTTATCGGCAATTGCAAAAACTGCCTGATGCCAATTTTTATAAAGCCTGTGTGCCTGTTTGGTGGCAACAAAAACGTCCTGAGTTTTTCGTCTGTGGCGATAGGCTGGATGTGGTCAACACCTATTTTGAATTGCAGCGGATGGATTGCACTGGTTCGCGTTTTGATAAAACCAAGTTGTTTGCGATTATTGACTTAGATTTGCCGCTCTGTAAATTCGCTGAGGGTTATCCCGTACAAGACAGCGAAACCTTGTTTCATACGCTCTATCAACAAGGTAAAATCAATCGCCAAGCCCTTGTCGAACATACGATTTTTGTCACAGGCTTGATTTACAAAGAAGCGTATTTCCTAATCCCTGATTTACAGGCTGTGTTTGATGCTTATGCCACACCTGTCCATTACAGAAACGGCTTAGTGAATTTACAGGCCATCTATCGGGAAATGCTGGATAATTTGTCTGAGGATAAAAATATCCAAGAGCCTACGCATTTTCCCCGTGCTTGCGAAAGGATAAAGCATTGCGTAGATTCGGTTTTGGGTAGCATCAGTGATTTACAAGACAGTTGGTCACGGACGTTTGATTCGGCTACTGAACCAACACCACAAGAATTAATTCTCGCGCTTTTGAGCATCCATCAGGTAAAAAGCTATTGGCAAGCCCTGTCGCCACCACATAACAGCGGTATTCCTCCAGAACGCTTTGAAGAACAATTAACCTTGGCAATCGCCAATTTTTACGCCAAACAGGCCCGTGACAGCCATCACCATATTCCTTGTTTTTTTGATTCGCTATTAAAACGAGCTGAATTCACTTGATTCCATTACTACCAGCCGATTGAACACCAATTAATCCAAACCTATATATTTTTTAACTGTCCGCCTATCCACCCCTGCAACTCTCGCCACCGCCTCAAACCCACCCAATTCCGCATACAAAAATCGGCAATAGTTTTGCATCAGTTGTGATGCGGATAAATAGCCGCCAGCTTCTGTGCGGTACAAGGCCTTATCATCTTGAATCAATGCCGGCAACGGTTTGGCCTGATAACTTCCGGTCAGGCAGATGCGGCGGATACATTGCTCCAGTTCACGCACGTTGCCGGGCCAGTGGTAATCGGGTGCTACGGTGGCGCGGATTTTACTTTCGATGCGGTTTTGCAAATCCTCGTCGGGCGTTTGGATGACGCGCTGCAATAAGCGGGCGATCAGGCTGTGCAATTCATTGGGGTTTTCGCTGATGCGTTGTCGCAAGCTGGGCAGGGTGATGACATCGGAACACAGGCGGTAGTACAAATCGGCGCGGAATAAGCCTCGTTCGAGCAATTCGGCAATAGGGCGGTTGGTGGCGCTGATGACGCGGCCTTCGAAGCGGTGTTTATCGTGGCTGCCGACCGGGCTGTAGACGCGATCCTGGATGACATTGAGCAATTTCACTTGTATCGGCATGTCCACATCGCCGATTTCATCAATAAACACCGAGCCGTGGCGGCTGCATTTGGAAAACAAGCCCGGATGGTTGTCGATTGCGCCGGTAAACGCGCCTTTTTTATGGCCGAACAATTCCGATTCCAACAAGCCGGTGGAGTATTCGGACAAGTTAATCGCCCGAAACGACCCGGTGAAACTTTCGACAAAGCGCCGTGTGCTCGGATCAAACGGGATGTAGCCGGAGCAACCTACCGCTTTCGCCACCAAACTTTTGCCGGTTCCGGTTTCGCCCAGCAACAGCAGGGAAAAATCTTCCATACGCTCAAACAAATGGTTGAGATACCAGGCCGGATTAAAAGTAAAAATGTTGTTCCACAACCGCATTCGCAGTTCGTAAATCGCCGGGCAATCGCCGGAAACGGCTTCGTCGATAAACGAAAACGCCCGTTGCACCTGAAATAGCAAGGCGATGTAGTGCGCGGTTTCCGGTGGCGTGAAACCGGCTTGTTCAAACCGGCCGGTGATGGCGCGGGCAAAGGCCAGTTCCACGGTTTTATCGCCTGCTTGTTGTTGGGCTTTGATGTGCTCGTTAAACGGTTGGCGGAAGCTGTGGAACACATAAAACAACCACGCCAAGCGCATATTGCCTTGGATTTTGCCTTGGTAATCGCCGATGTTAAAACCACGTTGCCGCTCCAGTTCTTGAAAGTGCGCCTCCAATTTGGCTTCGATTAACGCCAACCTGTCGGCAAAATTCATCGCTTCCGGGGCTAAATCCAGTACCTGCCAATCGGCTTGTTCCCGCTCGACGCTGAACGGGTTGAGAAAGGCCAAATCGGCAATACGGGCAAAAAATCGGTTTTGTTCAGTGCTGAGTTTGTACATATTTCGTTTTATGTGTCGACAATTTTTGTATAAAAATTATAGTCATTCTAAGCAATAACAGCCAACTATCTGTTTTTGCTGCAATCACAATCTGGCCTTTGTTTTGCACTAGTCATTAGGACTTTAACCAAACAGGAGCAAATTATGTACAGCTTAAAACGCTTGTTTATCACCGTAAAAACCCAACTGGACGGCATGGTTGACGATTTTGAAAATCACGAAGCCGTCGCGGGCGTGGCGATTAAAGATTTAGAAGATTGGCGCAGCCAAACCCGCATCCATCAACATCGCTTGCAAAAAATGATGGCGGAATTTGAAAGCCAATTGGCGGCATTGGCGAATGAGGCGGCAACGTGGTCGGCGCGCGCCGTTAAAGTGAGGGAAACCGACGAGCAAAAAGCCTTGGAATGCGTCAAGCGCATGGTGCGGGCGCAGCAACAAAGCAAATTGATCGCCGCGCAATTGCAGGCCACGCAACAACAACACGCAAAATTGGAGACCGATTTAGCTGCCATCCAAAACCAGTTACACACCTTAAGTACCCAAAAAGTCGTGTTTGCCGCGCGGCAAAACCGCATCCAATTGCAATCCGGCTTAAATAACGGGCGCGATAATCCGGTCGAACAGGCTCGGAAAATCTTCAACCGCTGGGAAGAAGCCATCACCGGCGCCGAATTGACCAGCCCGGAACCTGTCAACACCGATCCGTTCGCCGACAGCTTTACCCAACAAGAAGATACTTTGGAACTGAGAATGTTGCTGGATGAATTGACGGCGAAAGCCGGCCCGGCAAAACACAACGCCGATAAAACCGATCCTGAACAGGAGAATTGATATGTCCGTTTATAAACTCGATGCCCAGCCAACAACTTGGCAACCGGATGCGCCCAAAGACGCATCGCCATCCACAGCCCGGCAAATTATCCGTTACCTGCGATGGGCCGGTACCATTTTAATCATCGTTTCCGCGATCGGCTTTATGCTGCAAGGTCATGCAGATTTACTGCCCGCCTACCGCTATTGGCTGGGTTTAGCGTTTACGTTGCTGCTGTGCGCGGGCGGCCTGATTTGCGCTTACGGGCTTAAGGAAACCACCGGCGCGCGACTCTTTTTTGCCTTGGGCGTGGCGTTTTTACCCGTGCAAGTCTCGCAAGTCAGCGCGATGCTTTACAACTTTAGCCAGGGCGATTTGGCCTTGCAACTGCCTTACAGTTGGTTGCAATTTAGTCAGGTCAAGCCCTCGTTAATCGCCATTGATTTTGCCATCACCACCGTATTATTGGTGTTGGTCAGCTACACGGGCTTTTCCATGTTGGCGCGGCGGCAGGTGAAAACGCTGATGACCGTGATGTTACTGGGTAATAGTTTATTGCTGCTACCCGTTCGCGATGGTTTTTGGATGCCGTTGATTATCGCCTGCCAGTTTTTCGCATTACGGGCAGGCGAGCAAGGGCTTCGGCAAGACAGCGCCATGCACTTGTTTGAAGGCATGGCCGCGCGACTGTTAATCGGCTTGCCGTTGCTGATATTGCTGGGTAGAAGCGTGTTGCATCCGGTGTCACCAGCTTTAGTTGTGACTTTGATCAGCCTGATTGCTGTGATCGGTGTTATCGACATCAAGCGCTATACCGATTCGGCATTAGCAATATACATCGGGCAGACCATAGGTTCAGTCGCCGCGTTGGTTGCCTGGCTGATAGTGGTCGATAGCATGAGCGGATTTGGGCGCGGGCATTATGGCATTTTGTTACCGCTTAGTTTGTTATTGTTCATTTTGTCCGCTTATGTCGATTATTACGCCACTGCCTACCGTTTTCTCGGCGCCTTATCGGCGCTTGGCTTGGTGGTCGGTGCATTACTGGACGAACAATATTTATCCCCGGTATTGGCCTTGGCGACAGGTATCGTTTTAAGCTTGGCAGGCTTGCGCTACCGTGAGAAAACGTCTTTCTTCGCCGGGCATTTATGTTTTTTAAGCGGTATCTTGTTTTATTGCCGCTATGCCATTGATGCTTACAACCACGCGCCTTGGTTAAGTTCTATCGGCTTGGGATTGGTCGTGTTGCTGGCGGCTTCTTATCTGGAGAAAAGACAGCAAGTGATACTGAGTAGAGTGGATGCTTATTTGAATGAGTTGAGGAGTTGGGGGTAGCTTTGGATACCAACGGTTATGTTACTGCTCGTTATCTATGACGCGCCATTTTTCGATGGAATCCATTTTGGCTTTCACTAAAATTAGTGGCGCACTTCTTGTATAGAGAATCTGCAAAAAAACCTGAATGAAAGCCGGAGAACACCGTAGAATGACAGGTTCAAAAGTTACTTCCAATTAAGAGTTCATGGGTTCGAAATTAACAACAAGCAATCATAGTTCAGATATTGTCGGTTTAAAATATGTCTATCCGGTGCTGTCCAGGCGGGCCGGTGGATTATCTATCGGTATTAACTTTAATACCAACAATGCCTGTAACTGGCGTTGTATTTATTGCCAGGTACCGCATTTGACCACCGGGGTTGCGCCGGCCCTGGATTTCCGGTTACTGGAACATGAGTTGAGGTCTTTTCTTGACAATGTGCTGCATGGTGATTTTTATGACCGTTTTGAAGTGGATGCGGATAAACGGGTTATCAAGGATATTGCGATTGCCGGAGACGGCGAGCCGACCAGTTTAAAAGAATTTGCCCCCGCAGTGGAACTGATCGGCAAAATTGCAACGGAAGCCGGGGTGTTTCCACAGAGCGATTATGTATTGATTACTAACGGCAGTCTGGTGCATCAAGCCCGAGTCCAGGAAGGTTTGCGGGTATTAAAACGCTATGGCGGCGAGGTCTGGTTCAAACTGGACAGCGCGACAGATGAGGGCAGGGCGCTGTATAACAATTCCGGGCAAAGCGCCAAAGCCGGTGTTGAAAATTTGATTATTTCTGCAAAATTGTGCCCGACCAAACTGCAAACCTGCCTGTTTGATCTGGATAATCAGGGCTTGCCTGAAAAGGAAAGGCTGGCCTATCTGGACTTGCTCAAGTCGATTAAAGCCGATGTCTGTTTGCAGCGCATCATGTTGTATACGCTGGCAAGGCCGTCATTACAGCCGGAAGCCCCCAGACTGGAAAAATTGTCCGCTGAAACCATGAACGCCTTTGCCGATGAAATAAGGCGCTTGGGTTTTGATGTGTCGGTCAGTGTATGAGCCTGATGGATCGCGTAAGGAATGAGCATAAAATACTTGATCATTTGTATCCCCTCTCCCTAACCCTCT
>SXIP01000089.1 GCA_005772825.1 Methylococcaceae bacterium | reverse complement strand
CGGTCTGTTCTGTCGGCGTACCTTCATCGTCAATGCTCAATGAACCGCGCCGTCCGGGCAATGTCCCGTCATCAACCACGGTGCATAAACTGGACGCCACCCGCTCGCCGACGCGACCGCTGAATGCCGACGTGCCTTTGCGGTTAAAGTCGCCTTCCAGACCGTGTCCAATCGCTTCATGCAGCAAGATGCCGGGCCAACCGGGACCGAGCACAACGGTCATATTGCCTGCCGGCGCTTCACCTGCTTCCAGATTAACCAGCGCCTGCCTGACCGCTTCACGGCCGTATTCCAGGGCCTGATCCTGCTCAATAAAATAACTGTAATCGGTTCGCCCGCCACCGCCCATGCTGCCTTGTTCACGCCTGCCGTTTTCTACAACGATCACCGAGACATTCATGCGCACCAAAGGCCGGATATCGGCAGCTAAAGAACCATCCTGATTGGCGACCAGTATGCTTTCATGAACACCGACCAGGCTGACAATAACTTCTTCAATACGGCTGTCCAATTTGCGGGTTTCGCTGTCGACTTTGCGTAACAAATCGATTTTTTGCTGATCCGCCAATGATTTTAACGGGTTAATAACCGGATAATACGAAGGCCAATTGGCCGCCTTGGTCAATTCGACCTGGGCGCCCTGCCCTTGCCGGACTATGGCTTTGACATTATTGGCCGCCTCCAGCAATACCGGCAATTCGATGCGGTCGCTGTAGGCAAAACCGGTCTTTTCACCCGATACTACACGCACGCCGGCACCTTGTTCGATATTGTGACTGCCTTCTTTAATAATACCTCCTTCCATAACCCATGATTCGGAATGGCTGGACTGAAAATAAATATCCGCCGCATCAACGGTCGAACTGAGCAAGCGGTTCATGATTTGTGCAATATCGCCGTCTTGTATTCCGGCAGGCGTCAAAATAGCCTGTTTTGCAATGTTTAATAGTTCCATTCGAGAATTGGGTCAGTGTTATTAAGGGTTATTCTTCTTTTAAATCATCGCGGAGGGTTTCATGCAATCGCCGCAACAGGTCTTCAGCGCCTTCCAAAGAAGCGACATTCTCATCAGAAAATGTACCATCCTTGGAATCCCCGGAGTCCTCATTCGCTTTAGTTAAAGCGGAATCGACGACCGTGGCCGTTATGATGGTTTCGGCGCCGTCGTCAACCAGTTTTAACAAATAGTTTGCTTCGTTCTGTTCGGATTCAATATTTAAAATAGACGAGGCCAAATCAAAAAGACCTTTGGGACTGTAATTGACGTAATAAAGTCCTTTATTACGATCATGATCGGTTATTTTTATTTCACTTTGCTTTAATGCCAATCCCACACTATGCCAGCCATCACTGAAGTTCTGTTTGATTTTTAATTGCAGCGGTTTGGACTCGACCATGTAAGCGTCTGCCCCTAAACCGGTAGACTCGCGTTTTTTTGAAATCGAACTGTTATCAGGTTCAATTTGCTGTTCGCCGACCCGTTTTTCAATAGGTAAAACCGGCGGTCGCTCAAGCATTTGAGTATCGCGGTAGCGACTGTCATTAGTGGTGCCACAGGATGCTAGGATAAGGCCAAGCAATAAACTTTTCGGGATGACGTGCATGTTGCTCACCGTGATTTTATTCGCCATGGTAACGTCTGTGAGTTAATACCGGGAAGGCAGCCCGGACCTTTTCCAGACGCTCCAGATCGATGTCCGCACAAACGAATCCGCCGCCGGTTTTATAACAATCCAGTACAACTCCCCAGGGATCGATGATCATGCTGTGACCGAAGGTCTTGCGTCCGTTAAGATGAAAACCGCCCTGATTGGGCGCTATGACATAACACAGGTTTTCTACGGCCCGCGCCCGCAATAACAATTCCCAATGAGCTGCACCTGTTTCTGAAGTAAAAGCGGAAGGAATAACCAGTATCTCCACGCCCTGTTTGCTCATCTTGCGGAAAAACTCGGGAAACCGTAAGTCGTAACACACAGCGATTCCAAGCCTACCGAAAGGGGTATCAATCACCAGCGGTTCAAAGCCCGGCTCGATGGAGTCCGATTCCCGATAAACCTCGTTGGTACCCGGCACATTGACGTCGAACAGGTGCATCTTATCGTAACGGGCCACTCTTTCGCCCTTGTCGTTGTAGACAAGACAGGACGCGCGAACCTTATTGCTGTTGTCGCCGGCAATTGGAATAGTGCCGCCGATAACCCAAACCGCGTATTTTTTCGCCGTTGCAGCCAGGAAATTTTGTATTTGCCCAGTACCGTCAACTTCTTTTGCTTTAATTTTATCCAGTTCATGGTCGCCCATCAGCGCAAAATTTTCCGGCAATGCCACCAGTTTCGCACCTGCTTTAACCGCTTCAGCAATAAGCTTTTCGGCTTCTAACAGGTTGGAGCTGATATTCGGACTGGATGCCATCTGTATGGCGGCGCATTTACTCATGTTATTTTACTCATTTATTATTTTTCTGATTCCTGTCCCCACGGAAAATCGGTAATACCCGCCCAAGTTTTCTGAAACAGGCCTCCATTCTTATGTAAGGGAATAATTTGTATATTGTCCCACTTGCCCTTCATCTGATACTCGGAACCAAAGAAAAAACCGTCCTGGTCCTTGCCCGTCAAAGTGCGTGCAATCAAAGTTGTAACTTTGCCCATAATTGTACCAGCAATAGGTACCGCATCCGCACTTTTTGGCGCTACGTTGACAATCTGGTCCACGGTTCGATTAACAAAATCGGTATCCCCGGTAATGGTTATTTTTGCCGGTACGGCATCAACCACGAGGTGATGAATGACCGCCTTGCCGTTTAATAAATCAAACCGCCCTTTAATAGTGTTAAACGTTAAACCTTCCTGGTAAACATCCCTGAAATCAAGCTGCAAGCGTTTTATCCATTGTTCAAGGGCCAAAATTCCCAGAATCCGACCGAATCCGGGCTCTATGCTTAAAATGCGGCCATCCTTGAAATTAACACTCACTTCACCCTTCAAGTCCTTCAACGAGAACTGGTAGGGGGCCGCATTCCAATTAACTGAAAAATCAATAATGCCGCTGCTTTCCACAAGCTCTTTGGTAATGCCCAATTTGCTGAGCAATTGACCTGCTTTCGGCATTTCCAATCGCCCTTGAGTGTAGGTTTCCGAAAACTTGCCGCTTGCTCTCCATTCGCCGGATAAAACCAGATTTTGATCCGTTCCGGTTAACGTCATGCGTTTAAAAGCAATGCCGTGCGGTATACGCTCGGTTTCCAGTGTCAATTGTCCCAGATCGACCGACTGCCAAAGCGTCTTTTGGCTGGTAATGTTCAAGATCGGCACTAATTCAGGTAATAGCGGGGCTTCCTGCGTATCGCTCTGAAATTTCAGTTGCTTTAACACGGAAAAATCCAGTAATTCCATCGTTAAATCAATTCTGCCGGCATTGTAAAGATCAACCGGAATATGGATTTTTCCTTTGGCGAATGAACTGGCGATAGTGCCTGCCCAATGGTTTTTGTCCGGCTGCAAAGCCAAATCAAACGCGCCTAACGGGGCTTTTTTCCACAGAGCGTGCTCACTATGGATTGTTATTCTCCTGATCGCCGTACCATTGCCAACAGCCATGTTTTGACTGGCGGGAAAAGCCAGCCACTCCTGTAACGCCAGCTGATCCTGGTTAATATCCACGACTAAACCGGGTTCCTGTGGCTGAACCGCCTCGCCGGACCCGACCAGGATATGCCCTGATTCAATGGCTTGTTGTGCAGTATTTAACTTAAGGGCCGCCTTCAGTTTATTGTCGTAATTGATGGCTATAGGCAATAATAGCTTATCGTTCAGGCTGAACGTTACCGATAACGCTTTTTGCTGAGCTTCGATCTTGGCTAAAGATCCGGGTAAATTCAGACTCACACCGCGGAGGTTAGAACGCACGACAACTTCCGCGAAATCGCTTACACGCCGCGAAGGCGAAACCCCGAAGCCGTCACCGTAAGGCAGACGAAGTTGTAATTGATAGTCTGTCGCGCCTTTGGCCAATTCCCAACCGGGCATTTTAAACTGTTCCTGTAGATCGCCGACCCCGACTCGCCCCGATACATTAACAGCGGTTTGGTTAACCGAGTTTTTGACAGTAACCTCAATCGGATGGCCTAAAGCACTGGCCGTGATAGTGTCGCTGTAAACGCCTTGTTCATTAAACTTTAACGCGCCGTTAATCCGGCTAATCGGCAGATCAAGCGCTTTCACATTCAATCCGGCATTAGTCAGGCCGGCGATTCCATCAACCTTGAGCGGCAGACCCTTGACCAAAGGTATCGTCAGATCGAGGGCAACCTTGGTATTTCCCTGTGGCACAACCGTATCTATCAGCGGCCCGGTCAGTGAGTTGATCGGGGTTTGCTGCAAAAAATCGAAGATCTGGGCAATTTTCCCTTCGACTTCTCCTTTAACCAACACTTGCTGATTTTTATTAAGCGTAGGAATTGCCGCCTCCGCCTGATTAATCTTGACCTTATCGCTTTGTCCCTCATGTAAAGTGCAGGACAGGCCGTTTTGTAAAAACAAAACCTCTGCGCCCACATCGCTTAAATGCGGCCAGTCAGGATGATAAGCCAGCTCCAGTTGTGCGACATCAAACAAAACCTCAAAAACACCGCTTCCGTCAGTAAACGGAAAATCCGCCAGATTGCCGTGAACCAGCAATCCGCCTGTAGGTATATGACCGCTGATAAAAGCCTGGTCCAGCCAGTCAACGACGAGAGGATCCATAATGCCCGTCGGTAAATAATGCTTGGCCTTGCTGACATCCTCAATAACAAATGAATTTTGCAAATCCATAAAGGTTTGTCCACCGGTCTTGGGCAATTTCAACAGCAAGCGGTTTTTACTTTTAAACTCCAGCGAATCAAGCGTCAGCATTCGGCTGGACAAGATCCATTCATCCGCCGTTTGTCGCCAATCCAGATCGCCTTCCAGTTTGCTGATGACCAATGCTTCACGAAACAGGTCGGGAGCGACAAATCGCCCGTCTTTGATATCCAGACGCAGCGTGCCGGCTTGCTCATTACCGGTTATTTGGCCGGTGACATGATCTATCCCAGGAACGGCGGCAAACGGCTTGACACTGAGATTACTAAATGTCCCGTTCACCGCAAATGTTTTGTTATCCAGGTCAGCGAACAACGCTAATTTTTTCAGTGTACCCGTTGATTGCGCTTGCGCAAGCCATTTCAACTGCTCATCCGGCAATGGGGAGAAAAACTGCAATAAGCCCGATGCTTCATGCAAGTCCAGTTGCTCTACAAATACGCCTATCTTCGGCAATAATGGCTCCTTTGCGAGATTGCCGGAAACACTAAATACGGCATCGGGCCATTTTTTATTATTGCCATTAATAGTATCGTTTGTTTCCAGCAAAAAATGCCTGACATCGAGTTGCCACTGGTTTTTTGTGTTGTCCAGATGCCAATGGAAACCGGTTTTCAGCGACTTCACGGGGAATTCACCCTTATCCCGCCTCAGCAGTTTTAATTGTTGGAACTGTGCTTCGCCTTGCATTGACACCGGTTGCGAGTTTTGCAGATCACTCCAGATTTTAAAGTCGCCGCTGCCTGAACTCAGATTCATTGCAAACGGCAAATTGCCTTTGACCAGATTCGCCAGTTCGAGGTTTTTTCCTTCCATATAAACGCGGCCATTGATAGCGGAAGGCTCAAAGGCATTGCCTGTAAAATCCATTGATAAGCGCAGTTGATCACCTTGTTTTTTCGGTAATTTCATACGCACATTAATGCGATGCCGATCGGCATGATTAATGATCGCCAAATCCACCTTTTCAACCAGCGCCGCTTGAGTGCCGTTTTTTTCATCCAGCCAGGAAATTTCACTTTGCAAGACTTCGTATTTACCGCCTTGCAATAGCCACAGCGGCTGTCCATCGCTCTCTTTTAAGCCGACAATGGCAAAACCGCCGTCACTTTTACGTTTAACTGAAAAATTGGCTCCCACCACAGTCACCCAGGTTGACTGCATCACTTCCCTGTTGACCACCATGTCCAGCAAATTAAGTCCCAAACGTATTTCTTTAAACTGAATAGCCGGTTTCCGATTTGCAAGCACCGATGAGATGTCAATATCCTTGACTATCAGCTCGGGACTAAAGCCGCGCATTTTTGCGCCCAATCGGCCTATTTCCACCGGCGCACCGATCAGCTCGCCAATCGTATTTGCCAGATCGGCTTTATAGCTGTCGATGCCTGACAGCAATAAGCGCAAGACCGTCAAACCGATCGCTGTAGCAACCAAAGACCAGAAGATAAGATGCCGGGTGGCCCGCTTGATGTGATGAATCATTGCCTGGAAGATGAAGGAACGCTGTACATTGCCGCTTGAGGATCAGCGCTCATTGCCGTCTTCCCAAACCCAAAGGGGCATAAGGAAGAGCGGTGGAGGAAGCCATGTCTTGCTCTCTCCCGGCGGGAGAGAAGCTATTGTCGAAAAAAGGAATCAGCACTTATTCCCGGTCTAAAGAAGAACCACATCATACTGTTCCTGATTGTATTCCGACTCGGCCCTGAATTTTATCTGCACGCCCAGAAACGTCTCCAACTCGGCCAGCATATCGGCTTCCTCATCGAGCAGCATCTCGACAACGCCATTGGAGGCCAACACCAGTAGCGTTTGTACCTTGTACAATCTGACTTCGCGAATAATTTCCCGGAATATTTCCAGGCACATCGATTCGGCGGTTTTCAAAACGCCGCGGCCGCCACAGGCACTGCAAGGTTCACAGAGAATATGCTCCAGGCTTTCCCGGGTTCTTTTGCGGGTCATTTCCACCAGACCCAGCACCGATACTTCGGTAATTTTGGTTTTCGCGCGATCTTTTTCCAGGTTGCGTTCCAGAGCCTGCAAAACCTGTCGTTTATGTTCGTCGCTTTTCATATCGATAAAGTCGATAATAATGATGCCGCCCAGATTTCGGAGCCTGAGTTGGCGGGCAATGGTTTGAGCCGCTTCCAGATTGGTCTTGAAAATGGTTTCTTCCAGGTTTCGTCCGCCGACATAGCCGCCGGTATTGACATCCACCGTCGTCATCGCTTCGGTCT
>SXIP01000009.1 GCA_005772825.1 Methylococcaceae bacterium | reverse complement strand
TTATACACAACTCGACGTAGGCCGGAATAAGGCTGTCCGCGCATTAGCGCAGGACAGGCGTTTCCGGCACTTCGAAGCCACATGATGCCGGAAACACACGCCCTTGCTGCCGCCGGGCGTGCTTATTCCGGCCTACATTCAAGTCTTGAACAGACTTGTGTAGAACGATGAGAGCTCCGGCCTAGGAACGATAACTATATTTTGAGTCACTGGCAGTGTCTCTCCCTCGCACTGGGAAGAATTTTCGGTGAATTAAACGAAACTTTGAAATGCTAGATGCGCTGCATGGAGTTTGTTTCATTCCGTTTCAGTAAAACATAAGGATGTTTCAATGAAACATAACGAAACATCCATTTTTCAGCCAGGAAAATATAGTATGGGGCTGCTTATATTATTGATTCTTTGCTCAACAAACAGGTCGCAACAAAATGAAACCCGGTAACAAATACCGCTATAATTAATTCCGGCAATTGCACAATAGACAGTGTGCGGCGATCGCATCAAGTCTATCCGGCAAGATTCTAATTTACACCGGTAATCCGATATGTCCGACCTGAATGACCCCCGCGTATTATTCGCCGCCGAGCGCACACTGCTTGCCTGGAACCGCACCAGCCTTACCTTTATGGCCTTCGGTTTTATGATCGAACGCTTTGGCTTGTTTGTCCACATGCTCTCGCCGCAACATGGCGGAACCCTGCAAAGAGGCTTCTCTTTCTGGATCGGTCTCGCTTTTATTGTGCTCGGGTCACTGGCGTCGGCAGCGGCAATCGTCCAATACCGAACCTTTATTCGCACGCTGAAGCCGGTTGAAATCCCGGAAGGCTATCGAATCAACCTGGGTGTGCTTACCACGCTGGTTGTCGCTCTGCTGGGCGTTGCATTGACTATTCACCTGTTTGTACTGTTTTATGGACAGGGTGTATTGGCGCTGCTGCAAAATATGGCGCTGAGCAATTGAGCCAAGCATATATGCACGACAGTTTCGATGAAGGCTCGAACTGGAACGGATTTGTTAACCGTTCCATGATGTTTCGTATGTTTTAATGGGATAACAAAAAACAATTATCGGAGATAAGCATGCCCTGCGATTACTTCAAAGCCTTAAATCTCGCTAAAGCTGGACAATGGGACGCAGCCCATGAAGCTGTACAGTCCTTTTCCGACCCGTTTTCCTGCCGCATTCATGCTTATCTGCATCGCGTGGAAGGTGATATAAGTAACGCCCGCTATTGGTATAGTCGCGCAGGCGTCGAGTTGCCTGACAGCAGTTTGCAAGAGGAATTGAGCCGGTTATACGAAATGTTGGAAACCGGAACACCGCCGCAGTCAAACTGAGACGTCAATACTGCCGGAATCAGGCTACTGGAATCCCGGGGGCTAAACGAATACTACTCCTCCGCCCCAAAACACTTCGGATAATCAATACAAACCTCACACGAAGGCGCGCGGCAGACGTAAATGCCTTCGGCCTCGCAAAGCTGTTTGTACAGGAATTTTTTCCACTTCATATCCTTGTCGTTTTTGGCGGCCAGTTCCGGGAAATTATGCTGCAGCATCGCGCTGAGTTGGGCGCGTGACCATAGCCCCAGGTCTTGCCAGAGATGGTCGTTGCCCAGACAGCCGGCGACGATGACGGCTATCATCCAGTCGGTTTCCGGCAAACCCGGCCTGGCGTATTGCTTGAGCAAGTTCACAAGGTCCTGTTTTTCCAGCATCCGGCCAAAATCCAGCCGACTGCCGGATGGCGCATGGTCAGGAATATTAACGCCCGGAAAAAACCGGTTTTTTAATGCCGTAAACTGACCGGACTCCAACCCCAGGCAGTCGGGCAAAACGCCTTGACCGTCACACCAACTGGCCAACATGCAGGCCAGCCATTCCTGATTAGCGCTAATCAGGGGCTGTGGTTTCAGCAGGGAATAAATGTGTTCCCGTGTGTCCTGAAGGTGGAGAGCCGCAGACATGGTTAATATTCGACCAGTATGTCTTCATCCCTGATAATCATCTGACAGGCCAGCCGCCACGGTGGCGGCAAGTCATCGACGATCACCTGTTCCATCTCTTCCTTGGTAATCTTGCCGGATTGCTTTAACACGGCTTTTTCTTTTTCCGTCAAGGTTCCGCCCATGCGTTCGAGTTTTTTATCGACGCTGCTGACTTTAACGATACAGGTGCCGCATTCGCCATCCTGGCATTCAAAATTGATTGGAATTTTGTTTTCGCGCGCCAGCTTTAACAGCGTTTGAGTATGACTGCCGGCGACCGCATAAACCGTTTTATCGCGGTATTCGGGGTTTGAAAAGGTAACTAATGCCATGATTGACTCCTTAAGTTGTGTGTAGGGTTAAACCGGTCTGACTTTAATAACGCCGCCCAGAACCTGTGCCTGACAAGCCAGACGATTGTGTTTGCCCGCCATGTTTTCGCGCAGCACCTTGTCTTCGAGCACGGACGGCTCGGTCAGGTTGTTCCAGCCTTCCGTCACTTTGGTAATGCAGGTGCCGCAATCGCCTTCACGGCAGCCGTAAGTGATGCCTGAACCGACTTTTTCTGAAATTTCGATAAGCCGGGTGCCCGCCGGTGCGGTAACGGTAACGTTGATGTCTTCAAAGGTAATCGATGCTTTCGCCATGGTTTTTTGCTCCTGTTGGAGGTTGTTGAAATTATGTTTTGACAGTCTTTAATGTCCACGAAAAACACGAAAATGATCTATTGCCATTAAGTTAAGCGATTTAGTCCCCTCTCCCTCAGGGAGAGGGGGATTTAAAAGAATCTTTTCCTTATTCTATTCCCCTCTCCCCGACCCTCTCCCCCAGAGGGAGAGGGAGCCTTCTTCGTTAACTTAATGGCAGTGACGCAGATGCTTGGGAATGAGCGTCACCCTTTCGTGTTTCTTGTGCCCTAGAGGGTATTCGTGGACAAAAACAATCCAATGTATTCCGGCCTACGCCAAATCCGCCATATCAATGACCTTGTTTTGCCGCAAGCCGACCAATTCCTGCGCCAGCTCACGCCCGAACGCATGACAAAGCGCAATCTCTTCCTCGGTCGGTATCAGTTTGATCCGCAAACCCGGCACCGGCACACGCAATTTCAGTCCGCGCAGGCGGTCTTCCACCATGCGCACTGCTTCGCCTGTCCAGCCGTAGGAGCCGAACACACCGCCCAGCTTCGATTTAAGATTGACCACCACCAGCGATGACAGCAAATCCCAAACCGGCTTGACGGCATCGCCATTGATGGTCGGCGTGCCAAAGACAATGCCGTCCGCGCCTTCGATCAAATCGACAAAAGGCGTGAGTTCGCTCCCTTCCAGGTCGTACAGCGAGACGCGCACCTGCTCGACGCTCATCGCGCCGTCGTATATCGCTTCCGCCATGCGCCGGGTATTGCCGTAGGAACTGATGTAAAAAATCAGCAAGGTTTTTTCGCCGTCATTGATTTCACTTTGCAAGGCGGATTGCGACAACTCACGGTAACGTTTGACGTATCGCTGCGGACGGTCGCGCAACAACGGGCCGTGCGCGGGGGCGATTTTCGCCAGCGGCAATAACGGCTCGATCAGGTCCAGCGCACGATTCACATAGTCCTTGAACGGACGCATAATGTGCGCGTAGTAATATTCAAAAGAGAAGCGGAAATCGCCGACTTCATCATTAAACAGGCGGTTGTCGCAAAAATGACAGCCGAACACATCGCCGGAAAACAGTGTCTGCTCTTCCGGTAAATAAGTGCATTGCGTATCCGGCCAATGCAGATACGGCGTATGCAGAAATTGCAGCGTCCGGTCGCCCAGCGACACGCTGTCACCGGTCAGCACCGGGGTATATTCCAGGTCGTCCTGCTTTAACAGGGCCTTGACCATCGTTTGTGCTTTTTGCGAGATATACAAGCGCGCTTGCGGGGCGCGGCGCATCAGTTCCGGCAACGCGCCGGTATGGTCGGGTTCCAGGTGGTTCAGCACAATCACGCTGATTTCGTCATAGCGCGCCACCGTTTCCAGACGGGCAAAAAAATCGTCGGCAAAATTTTCCTTAACCGTATCGATGACAGCGACGCCTTCACTGCCGCGCACCAGATAAGCGTTGTAGCTGGTGCCGTTGGCGGTCTTCAGGATAATGTCGAAGGTTCTTAAATTAGGGTCCAAAGCGCCTATCCAATGCACCCGCTCGGATAACGCGACCGCCTGGGCAATGCCGTCAATGCTTAGCAGCGGTGGCTTACTCATGACCGCAACTTGCCTGGGCAAGTGTTCGTGAACAATGTTCCAGATCGCCGGACGTATCGACTTCCGCCAATCCAATCCAGTCATCAACCAGATTCTGATCGAAGCCCACCATGCGCTTTTCGCCGACCTGCATTAACGGGCGGCGGATCAGCAGCGGGTTATCCAGCATCAATTCCAGCGCCCGTTGTTCATCCAGCATTTCGGTTTTAACCTGACCGATCTTTATCGCGGGCGCACTGTAGTTAAACCAGTTGCGAACCGGCAAGTCGCCAAAAAAGGCACGCAAACTCGCTGCGTGCCAGGCTTCGGACAGTAGATCTTTGGCGATAACCTGATGACCGGCGGCGATAAGCAGTTGCTTTTGCCGCGTGTTGTTAATACAACCGGGTTTTTCGTAAAAATAAACCGTAGCCATCAGGATGATCTCAATTAGTGTGACTGTAATTCGGCCATCGCTTCCGCCATGCGTTCCGGCGGAATACCGGTCAATGAGCCGGGCGGGTTAATCGCCTCGCCCAGTGCATTCAATATGGCGCCCTCGATCGGGCAAATACTCGCGCATTGATAATCGGCAAACGCGCCTTCGCATTCGGTGCATTTTTTGCTGTCAACCATGAAGTGCGGTTTGCTTTCGTAAATCGCGTTACTCGGACAAACCGGCTCACAGGCAAAACAGTTAACGCAAGATTCAATAATTTTTACGGCCATGATGGGCTCCTGAATTTGAAATCATTCCCACGCTCGGGTGTTAATGCCATTAAGTTATGCGATTGAGTCCCCTCTCCCGCAGGGAGAGGGCTAGGGAGAGGGGGATTTAAAAAATCTTTTCCTTACTCTATTCCCCTCTCCCCGACCCTCTCCCCCATAGGAAGAGGGAGCTTTATCGCTCGTTCCCAAGCTCCGGCTTGGGAATGCAGTCCTGGAAGCTCCAGCTTCCAGAATTCTCGAAGCTGGAGCTTCTCGGTTTTGGCTCCCAAGCCGGAGCTTGGGAGCCAGCGAAAGTATTTTTCCTTATTCTATTTCCCTCTCCCCAACCCGCTCCCAGAGGGAGAGGGAGACGGACTACGTGGCCGCGGGGGCGCCGGATT
>SXIP01000088.1 GCA_005772825.1 Methylococcaceae bacterium | reverse complement strand
CAGGAGAACCCCTACTCGGTCATCAACAATCTGCGCCTCTACGACGCCAACCAGAAATACGTCTCGGAGACGGGCCACTTCTTCGACATCATTTCGGCGCCGATACCGGGATATGCGCCGGGGGTGTCGATCAGGCAAATAACGGGGATTTTGAAACGTTCCGCCAACTTCATAACGCGCAAGGCTTTACGATAACCTTCGGGGCGGGGCATACCGAAGTTACGATAAATTTTTTCCTTGGTGTCGCGACCTTTTTGATGGCCGATCACCATCACCGGTTGTCCGTCAAGACGCGCCAAACCGCAAACAATTGCCGGATCATCGGCATACGCGCGATCCCCGTGCAGTTCATGAAAATCGGTAAAAATACGCTCGACATAATCCAGCGTATAAGGGCGCCCCGGATGCCGCGATAACTGGGAAATCTGCCAGTCGGACAGATTTGAAAAAATGGACTCTGTCAGCGCCCGGCTTCTCTCTTCCAACTGCTTGATGGCATCGGAAATATTAATGTTGTTATCAAACTCCACATTACGGAGTTCTTCAATTTTCGCTTCCAGTTCAGCGATCGGTTGTTCAAAATCGAGAAATTTTAGATCCATGGGGATTTGATATGACGGATGGGGTAAATGATAAATTTTAACGGCAGATTTTATAGAAATTCAGAAATTTATTCTAAACATAAAAAAAGGATCATCACGACCCTTTTTTTAGGACAGAATAAAACCGGACGTTTTACTCTGCTTCTTTCATACTGAGCCTGACTCTGCCCTGACGGTCAATTTCAAGCACCTTAACTTTCACAACATCGCCTTCCGATAATTTGTCGCTGACTTTATCAACGTGATCACCGGAAATTTGCGAGATATGCACCAAGCCGTCCTTACCGGGGAGAATCGTCACGAAAGCACCGAAGTCCATTAATCGAACCACTTTACCTTCATAAATTTTACCGACTTCCACTTCTTCAGTAATTTCCTCAATAAGACGACGCGCTTCTTCACCGGCGGCCTTATCAACAGAGGCTACTTTCACAATACCGTCATCGGTCAAATCAATGCTGGCTCCGGTTTGCTCGGTAATGCCGCGGATAGTCGCTCCGCCTTTACCGATAACTTCACGAATTTTGCTCGGATCGATTTTAAAGGTAATGATACGCGGTGCAAAATCGGACATTTGCTCGCGGGTAGTAGACAGGGCTTTATTCATTTCGCCCAGGATATGCAAACGGCCTTGTTTGGCTTGTTCCAGGGCAGATTTCATGATTTCGGCGGTAATGCCGTCTATCTTGATGTCCATCTGCAAGGCAGTAATGCCATCTTCCGAACCAGCCACTTTAAAATCCATGTCGCCCAGATGATCTTCATCACCCATGATGTCCGATAATACGGCGAAACGATCGCCTTCTTTAATCAAACCCATGGCGATACCGGCAACCGGTGATTTAATCGGCACACCGGCATCCATTAACGCCAAACTGCTGCCGCAAACGGACGCCATAGAGCTGGAACCGTTCGATTCGGTTACTTCAGACACGACCCGGATTACGTAGGGAAATTCTTCCATATTCGGCAGCACCGCAGTAACGCCGCGCTTTGCCAAGCGACCATGACCGATCTCACGGCGTTTTGGCGAACCGACAAAACCGGTTTCACCGACGCTGTAAGGAGGGAAGTTGTAATGCAGCATGAAAGGTTCTTTATACTCACCCGATAACGCGTCAATAACCTGCGCATCGCGTTGCGTGCCCAGCGTTGCAACGACCAGAGCCTGGGTTTCACCACGAGTAAATAATGCCGATCCATGAGTCCTCGGCAATACGCCGGTTCTGACGGTAATCGGCCTGATCGAGTCCAAAGCCCGACCGTCAATACGCTTGCCTTCATCAAGAATGGCATTACGAACAATCTTTGATTCCAGATGCTCGATAATGACGCGAATATCATTTTCGGCATACTCGCCGTTAGCGACCAATTTTTCAACGACGGCTGTCCTGATCGCTTTTAATTGTTCCTGCCTGACCAGTTTTTCGGCAACCTGATAGGCCGATTTAATGCCTGCCTCCACTTCTTCAGTCACTAACCTGACCAGTTCGGCATTCGCTTCAGGCGCCGTCCATTCGACAACACCGGCGCCTGCCGCGTTGGCAAACTCATTAATCGCATTAATCGCCGCTTGCATTTGTTCATGTCCGAACAAAACTGCGCCTAACATCACCTCTTCGGATAAACCTGCCGCTTCGGATTCAACCATCAGTACCGCATGCGCAGTTCCTGCTACAACCAGCGTTAATTGGGACTCTTTTAAAGCGGAGGGCGATGGATTTAACAAATACTCGCCGTCTTTATAGCCGACGCAGGCAGCGCCTATCGGGCCGTTAAAAGGCAATCCCGACACAGCCAGCGCGGCGGATGCACCCAATAAAGCGGGAATTTCCGGATCAACCTCAGGATTCAGCGAAACTACCGTCGCAATAATCTGAACTTCGTTAGTATAGCCTTCAGGAAAAAGCGGGCGAATAGGCCGGTCTATCAAGCGGGACGTTAATGTCTCCTGTTCACTGGGCCTGCCTTCCCTCTTAAAAAAGCCGCCGGGTATCTTGCCCGCTGCGTAAGCTTTTTCCTGGTAATTAACAGTCAATGGGAAAAAATCGCCACCATTTGCGTCTTTTTTGCCAACGACAGTGACAAGCAATGCTGTGCCGTTGACATCAATCATCACGGCGCCGTCCGCCTGCCGGGCTATTTCGCCCGTTTCCAGCGTAACTTTTTGATCGCCGTACTGAAATTCTTTCCTGATAGGGTTCACTATAAGGTTCCTTTGCGTAGAGGTTATTTTTAAGGGGAAGTTATATTTAAAAAGCCGACGTTAAAACAAGAAACGGCACTTAAGTTGTGCCGTTTCCCAAGTGACTTTTACTTGCGCAAACCAAGACGCTCAATCAATGAGCGATAGCGATTACTGTCTTTATTTTTCAGGTAATCCAAAAGCTTACGACGCTGATTAACCATACGCAACAGACCGCGACGTGAATGATGATCTTTTTTGTGTGCGGCAAAATGCGGTGTCAAATGAGTGATATGCGCTGTCAACAGTGCAATCTGTACTTCAGGTGAGCCGGTATCGGTTTCTGACTGGCGATACGCTTCGACGACCGCTTTTTTTTGTTCTGCAGTAAATGGCATTGATAATCCCTATTAAGATTAAAAAATTAAAGTACGAGCCGCCAACAATAGCGACTCATTAAAGAAACACCTATTCCACGATAGGGTGTAGATCCAGGTGTATTTTATTAACCGGTAAAGAGGCAATATTTGCATCTTTACCGGAATCGTTGCCCATATTGAACAACTTTTTCGGTGCTAGTTTACCATCCAATAGTATTTCCCCCAAACCCAAAAAAACAGCACCATGATACATACGCACGGTACCGTGGAAGCTTTCTTTAAGGTTGATTGCTTGTCCATAATTGATGCTTTTTGCATGTTGATCAGACAGATGAACAGCGGGCAAAACGTGCAAAGGCTGATCGACATTGATCAGGCAACTATATAGGCCTTGTTCATCCATCGCCGTCAACTGTTCGATGGTTTTGGCATCGGCAATGTTGAACTGGCCTGCCTCAATACGCCGCAAAGCCTTTACCGTTGCGCCGCAGCCCAGGGCATGACCAATGTCTTCGGCCAAGGTTCGGATATACGTGCCTTTTGAACAAGACACCTCCAGAACCAATTGATTCGGCTCAGCCAGACCCGCTTGATAATCGGTCAGCCATTTTATTTCAAAGATACTGATGCGCCTGGCTTTGCGCTCCACTGTCTGACCGGCTCTCGCCAATTCATAGAGTTTTTTACCGTTATGCTTCAAGGCGGAATACATCGGCGGAACCTGATCGATTTCGCCGGTAAACTGTTGCAGGCAGGCATGTATGATGTCAGGCGACAACTCAGGCACCGGCTTGATCTCGATAATGACACCTTCGGCATCACCGGTATCAGTCATTACGCCGAGCTGCACAACGACTTGATAGCGCTTATTATCATCCAGCATCAACGCGGATACTTTAGTCGCCTCGCCGAAACACAGCGGCAACAAGCCGGTCGCCAAGGGATCAAGACTCCCTGTGTGCCCGGCCTTATTGGCGTTAAACAAACGCCTGACTTCCTGCAAGGCTTTGTTGGAAGACACACCCAGACGCTTGTCTAGCAGCAATATGCCATGCACATTGCGCCCGGATTTACGTTTACTCATGCCGCTCTAGTTCTCGTCGCGCTTATCGCCATCTGGCTTGTGCAAATCGCTTAAGAGTTCCGCAACACGCATGCCGGTATCGAAAGACGTATCATAATAAAAACGCAATTCAGAAATATGCCGCAAGCGCATTCTTTTAGCCAGCTCATGCCGGATAACCGGCGCCAGTTCATTCAGTACTTTGACATTGGCCTTTTTGCCTGACTCATCCGCATTTAAGACGGTGACATAGACCTTTGCAACCGCCAAATCTTTGGTGACGTCGACTTCATTGATGGTGACAAAACCCAGCCTGGAATCATCAATATCGCGCTGCAAAATTGACGAAAGCTCTTTCTGCATCTGCGAGGAAACGCGGGCGTTACGACCAAATTCTTTTGCCATGCTATTTTAAATCCCCGTTCACAATACCCGCTTGACTTCTGTACGCTCAAATACTTCGATCTGATCGCCGACCCTGACATCGTTGTAATTTTTTACCCCAATACCGCATTCCATACCCATCTTGACTTCGGCGGCATCATCTTTGAAGCGGCGCAATGATTCCAGCTGCCCTTCATAAATAACCACGTTTTCACGTAATACACGTATCGGCAAATTGCGTTTTACAAAGCCGTCTACCACCATACAGCCGGCAATTGCGCCGTATTTTGGCGATTTGAAGACATCACGGACTTCGGCAAGACCGACAATATGCTCTTTGATTTCAGGCGCCAACATACCGCTGATGGATTTTTTAACCTCATCAATCGCATCATAAATAACGCTGTAGTAATGCAGGTCAATGCCCTTTTCTTCGATCAGCTTTCTTGCCGTGGCATCGGCCCTGACATTAAAGCCCATCAGAATGGCACCGGAAGCCAGCGCGAGGTTGGCGTCGCCTTCATTAATGCCGCCGACACCGCCATAAATGACTTTGACTTCGACTTCTTCATTGGATAAATCGACTAAAGAACCGCGTAAGGCTTCGAGACTGCCCTGAACATCGGTTTTGATAACCAGGTTGACGCTTGCAATTTCACCCGAGGCCATCCTGGAGAACACTTCATCGAGCTTGGAGGCTTGTTGCGCGGCATGGCGAGTGGATTTTTTACGATCTTCACGATGCTTGGCCAAGTCTTTGGCAATACGCTCGTTTTGCACCACCAGGAATTCATCACCGGCATTCGGCGTACCCGACAAGCCGAGGATTTCAACCGGCGCACAAGGCCCCGCTTCTTTAATAGCCTTGCCGTTCTCGTTAAACATCGCCCGAACACGACCGTATTCATGGCCGCATAACACCATTTGCCCGCTTTCCAGCGTGCCTTTCTGAATCAGCACCGTAGCAACAGCACCACGCCCCTTGTCCAGCCTCGATTCAATAACGATACCGGAAGCCGCACCTTCGACAGGCGCTTTCAATTCCAGGATTTCAGTCTGAACAATTAAAGCCTCGATCAAATCATCGATACCTTCACCGGTTTTGGCCGAGATTTTAAGAAACTGCACATCGCCGCCCCATTCTTCCGCCAAAACGTTGATGACGGACAGTTCCTGCATGACTTTTTCAGGATTGGCATCGGGCTTGTCGATTTTGTTGATCGCGACAATAATCGGCACATTGGCCGCTCTCGCATGCTCGACGGCTTCCTTGGTTTGCGGCATAACGCCGTCATCCGCCGCTACAACGACAATAACGACGTCGGTGACATCGGCGCCTCTAGCGCGCATGGCAGTAAATGCAGCGTGGCCGGGCGTATCCAGGAAGGTCACCGAACCGTGATCGGTTTTTACCTGATAAGCGCCTATGTGTTGGGTAATGCCGCCGGCTTCACCGGCGGCAACACGGGTTTT
>SXIP01000087.1 GCA_005772825.1 Methylococcaceae bacterium | reverse complement strand
CAGGGAGATGCGGATGGTGTCGCCTATGCCTTGCTGCATCAGCACGGATAATGCTGCCGAAGACGAAACGATGCCTTTGGAACCCATGCCCGCTTCGGTAAGGCCCAGATGCAGGGCGTAATTGCAGCGGTTGGACAAATCCTGATAGATATTGATCAGTTCCTGTACATTGCTGATTTTGCAGGAAAGAATAATTTTATTCTTGGAGAGGCCGATTTCTTCGGCTTTGGCGGCGCTTTCCAGCGCAGACAGGACGATTGCTTTACGCGTGACCGCAGGCAAGGGCTCGGGATTTTTCAGGCTGCGGTTCTCGTCCAGTAAACGGGTCAATACGGCCTGATCGAGGCTGCCGCCGTTGACGCCGATGCGCACCGGTTTGTCATATCGGCAGGCGAATTCGACCATTTGCTGGAATTGCGGATCGCGGCTTTTGCCACGCCCGACATTGCCGGGATTGATGCGGTATTTATCGAGAGCCTGCGCGCAGTCCGGGTATTTTTCCAGTAATTTGTGGCCGTTAAAATGGAAGTCGCCGACTATCGGCACCGAGTAGCCTTTCTTGTTGAGTTGGTTGCGAATTTCCGCAACGGCTTTGGCGGCTTCTTCGGAATTGACGGTTATGCGCACCAGTTCGGAACCGGCGGTCGCCAGTTCGATGATTTGATTAACGGTGGCGGCAACGTTGACCGTATCGGTATTGGTCATGGATTGGACGACGATAGGCGCGCCGCCGCCGACTTTGACATCGCCGACTAATACTTGATGAGTAATTTTTCTTAAGGAGATTGACATACGCTGGATTAATTTGGCAAAGGTGAGTGTAATTTGGTTAATAAATTATACGCCATAGCGTTTATTGCACAGAGTTAAATTGTTTCCCCCAATCCTTGATTATTCGCTAATCGCGGATAACAGGATTGTCGGCAAGTGAAAGTGGCGGGTGGATCTAAAACAGGGGCTTGTTAGGGCAAGGATGCGGGTTAATACAAGCGGAACATCGGGCGTGGGGCGTTGCTTATTGTGATGAGTTGCCGGTGTGCGGTGGTATCGGGATAAATTCGGATTGTTATACGGTTGACGTCGGGGTTGTTGGAGATAGTCGATTGATGTTATTCATCTATTTCCCTGATAATTTCGACTTCGGAGCCAAAAGTGAGAGTGATTCCTAAATTTTCCAGCGATTGCCTGTTCTTGTCGTCAATGTTTACAAAACGACAGCCGACACAGGTCATTTGACGATTAAGGTTTGGCTTCGTCCAGACCGTTTCTATTTGCGCTTTGATAACTAATTCCTGGTCTTCAAAGTTATCTTTGATATAAATATCTTTAATCTCATTTAACGCTATAGGTAGGTTGGTTATAAACATTATCCCACCGGTAGAAAAGTCGCTTAAGAAGCCCAGTTGTTCATCGGTGTGTTGATCCAACACATCCAAAAATTCAGAAAGATAAATTCGTTCCTCAGGATTTCGTTCATTTTTTTCTATAGACATAGTACAACCTCGGTAAGCCCGGTAAACGGGATTGAAAAATAGCAATGCAGTATTCACCATCTGTTTTCATTTGTCAAAATGATAACAGATGGCGTCGTATAACGATTTTTACTCGATTTTCGCTAAATTCATCAGCAGGGGTTCTGTGCGGATTTGATCGAAAGTGATTGGTGTTACATGCCATCGGTGTTAGCTGTCATTGTTAAAACATCAATCACTTAACATCGGTGCCGGGACAAAACAGCTTCCGGGTAGCTGCGATGTTAGTCAAACTAATCCTTTTCAGTGAATATGCACTTCTCGTGACTTGACCATATCGCTTCTGCGCATGGTATAACGATCGCCATCGCCGGTCATCCGCATGCCATCGCTGTTAAGCTGGACGAGCGTGCCTTCATCTTCAATAAAATATTGCCGTGTGGTCGATTCCTTGCGCGGTGTTAACACAACGATCTGTTTTTCCTCATTCCAGTTATATTTTCCTTTTTCATAAAATTCCTTTGACGATTCTTTTGCCGGCTGCGTCACCAACAGGTAATTGTTATTTTGTTTCAATGACAAAGTCGCTTTAATGCCGTCGCAATCCTTGCAGGGAAGATAACCGTAAAATACGCCATGAAATTCCAGGCTTTTATCGACAGGTTTCAAGTGGGCCGAGTGATCGGTTTTTTGCTCGTAGTTTTTTACCCGGGCTCTGAGCAGGTTTTGTTGAGATTGCAGGTCGGTTTCCGCCATTGCCGGCTGCAAAGCAAACAACAGCGTGCTGAAAAAAGCCAAGGCCAGATTTTGTGGTAATTGTTTTGTTAATGGTTTCATAAAAGCTCCTCTTTACTAATTGGGTTAGACGGTTTATTTGGCATATACACGAGTGTCTTGATAACAGAGGTTATCAGCATTATCGCCGACGTCAACAGCTTGCTTATACGTTCTTACAAATATAGATTATGTGTTCATTTGCGCCCGAGACCTTTTTGAACGTATCATGAAAGCGTTTAAATTACCGGAATTATTTGATGGATACCATTAGCATCCGCGGTGCCAGAACGCATAATCTGAAAAATATTGATCTTGATATACCCAGGGATAAGCTGATTGTGATTACCGGGCTTTCCGGTTCGGGAAAATCCTCGCTGGCATTTGACACCATTTATGCCGAAGGTCAACGGCGTTATGTAGAATCGCTTTCCGCCTACGCCCGGCAATTTTTATCGATGATGGAAAAGCCCGATGTGGATAGTATAGAAGGCTTATCTCCAGCGATTTCTATTGAACAAAAAGCCACATCACATAACCCACGGTCAACCGT
>SXIP01000086.1 GCA_005772825.1 Methylococcaceae bacterium | reverse complement strand
GAAGCCAACGGCTTGGCGGCCATGGTCTTCATCAACACCTTATTGGCCAGCGCCGCCGCCACCCTGTCATGGATGGCTGCTGAATGGATCATGCGCGGCAAGCCCAGCATGTTGGGCGCGGCTTCCGGTGCTATTGCAGGATTGGTTGCAATTACCCCCGCTTGTGGATGGGCCGGTCCAATGGGTTCTATTTTCTTAGGCCTGGTGGTTGGCGCTGTGTGCTTCTGGTCAGTGACCAGCCTGAAAGGCATGCTCGGCTACGATGACTCGCTGGACGCTTTCGGCGTACACGGTATCGGTGGAATTGTCGGCGCATTGGGTACCGCGGTCGTCGCCAGTCCGTCGTTAGGCGGCACCGGAGTATGGGATTACGTTGCCAATGGCGTCGCCGAATACAGTATGGCAACCCAATTGATCAGTCAGGCATGGGGAGTAGGCGTCGCAATCGTCTGGTCCGGCGTGGTATCCTTCATCGCTTACAAGATTGTCGATATGCTGATCGGGCTTCGGGTTAGCGAAGAAATCGAACGCGAAGGTCTTGATGTCTGTGAGCATGGCGAAACCGCCTATCACATGTAAGCAATAACCTTACACCGGGGACACTGCACATGGACATTAAAATGAATACACGATTATTTGCCTTCATTGGTGGTGATGTCGGTCCCTGGTGTGTTACAGAAACGATCACCCTGACGGGTGATCTCCTTCTGCCTGAAGTGACAAGAGTTGATGTCATCGCAGGCTCAAATCTTCAACCTGAATACCCGGCGGAGGGATGGGTGCTCAGAGGTGTAACCAGTAATGAACGCTATGTGATACGTGAGGAAAAAACCGCACTCGTCGCTAAACAACAAGGCCTGGGACGCCCTGCAGCCACTTCCGCGGCGTTGATCCTTATCCGAAAAAATGCAGACTGGTGGGCGCTCACGCAAGATGAGCGCCGACACGTTATTGAAGAACAGTCAAAACACATCCATATCGGGCTTCAGTATTTGCCTGCCATCGCACGACGGCTTCACCACTGCCGCGATCTATCGGAAAACGAACCGTTTGATTTCCTTACCTGGTTCGAATTCTCACCGGCTCATAAGGCCGATTTCAACAATCTCCTTGCCGAATTGCGCGCTTCCGAAGAATGGAAGTATGTTGATCGTGAAATTGACATCCGGCTGATGCGCGAATAATTACCGCAAAACAGCAAAAGGGAAGTTACCCTCCCCTTTTTAGGCCTATACTCCGCGCCGGCACATGATCGACAATCAATAGCCTAAATAACGCTGGGCCACTTCCGTTGGGGTTAAGGCTTTATTCCAGATTCTGACCTCATCGATTTCACCGACATAATTGCCGTTATTCAAATTGGGACATGTGTCGATACTGCCGTCCGCTTTACCTATATACAAGTCTTTGTTGATAAAGGAAGCGTAAGGTATCGGTGCGCTATGCGCTGTACCTGTACCCGCCTCAACACCGTCGACATACAGCCTGATGGCGTTGCGGTCGTAAGTTCCGACCAGATGATGCCACTGACCGTCCAATAAATTAGGGCCTGCGGGCGATTCGATATAAGGCTGCTCGGCAGTGCCGCCGGCAACATAGAAATAGGGCTCTCCCGGGGTCGATTCTCCTTCGCTGTGGATATACAGTGCATAGGCGGAAAAGCCGCAGTCATTATCAACGCCTTTGCCGGCCACAACCGGCAAGGCTGATACCGGCGCTTCACCCGGCTTGACCCAGGCCTCTACGGAAATGGCTTGCGGTTCCAGATGGCGCGCGTGCGACACCTTAACAAATTGGTTGCCGTCGAAACTCAGCGCGGCATTATCAAAGCGCCGTTTAATCCATACAGGATCAGTAGCCTCTATGCCGCCAGTATCGCCTAGTGTCCCGTTTCTGCCGAACCCGGATGAATCCTGTAGCACCTGCCCACGCTCCTGGTCAAAATGCCAGTTGCCGACCATGCGAGTGATGGGCGCGGCATGAACTGCATGACCTACAGCGGCGGTTGCCAGGAGTAAAGTGACTTTGGTTATTGATTTCATGTTGACGCCTTCTGATAAAGCAATTATTGATTAGGGTATTTTCGATTTCGGTTGTTAATAACCTACCAAAAAACTAAAGCCGATTCCCGGCTTCAGTTTTTACAAGGAATATTATCTGGAGATAGCTATATCACCGGGGACGCCCCATTGAATTTGAGTCCCTGTATTGGCATTCCACCATACACCGGTATAGGGACGCCAGATAATGTATTCATCCCTGCCGTTACCGTCGGTATCGCCAAAACGCGGTACATCGCCGGGTTCGCCCCATTGAAAATCGGCGGTGACGTTGGTGTGGATATTGCGCGCATAGAAAGTGTTGTTACTGGGCCGGTAGACGGCAATATTCCAACGACTCAAGCCATCGCGGTAAGTAAGCGGAATATCGCCCCATAATCCCCATTGAATGGTCTGGAAGGTATTGGATGCGCTGTCGCGTATCCACCAGTCGCCGGTAGTACCGCGATAAACCAGCAGATCATCACGGCCGTCTTCATTCATGTCGCGCGCCATCGGCGTGTCTGAGGCTTCTCCCCATGTAATGTCGGTGGATGTGCCGTTTTTGAACCGGATATACCAGTGGCTGTTAGAAGCGCCATCGGCTCTGCGGCGGTAAACCGCTAATTCGGCCTTACCGTCGCCGTTGTAATCCAACGGCACCGGAATATCACCGTTCTGTCCCCAGGTGATTGGCCGGGTTATGATCTGCGGATTCCAGTTACGGATATACCAAGTTCCGTTGCTGGGACGAAACACGATCAGCTCGGCGCGACTGTCGCCGGTGATGTCGGCAGGAACCGGAATGTCGCCTTTCTGGCCCCAGACGATGGATTGGGTCGCACCGGTCGCATAACGTATCCACCAGGTACTGGGCTTTCTGAACAAACCGGCAGTTTCCGGGCGATATATGGCATAGTCGGTTTTGCCGTCACCGTCAAAATCGGCCGAGTGCATTTGCAAGTGCCGGTTGGTTATGGCTTCAACCTGTTTACGTAAATCCGGCCTCGGACCTATATGTCCGGCGACACCCGTACCTTGCCGAGTGCCTTCGCGCCGGAATAAATCACGTATTTCTTTGGGATCCCAAAAGGAGCCGTGATATTCCCACAAGATACTGGATAATGATACCGCAGCCCCGGTTACCATCGGAGATGCCCCGGAAGTACCGCCGAAATCGCTTGTGTACCAAAGGTCTTCGCCTTCGGCGCTATATTTATCACCGTAGCCGGTGGTATAAATCTTAGAATCGCCTTCCCCCTGGGTGTCAACACGGCCACCGTAAGTCGACCCCCAGGAAGGCGGAAATCTGGCCCTATTGCGGGTCAGCTTTTCGCCTGCGCCGACGATAATTGCGCCAGAGTCTTTGCTTAGGTCTGTGACATTAAAAGCGCCCTTGAATCCGGCCAGATCCAGGTCGCAGTTGCCGTTGCCCGCCGCTTCGACTACGATACGCCCATTGGCTACCGCCGATTTAATAGCGGCTTTGCTCGCCGCATGCCATTCTATCGGTACGTAACGGTCAGTCGTTGCAGTAACGGGTATTGTGCCACCGCTACAGTCAAATCCGGCTTGTGTCTGCATTTCCAGCAAAATAACAGCGCCTTTCCAGAATTGATTGGCCGCTCCACTAATCGCGGCAGCGGGGTTATAACCGGCGGGAGGAAGCGCCGTTGACAGCCTGACCGCTGCACTGGGAACCAGACCGGTGGTACCGAAACCGTTATCCAGGCTACTTAAAATACCGATGACAGCCGTGCCGTGATTACGGTTATCCAACGACATGGCATCGGGATGAAACAAGCCGCTCACATAGCTAATCTGTCCCGGCGTTTGGCTAAGATCCTCGTGACTGTCATTCCAGCTGTATTCAACATCGGTATAGCCCCATCCCCCGCCATCGGCATTAAAATACCGGCTGTTGACATAATCTATATCGATGCCTATCGGCGCCTTCTCCCGGTAATCCTGACTCGCCACATAGCTAGTGGCTAATGGCGGCGGGGGCGGCGCTGGTAATGCCCGAGAAGGCGGAGATACTTCCGTCGTCGGCATTAATGACTCGGGCTGCGAACCGGCAACAGACCGGGTATTTTGTACATCAGGCCAGGCGACCTTATTATGTTGCTGCCAATAGTAATTAAATTCAACCGCACTTTCCGGATCCATGCCGGGTGTCGGTGCCGGTAACGGTGAGGCATAGGCATATTCAACAATGCCGAGCTGATTGAGTCCGTTAATGATTAAGGCCAGTTCCTGATCGGATGCCGCATCGACAAAAAGATAAAACCACAGGTTTAAATCGGAAAGCGCATGGCCGGTATTTTGCTCACCCTGCTTTTTCATTGCTTCCAGATTTTCTTCGGATACCTCATGCATCCGAGCGACGGCATAGCGTCCGCTAATTTCCAGGATGCCTTCGAGTAGCTGAAGCTCTGATGCGATTGCTGGGTCTTTGGCGACAAGATGCTGTTGTCTTAAGCGAATGCCGGTGTTTTCCCTGAACTTGATCTCGATACGATTTTTGAATGAATGAGCTAAATCCGATACTTGTACGGACTTTTTCCGGTTTGCAAAAGACTCGTCAGGAATAAGCTTCGCTTTAGCTTTCGATGCCGATTGCTTAAGGCGTGCATGATCATTCGCTTCCGGAAAGTCGGATTGTAATGAGGCGGTGGAACCTACCGATGAGGCCCCGAAAAGCAGGGCGTTAACAAGAAATAACCCGCCCAAACGCGAGTTTGTTTTACTTTGTGACATACTAATACCCCTCATACATTTTTATGAATTATGCTGATTAGTAAGCTGCCTCAGCGCCAACATCATACCCGCACATCCACGGGGCGTATGTGGACTGCAGGGACGACTCCGGATTACATGGGGTTACTATGTATGCCTGTTGGGGGCGTCAGGGCTCCGAACATCCATTTCGAAACAACGTAATTTGAGGTTTAGCCGAAGCAACTTACTGGCAAAAAGTTTAATTGGTATTGCTATTAAAGTCCATTTAAATACCAATGGTACAGATCTCTAAAAATTGGCAGACCCTTCTATACAGAGGCAATAGATCTTGATATGAAACTATTCGTACTGGGCAGCTTCGTGCATGCCCATTGTTTAAGCGTCGATCGCTTACCCTTGCCCGGCGAGTCAATAACAGCGACCGGGCTGTGCAGTGAGTACGGCGGCAAAGGCTTAAATCTGGCCGTAGCGATACATCGTATGGACGTAACGGTAGAAACATTAATGGCGGTCGGTGAAGATGCCGCCGCCGATGGGCTGATAGCCTTTATGCAGGAATATGGCATGCGTACCGGCGGGATAACCCGCACAGGCCTTCAATCGGGTTATGGTGTAGGTTTTATTGACGCGAATGGCACGAATTTTTTAGCGGTCTATCCCGGAGCCAATAGCCGGTTAAGCGGCGCCCATGTGCTTGACGCATTGCCTGAGTTAAGCTCAGCCGATATGGTCTGCGCGCAATTTGAAATCCCCGATGATCCTATTCTGACGGCTTTTCGCCATGCGCGCGGCTTGGGTATCAGGACCTTATTGAATCCTTCTCCTTGGCGTACACTGAACAGGGAATTGCTGGAGCTGACCGACATTCTCATCGTTAATGAAACCGAGGCGGCGTCTTTATTTCAGCAACCGCTTGACCGGCAACTCTCATTAGAACATTGGCAGGACTTATTACAGGATTACAACGGCCAAGATAAATTAGTGGTGATTACCTTGGCTGATCAAGGTTGTATCGCCCGGCATCAAGGCAAAACATTCTATCAACCGGCATGGCCCGTAAATGCGGTTGATGCAACAGGCGCCGGCGATGCTTTTAGTGCAGGCCTGACGGTTGCGTTAGCACAGGGCAAATCTGTGCAGGAGGCTTTAAAAATCGCCTGCGCATGCGGCGCCTGGGTGGTCGCCCGCCTGGGCGTGTTGCAAGCGCTTCCGACCGCGATGCAAATCAGCCGGTTTATGGAGGATTCGTTATAGCCGACTCAAAAGCTTAGGTGAGGTGAATCGTTACGATAGAACACTGGTTCCCAAGCTCTGGCTTGGGAACCCAAACCCGAGAAGCTCCAGCTTCGAGAATTCTGGAAGCTAGAGCTTCCAGGATCGCATTCCCAATCTAGAGCTTGGGAACGAGCGCCAAAATCATAGCCTTATCGTTCCCACGCTCCGGCGTGGGAATACAGGTATCAACGCTCCAGCGTTGTGTAACATTAAAGATTTAGCCTGTTTTATGTTTCGCGACGCTGGAGCGTCTGCCACTTCATTCCCACGCCGGAGCGTGGGAACGATAAGTAAGCTGGAGCTTGGGAATGAGCGCCAACGAGCGCCAATAAATAGGTGGTTATTTTTTGCGAGTGACCTTATTGACTCGGCTCGCGCTGTTTGAAACGATCAGAATTAAAACGGTCAGGTTCCAGCCCCAGTCTTATCCGGTAGGTATAAGCATCGCCCCTGAACGTACCTTCCACATATTCAATCAGTAAACCGTTGGTGGCGTATGTTTTGCGTTTCAGCAGCAGGCAGGGACCGGGTTGTTCAAAACTAAAAACCTCGGCTTCCTGGTCATTGCTGATGACCGCTTCAATGGTTTGATCGCCGTAAGCCAATTTAAAACCGCCCTGTTCTTCAATGAATTGATAAACGGAACCTAGCCTGTTCCATTCCGCCAGGGCCGGAACAGCAGTTAAGTCGTACCAGGCCACTTCGCGCGATAAGGGTATGCCGTCACCAAGACGCAAGCGCACCAGGCGTAAAAACCGGGCCGATGCCGGACGATTGAATAAAGAGGCAATAGTCCGGTCGTTGATGATTGCGTATTCGAGTATTTTTGTTGACGGGCTTATGCCGAGCTCCTGCATTTCCTCGGTAAAGCCTTTAAGCTTGCCAAGCCGCGGATTGATGCGTGACGGTGCGTTGACGGTCACACCGGCGCGACCATGCGTATTAATGTGCTTGCGGCTGCGCAGTTCCTCATAACAGCGGCGTACGGTCGTACGGCTCAGATCAAGCGCCTCCGCTAAAGCGCGTTCGGAAGGCAAGCTGTAACCATCACTCAGCTCTCCTGATTCGATCATATCGCTGATGCTGCGTAACAGTTGCTTATAAACAGGTTCGGAAATACCGACATCGGGCTTGATGCGGGAAATAAAGGTCGCGCTGTCATTGGCGGCTTCAGTCTGTTTGGGAACAATAATTTGCGTTAAAGTCATTTTGTGCCGTCATCGAATAAAGTGGATGCTGAAGTAAACGCAATTTCATTAATTGCCATATAGGTAATAGACCTTGAATCGACACTTACGGGCAAAGCCAGGTCGGAGTGATGCTTCCCACTAAAATCATAAGCCTGTTACACCGAGTTTTTCAAGCAAAACAGCGGGCGACTCAAAACACATTTCGTTAGTCTGCCTGTTCACGGCAACCTGAATACTATAACCTTTGGTCAATCTTGAGCCGGTGCGCTTATCGATAATCAGGTAATTTATTTTCAAGCGGTTTTCCCATTCGACAATAGCGGCCTGTACGCTAATAATCTGACCGAATACCGCCGGTTTTATATAACGCATGCTGAGGTCGATAACCGGCCATAGATAGCCGGAATCACGCATTTGTCGATAGCTGTAGTCAATTTTTTCCAGCAAGGCGCAACGGGCGATTTCAAAATATTTAGCATAGTGTCCGTGCCAGACGACTTCCATCATATCGACATCATGGAAGGGAATTTCGATGTCGATTTCAATGTGATGAATGCCTTTACTCATACAAATCCCAATGCCGCTTGTGTATCAATTCCAAGAACAGCCGCAGTTCCTGTTCCAACGCCCTGTCGGTAGCCAAAAACGGGCTGTGTTCGCGTACTTGCTTCACTGTCTTTATCAGAGCGGGACTTAACGAATCGACGTTGATGCGTAATTCAACGCCCTGAACTGCGGCTAACAACGCGGCGGCGGCTACCTGCTCGGTTAATTCCAGGATGCGGATGCAATCCCTGGCGGCGATGGTGCCCATGCTCACTTTGTCCTGGTTATGGCATTCGGTCGAACGGGAAAATACGCTGGCGGGCATGGTCAGTTTAAGCGCTTCCGCCGTCCACGCGGAGACGGCTATCTGCACGGCTTTAAAACCGTGATTAAGCATGGCCTGATCGGCAGCAGCGCCGGAAAGATTGGCGGGCAGGCCGTGATTGAATTTGGTGTCCATCAATTGCGCCATCTGCCTGTCCAGTAAATCGGCGAGATTGGCCACGGCTGTTTTCAAACCATCCATCGCAAAAGCGATATGACCGCCGTAAAAATGCCCGCCATGCAAAACATGCTCGCCTTCGGCATCGATAATGGGATTGTCGCTGGCGCTGTTCAATTCAGTCTCAATAAACTGCCTGAGCCACGGCAAGGAGTCTTCGAGCACACCGATAACATGCGGCGCGCAGCGCAAGGAATAGCGATCCTGCAACCGGGTGTCATGGCGCGGCGCCGATTCGGTTACCTGCAAGTCGGCGCGTATGCGCTTGGCGACTAAGGTTTGTCCCGGATGCGGCTTGACCGAAAACAGCTTTTCATCAAAATGATAGGCGTTGCCCTGCAAGGCAACCGAAGTCAGGCTGCTAATGCGCGTGGTCAAACGCGATAAATACTCGGCCCGTTGAAAGGCAAGACAGGCGATGCCGGTCATCACGGCGGTGCCGTTCATAATCGCCAGGCCTTCCTTGGGCTTTAACGTAAGCGCTTCGATATTTAATTGTGCAAAAACGGCCTGCGTCGGCAATCGTTGTTGTTGGTAGAGCACTTCCCTTTCTCCGGCCAGCACGGCGGCCAGATAGGATAACGGAGTCAGGTCGCCGCTGGCCCCGACAGAACCTTCCTGTGGCATCAACGGCAAGATGTCCTGTTTAATTAACTCCGCCAATTGTTGCAGTAATTTATAACGGACGCCTGAAAAGCCACGCGCCAGACTGACCAGACGAACCGCCAGGATAGCGCGGGTCTGTTGTGGGTCAAAATGCTGGCCCAAACCGCAACCGTGGAAGGTGTAGAGATGTTTGGGCAGTTCTTCAACCAGGTTGAGCGGAATGGACACGGTGCAGGAATCGCCATAGCCGGTAGTAACGCCGTAGACAAAGCCTTCCTCTTTTAACAGCGCGTCGATAAACAACGCGCCTTTATCAATTCGGGTAACGAATTCCGCCTGTTCGCTTAACCGGCAAACCGCCTGCCGGTCGGCCAGCAGGCAAATAGCTTCAATGCTCAACCACCCGCCGTCGAATACAATGTCGTTAGTCGTCATCTACAGTCAAACACGCCAAAAATCAAAAAAATTAAACCATTGCAAGGGCTCTTTTATGCAGTATTCCTGCAATCGCCCGGCATATTGTTGTATCGTAGACCGTAGGGCCTGATCACGGGTTTTTCTCGGGAATTTTAAAGTTTCGCTGAAATGATCAAGATAAATCATATACTTGCCCTGTTGTTTTAAACAAAACAAGGTATAAACCGGGCACTTGAGCAAGGCCGCCAGGATAAACGGGCCTTGCGGAAATAACGCACGGGCGCCGAGAAAATCAACTTCCGAGACCCGTTGTTGATTGCTGACCGGCGTTCTGTCGGCGGCGATAATGACCAACTCACCCTGCTCGATTTTATCGCTCAATAGCATAGAAGTGGCCGCGGTAATTTCGCTTACCTGGATCAAGTTGAGCCTGCTGGAATGGTTGTATTGATTTAACACACGGTTAAATTTTTCGGCATGTTTGGTATGCACCAACACGGTGACGCGGATATCGTCTTCAAGATAAGCGATCACTCGGCAGACTTCAAGATTGCCCAGATGCGAACCCAGCAATAGCACCCCCTGCCCTTGCCTTATCAGGCTTAAAAGTTCATCGCGTCCATGATACTCGACTTCGGCAAGCGTAATGCTGCCCGACCAGGCTGCGAGTTTGTCGATCAGGGCATTGGCAAAGCTGATAAAGTGCCGATAACTGCAATACAGGCCGCCGTCCAGATTTAACGCCGGCGCAAACGCGGATACACGCGTCAGATAAGCCTGACTCGCGGCTCTGGCGGTCTTGTTAACCAACCAGTAATAAACTACGACCGGGTATAAAAATACTTGCAGTACGCCACGCCCGAACAGCAGGTAGACCCGCAGTAAAAAGCGCATGCCCCAGACGATCCCGCGCTCCTGCATTTGCGCCCAATGTGGCGTGTTTTTCATCATCCGAGTCTGATAAGCCGCGTCAACAGGCCGAAAAACAGCCGGGCATGGGTTTTAGAAATCCTGACATTGTCTTGCCATAATTGAAAATGCGACACGCCGTCTAATGGATACTTTACGGCTGTAGGGATATTGATAGCCTGAACGCCCTGCCAGTAGAGACGAACGACAATATCGATATCGAAATCCATGCGCTTGCTTATCTGCGTGCTGCTGATTAAGCGCTCCACAGCGGCCAAGGGATAAAGCCGGAAACCGCACATGCCGTCGGCGATATCAAAGGACAAGGTGTTTATCCATACCCATATATTGGTCATCGAGCGTCCGTACAAGCGGCTTTTAGGCACGCTGTCATCAAATACCGGTTTGCCTAAAATCATTGCCTCAGGATGGCCTCGTCCGGCTTCAAGAAATTGACGGATGTCATTAAAATCGTGCTGGCCGTCGGCATCGATTTGCAGGGCATGGCTGTAACCGAGCCGGATCGCTTCCTGAAAAGCATCGATAACAGCCGCGCCTTTGCCGCCGTTTTCAGGCCGGTTTAACAAACTGATCCAGCCGGATTCGACGCGGGCGCAGTCCTCAATGACCTCAGTGCAAAGCACCGAGCTGCCGTCATTGACCAGAAAACAGTGAACACCGTAACCTTTCAATTTGGCGATGACCTCAGGGAGGGCTTTTTCGTGATTATAAACAGGCACTATGATGCAGGGCTTCATGATTTTTCTCCGTAGATCATCCGTCCTGAGCTATGCACACCCAGTTCCGAACTGAAACTGAAATATAATTTGCCGGTGTCCGCCTTCCAGGTCAGCGTTAATTTGAGCCGGTTGCCCGGTTGAATCACTTTTACAAATTTTATGACTTCCATGTGTGAAAACAGCGCGTTGATGGCAAAAAACAGTTTGCCGAAATGCTCTACCCAGGCTATTTGCACCACACCGGGCAGAATCGGGTAGCCTGCAAAATGATCGGGGAAATACAGCAAGTCCTCACAGACCTTGACAGTGAGCTCAATGCTATCGTCAGCGATTTCAAGGCCCAGCACCTGTGGCAGTTTTTTGCTGTCCGCATCCACTAATTGCGTCAACAGATGCTTATCGATTTTTCCCTGGGCAGTCAACGGTATCGTGTTTGCAAACACCCATTTTCTGGGCAGGACGACGTTATCAAACCATTGGCTGAGCGTTGCCCTTAAGTGCTCTATGAGAGATTTTCTGCCCTGGGTTTCCAGCATCTGCAAACCATCCTGATTCAATGCCACCACAGCAGCAACGACATCTCGGTTAAGCCTGCTTATCATCATGGTATAAGCATCCTTAACCCAGGGCGAAGCCATCAAATGCTGCTCCATCGCCGTTAACGACAGGCGTTTTTCTTCCAGCTTGACAATCCGATCCAGACGACCGTGCAGTATAAACTTGCCGTCAGCCTGCAAAGTGATTTGGTCATCCAGTTGAACCGAATCACCCTTTAAAAAAGGCGAATGCAAGCACCAGCGACCGTCAATACTGTTTAACTCCATGCCTTCAAATAAACGCCAGGCCTCATCGTGCTGGCGCCAAGCGATGCCGCCGGTTTCAGAACTGCCGAATATTTCTATCACCGCGTGTCCGCTACAGGCCTTTATCTGTTGCGCCGCCGACTGCTGCAAAGCGCCGCCGGAACTGAAAATGGCCGATAACCCGGCAATGCCGTGCCACGGTGATTGTTGATCGAGGCGTTTTAAGTGTGCGGGACTGGCGATCCAATAGGCGGCGTGTTGCCTGTTGTTTACCAGCGTTTCAGGATTGATAAAAATATGGCTGTGAAAACAGCGCCTGGCCGACAGCGGCCAGAACACCCGAAACAATAAGCCGTAGATATGCTGATGGCTGACTGTCGAAAGCGCCTCGGCTTTATCGAGTTGCTCACCCCAGCGTTTTTCCAATGCCGCCGTTTCGAGTTGAAATTGAATCAGGCGTTTTTCTATCGGCTTCGGTTGACCTGTAGAGCCAGAGGTAAAGATCACCAGACGGGTGGTTTCAAGATTTAACGGTACTAACAGTACATCGGCCAATACATCGGCATAATCTGAAATTTCCAGACCGTAATCAAACGGTTTTCCGCTCTCCCAATCGCCCAGCAGTCGGCAATCCTGGTCCTTAAGCTGTTGCGCCGTACCGGGTCGATTATTGCCGGGAATCCAGACTTCCTTACCGGCATGAAACAATGCAAACAGCAACACTGCAAACGGATAAGCATCTTCCGTATATAAGGCATAACGCTGAAACGGTTCCGATCGAAGCCGACTCACCCAATAGCCGACCGCAGCATAAAATTGATTGAAACGGTAATAATGCCCGCGATGACAGGCAATCGCTGTGTTTGAGGGTCTCGGCGCGGTCAGGCAGTGCGCCAGCGAAATCGGTTCATCTGACATGTTTCTGCGTTCTCATCCTGACGATATACTCCCCGCCCAACAAGGCGCCAATCAATAGATAGGCGATCAAGCCATTATAGAGACTCCAGACCTCCAGACTGCTCCAGAGCGCGGTTACCAAGGCAATACCGCCGTTGAAAATAAAAAATACGCACCAGACCTGGGTAACACGCCGGGTATAGCGAACGCCTTCCGGCGGCAAATCGGGATGCTGTAAACGGGCGATACGTTCAATGACCGTCTGCGATGCCAGTAAACTCGATGAAAAAACCGCCAGCATCACGGCGTTAACCAGGGCGGGATAAAAACGCAGGGTAATGAAATCATTGTTCCAAATGGCAAATCCGCAATACAGCACCCCGGCAAACAGCAGCGGCCTGCTCCAGTGTTTCTCGGAATAGCTGATGCATAATCGGATAATCAGTAAAACAATCAGCATGCACGCAATTTTCCAGGGCTCAAAATAATTGACGCCGAAATAAACAGCCAGGGGATACAGCAAGGTCAATAACCCTGTGATACTGTTTAAAAGAATCTGCATATATCAATCATTCAGCATGCTGTAAACCGCTTCGACCACATCGCCGATAGTGCGCGCCGCCCTGAAATCCTCAGGCTTGACTGTTTTTCCGGTGATATCCTTAAGCCTGACCACCATATCGACGGCATCAATGCTGTCAAAATCAAGATCTTGATATAATCTGGCTTCGAGAACAATGGCCTGTTCGTCAATCTCAAACATCTCGACCATTATTTCCCTGATAGCCGCCAAAATTTCTTCACGGTTATTCATATCGATTGAGCCCGGATATAGTTTGCCAAGGTCGAAACAGAAGAGAAAATTTTGACCACATCTTCTTTTTCAGCATCAATTTTTACATTGTATTTTTTACGGATAGCCAATCCCAATTCCAGAGCGTCGATTGAATCTAACCCTAAGCCGTCGTTAAAAAGCGCCGCATCACTGTCTATATCGTCGATGCCTATGTCTTCCAGATCCAGCGCATCAATGATTAATTGTTTTAATTCATTTTCCATAGTACTTATAGATTTCTCTCTGTTGAGTAAAATAATCCTGTAAAAACCCGTTAAAACGACGTACGGCAATGGATTTCGGGGTCATATTGATAAATTCATCCAGTTGAATGTCATCGCCGACATGCATCGCCAGATGAAAGCGACGGTAAGGAATGCGGTACCACGGTTCGGCTTTGGTCAGTGTACTGGGATAACAGGACAGCGTCACCGGCGTAACAATCTTGTTGGCCTGCAAGGCTATATTGGCTGCGCCTCGCTGGAAGCGGCAAGGTTTGCCGGGAACCGAGCGGGTGCCTTCCGGAAATATAATCATCGTGCCGCCTGACTGCAACCACTGGACACACTCTGTTATCATTTGCTCGGGATCGCTGTTACTGATATAGCCGGCATTTAAAATAGGCCCGCGCATAAATGGATTATGCCACAAGCTGCCTTTTACTATACAGTTTGCCTGCTTAATCCGGCTGATCAAAAATACAATATCCACCAACGTGGGATGATTGGCGAGGATCAATTGCCCCGGACGGTTAAGCTTCTCCAAGCCAACTATCTCATAAGTCATGACGCCCATTCTCTGCATCAGGCCGATAAAAAAATAAAAGCTGTAATGTACGACTTTTTGTCCCCGGCTGACCCGTTGCCGATGATCGCCAGGCAACACAGACAACACCGGAAACACCAGTATCCATAGCAATAAGCCGCCCAGACCGAAGCTGAAAAAGCTGAACCCCGTTGCAAACAAACGCCAGCCGTACATGATCTTTTGCGTTATATCTTGCCCCATCGCCAGCCGCGCCCCTGATTACCCAAAGTCAACGATTGTTCATCGCCCAGAAGAAACCTTAAAAAAGCCAGCAATTGTACAGGATGCTCGCCATCATCACGAGATTCCGATGAGCGGGATAAGCGCACAGGCAAGCCGTCGCCGGCCAGAGAAACTTTCAAGGCCAGCGCGCAAGGAAACGGCGCATTGAGATTGAATGGGGCAACCGGATAAAAGTCGGCAATCGGCTCGTCGTAAAAAACCAGCAATACTTCGTTGTTTTCCCGCAAGCCTTTTTCATGCAGGCCATTCTCATACAACAACCCCAACGCTTCAATAAAAGCCGGAGCAATGCCTTCGAGGCCCGGCGCAATCACCGTCATCTCCCGGCTGTTGCTGTAAGCGATGGAAAACAATCCGGCGATGGCGTTATGGACGGACAAGCTGAAAGCGGTTGGCGAAAGCCCCTCGCCCGCCTGAATCGCTTTAAGCATCTCCAGCGACTTGCATATCTCGCCGTGCGCGGAGCTGAACACAACCGGCATGATTTCGCCATCATCAAGACATTGCCCGGCGGCATGAAAAACCAGCCTGGCCAACAAGCTTAACCGGCGTTGCAGCATTTTCGAAATCGAATTCGGCAACAGCGGTGGCTTGCTGTCCGGCGAAATCCGCTGCGTTGCATACCAGTTTTTCCAATCGTCGACAGAGCTCAAGCCCGGCGCCGATGCGCCCCAGTTACGCACTATAAAATCAGAACCCTTGATCATCGACTGCATTAAATTTCACTAACTTGAGACGGTACAAGGCTTGTTTAGAATGGTTGAAATTATCAAATGCCATTCCTTTCAAGGGTTATCCGGCATGGCGCCAAACCCGGGCATTTATCCACGAACAACACGAAAACTTAACCGGATTTTTCGTGAATTTCGCGTGTTTCGTGGACAACAATCAATTTGGCTTACACGTTATTGACACTACCTATATACCTTAAACCCTCAGGTTTTTCGGTTTTTATCCAGCGCTGTATCGACTCAGCCGAAGCCTTAAATACCACCGCAGCACTTTTTATATTTCTTGCCGCTGCCGCAGTAGCATGGATCATTACGGCCAATCTTGTGAGCCGGCGGTAGCGGCGCTTTTTGTACCGGCGCGCTCATCATCTTTGTACCGTAGATCTGCAAGGTTTGCACTGCGACAGGAATATTGGGGAATAAAGTCGCGGCAATGATGTCATCGGTGGGTTCTTCGCCCTGTTTGATAATGAATGTTTTTAGTTCGGCAATTTTAACCTTGTCAAAATCACTGAAGTCCTTGGTGACCAGTCCGGTGAAAAGCTTCGCACTGTTCCTGACGGCTTCGATTTCCTTGTTATGATATTTTTCGCCTTTTTTGCCCAGCCAAAACAGTTCGTTGATCGACAAGCCTATGTAAAACCCCTGACACCAGGCATAAACCGATTCGGCCAGTTCTGCATCGAGCCGGTCGAAATCAAAAGGGAAATGTAATTTATTGGCGACAAACAAGGCATGATAAGCGTCATAAACCGCCTCGGCTGTCCTGTTTAAGCCGCTGACCTGCTCCTCGCTGAGCTTCGGTCTTTCACCGTAAAACAATGCCGCCACCCAGTCCAGCGGATTACCTTTATCAGGGCTTATCATTTGCGCAAAAAACAGGCCGCGCATTTCATCGATACCGAAATGTTCATCGGCAGGAACAATGTCCGTTAAACATTGCTCAAGGTTTTTCAGTAATTTTTTATCAATCATGTCTGGTACTTTTATAGTTATTTTTACGCTTGAATGCGACTCTATCGGTGCATTTATAGCGGGCAAGGTTATTTATTGCAGGGTCGGCTTGGTATACAAGTTATTGAACATGCGCACGACCACAAACAACATTGTTTTGGTCAATTCTGTCGTCGCTGCGTCGCAGGTATTGTAGGAAACAAAATCATCGACCGAGTCGTTTAAAAACTCAACCAAGCCGTTTTGTATAATTTCGCCGGGCTTGGGCGAGAAGAAATCCGCCTTCATGCGCTCAATGCGCTTTTCGTCAAGCTTCTTGCCTTCCATTAACGGCTTCAATTCCTTGTCCAGCAGCAGCGCCTGTCTTTCCATCCAGGTTGGATCATCCTGGAATCTCGGCGTCTTGCCGAATGCTTTTTGGTATACGCAAAGCACTTCAAAGCATAAGTCCATAAATAAATGTGACATTTCTACATGCCGTTGATCAATGATAGAAGCAAAGGCGTTAAAAATCGTTTGGAAAAACAGCGGCTGATCTATTTCAAATTGGATCATCATTCGTTGACCCCTGTCCTGGTCAATGCTTTTTGCATATTCCAGAGCCTCATATAATTCCTGCGCAATAAGTTCGTGCATCATGTTCCTGCTTAGTTAAGATAAAATGGGCGTTTATAATATCACGCTACAGCCGCGTGGATATAAGTCTGCAAACGCTTTATCGAGAAGATCATTTATGCTGATTAATTGCGTCGCCTACCGGGAAGGCAAAAAACTTAACGATATTTCCATTGAAGAAATCAGCGACTATCTGATCATACCCGGTTGCTTTGTCTGGGTCGCCTTGCAGAACGCCGAACTGGCTGAACTGGAAAAAATGCACGAGGAGTTTGATTTACACGCCCTCGCCATTGAAGACGCCTGGCACAGCCATCAGCGACCGAAGATAGAAGAATACGGTGATTCGGTATTTGCGGTGATGCAATTGCTGGAAATGGACGGCGACCAGTTGGTGATCGGCGAGGTCGATGTGTTCGTCGGCATTAACTATGTGCTTTCGGTGCGTAATCGCAGCCGTGAGGGTTTTCTCGGCGTGCGTGCGCGTTGTGAGCATGAGCCGCATTTATTAAGCCAGGGCTCCGGGTTTGTGCTCTATGCGTTGATGGATGCTGTCGTTGACCGTTATTTTCCGATACTGGATGCGCTTGAAACCGAACTGGAAAATATTGAAGAACATATTTTCATCAAAGGCTCGGCCCGATCCAATATCGAACGCCTGTATGCTCTCAAACGCAAGGTCATGGTACTTAAACATGCCGTTGCGCCATTGATGGAAGATACCGGAAAACTGCACAGGGGACGCGTGCCACTGGTCTGCACCCATTCCCAGGAATATTTCCGCGATGTGTACGATCACCTCACTCATATTAATGCGTCAATAGATACCATACGCGACACGATAGGTACGGCGATTCAGGTCAACCTGTCGATGGTCGCCATTGAGGAAGGTGAAGTCACCAAACGACTCGCCGCCTGGGCAGGGCTGTTCGGCGTCGCGACGGCTTTCGTCGGTATCTGGGGCATGAATTTTGACGTCATGCCTGAATTACGCTGGCGATACGGCTATCCGGGAGCACTCACGGTTATCGCATTGATTTGCGGCATTCTGTATCGCCGTTTTAAAAAAGCGGGATGGTTGTAAACATAATGACAGTGGCGCGCCAGTTTTAGAAACAATTGAAACAAATCTCCGCCTTTTTAGAAATAATTTAGAAACAAACACTCTCCACACTTTGATCCTAAGCCGCCTTACCAGACCGGTGAAAAATACAACTTAAGAGGAGTTTATTGTATGTCTACTCAAAATCATTCATTCAAATCGCGTTTTATCAGAAGGTTCGTCGTTAACTTCCTGTATATTTCGCTCTTGTCACAACCGGTTTTGCTGCTGGCCCATGACAAGGTTCTGGGAGCGGGAACGAATAACAACAAAGCACTCGGCGAATTTGGCTGGACATTAATAACCAGCGTCAAATTCAGTATACCCGTCGATGACCAGGGCTTTCACAATTGCGCCGTTACCGCAAGCGCGGATGTGGATTTTTCGGGACCAACAAACATCGAGAATAAATATATATTTGTGCTCTCCCGTAACGGTTTCCCTCCGTCCAATAGCATTTCCGAACGCACCGTGGAACTGGCCGACAGTCTGGGAGTAGACGATCCTGACTCAAAGCCGGTCTCTACCACGCTAACCTTTTCCAGCCTTAAATGGGATAATGGCTTAAATTCACAAGGCACCGGTCCCGGAGGCAATCACGAATTCCGTTTCTATGCGAAAGCATTACCCGGCTCATCGGCAACAGAAGTATTGGATGCTTCGATGTCGGTCGTTTGTATGGATTAACCGGACCTCTAGATGCGGTGATCTACCCATAAATCGGTGGATCACCGCCATCATCCGAAGTCAGCTAATACCAAAGACGCATCCCGACCACAAAACGCAAACTATTCTGCTGTTCCAGCAAGGACGCTTCCTGCACATAATCAAAGCCCAGGTAAGGCGCAAATTCCCGTTCGATCTCGTAGCGTAATCTCACCCCGGTTTCAAATTCGGTGACGCCGGCTTTGACGCCGCGATTATTAATGTCCGAAGCGGCAACGTTGATTTCGACGCGGGGTTGTAAAATAAGACGCTGGGTGATCAGTAATTCATAGCCCAGATCCAGCCGCCCCAGTATATTGCCGTTATTGGTGATGAAAGCGGCGCCGTCCACTTCGATAAAATAAGGCGCCAGGCCTTGAAAGCCAATCACCGCATCAAAGGTGCGCTCGGGTTCAAACGCCCGGCGGGCGCCAATCTGAAAATCCCAGTAGGTATCTATATTACGGCTGTACAACACTTGCAGATCGGCCCGACCGAAAATATTCTGGTCGCCGGAATAATCGCCCTCGGTTTTTAACATCATTTTATGCTTGTCGTTACCGACCCAGTGCCGGACATCCCATTTGAATAGTTGCAGACCGCCGTTGCTTTCATATTCCAGGCGTTCGGCCTTGAACTGGCTGAAAATCATCGAGTCATCATGAGCCATTACCGGTGTGATGCCTAGGCATGAATAAAAGAGCCCGCGGCTCAACGCCCTGACTATCTGTTTGCGGCTAATCAGAAAAAAAAGTGTCATGGATGATGGTGCTCCGCTGTTTCTACAGGTTGCTTTTCTACAAGCTGTTTTTCGACAATCAGCCTGCGAAACATGCCGGTATCCATGTGATACAACAAGTGACAGTGAAACGCCCATTCTCCCAGTGCGTCGGCCTTCACCAGCACACTGACGGTTTTACCCGGCTTGACATTAATTACGTTTTTCTTCGGGTTATTGACGCCCTTGCCGTTATCCAGGTATTGCCACAATCCATGCAGATGGATGGGATGATTCATCATCGTTTCATTGACATAATTGAATCGGATAAGATCGCCGAAGTGAACTTTGATAGGCTCTGCATCCGAATAGGTGATGTCATTGAAAGACCAGATATAGCGAAACATATTGCCGGTCAGACGCAACGTGATTTCATGATCCGGCTCTTTCCAATCGGACGAGGGAGTTGCCGCCTGCAAGTCCTGATAACTGAGCACTTTGTGTGTTTCATCGGCCATGACCGGCTCATGCCCGCTGTAATGACTATGATCCTGATTATTCGCTGGCGGGGCATCGGTATGACCTGAATGGTCCTGCGTTGGACTCAGCGCGTCTTCGGCTGCCTGCCCGCTCATGTTTTGATGGTCGTGATTGTCACCGTTCATAGACGCCCTGTCGGTCATCTGATGCGCGGAATGATCGGGTGCGGCTGCTTCATCCGCCTGCCCGATCATCTGTTGATGGTCGTGATGGTCACCGTTCATCGGCGCCATGTCCGTCATCTGATGCGCGGAATGATCGGGTGCGGTTGCTTCATCTGCCTGCCCGCTCGTCTGTTGATGATCATGGCCGCCATGCATCGGGCCCATGTCGGCCATCGTCAATAACGTGCGCGGGCGTAGTTCAGGCAACACCGCATGCAGGTCGCTACGCGGAGTCAGTGTAGCGCTGGCATAACCGCTTCTGTCCATGGCTTCGGCGAAAATACTGTAAGCTCGGTCGGCTTCAGGCTCGACCAGAACATCATAAGTTTCGGCAACGGCAATGCGAAATTCATCGACATCGACCGGCCTAAGCATAGGGCCGTCGGAAGCGATGACGCGCATTTTTAATCCGGGGATTCTGATGTCGAAATGAGTCATCGCGGAGGCATTGATAAAACGCAAGCGCACTTTTTCGCCGGGCTTGAAAAGAGCCGTCCAGTTTTTTTCCGGTGTCTGGCCGTTAACCAGGAAATGATAAGTCGCGCCGGTAATATCGGCCAGATCGGTCGGCTCCATGCGCATTTCTCCCCAAGCCATGCGGTCGGAAACCGTGGCCCAAAAGCCAAGCCGCTCTATGTCGTTGTATAAATCAAAAACCGTTCGTTTTTGAAAATTGTAATAATCGCTTTGTTTTTTCAATCGGGCCATCGAACGCTCGGGATCGGCTTCCGGCCAATCGGAGAGCACCATCACATAATCGCGTTCAACCGGATAGTGATTATGAACAGGGTCGATAATCAGCGCGCCGTACAAACCCAATTGTTCCTGCATGCCGGAATGGCCGTGATACCAATAGGTGCCGCTTTGATTCACCTGGAACCGATAAGTAAAAGTTTCTCCCGGCTTGATACCTGGAAAACTGATGCCCGGCACCCCGTCCATCTGATAGGGCAAGATGATGCCGTGCCAGTGTATCGATGTCTCGGTGTTTAACGCGTTAGTGACATGCAGTGTGACAGACTCCCCTTCCCGCCAGTGTAAAACAGGGCCGGGCAAGGTGCCGTTTGCCAGAATGGCCTGTTGGTTTTCACCAATCAGATTGACGGATTTTTCCTCTACCCTGAGATGGTAAGTATCCGCACCGGCAATCTGAACGACAAACAGCAAGGATAAGCAAACAATCCCGGAAAGCCTGCTGAATAAAAAGCGATAATGGCTGGGGTAAGACATGATGTTTTTCAATTGGCAGGTCGCTCCGGGGCAAATCATAACAACAGCACTTTAAAACAAGCGTTCAAAGCAAAGAACAGGATGGCGGTTATTCTATAACAACGCAATCAACCCAAGCGCCCGGTCAATTTCCTCAAAGGTATTATAAAAATGCGGCGAAAATCGAAGACCGCCGCCGCGCAAGGCGCAAACCACGCCGTTTTCCTGCAAATGCTTATAGAGCAGGTTGTTTGCAATAGTCCGGTGTTTAAAGATGACGATACCGGATTTCAACGCGCTATGCCGCTCCGACAATAATTCCAGATGTGCGCTTTTAGCAATCGCTTCTTTTAGATAATCGGACCTTTCAATCACCAGCGCTTCAATCGCGTCCATACCGGTTTCCAGCAACAGGGATAAACTGGCCGAAAAAGCATGGATACCCAACATATTGGGACTGCCGCACTCAAAGCGGCGGGCGGTGGGGTGAATTTCCCAGGGCTTGTTTTCATAATTATGGATATCTTTCATCATGTGCCAGCCGTACTGCGTCAGCTTCAGCTTGTCCCTGGCTTCCGGCGTGGTGTAAAAAACGCCCAAACCTTCCGGGCCGAACATCCATTTATGCCCATCGGCCATCACGAAATCCGCTTGGTAAGCCTGCACATCGAACTGCACCGCGCCCAGACTCTGAATCGCGTCAATGCAAAACAAAATGCCACGCTGCTTGCAGAACGCGCCGATTCGTTCCAGGTCCATCCTTAACCCCGAAGCAAATTGTATCGAACTGATGGTCAACAAGCGCGTGTTGTCATCGACCAGCGCAAACAAGGCCTCTTCAGGCGTCGCCGCGCTGCGTAGATCGGCCTGACGAAATTCCACACCCTGATCACTCAGGGATTGCCAGGGCAGCCGGTTGGAGGGAAACTCCTCATTGCTGGAGACAATATTGTCCCCTGCCCGCCACGTCAAACCGTAAGCGACAAAGGACAAGGCTTCCGAGGTGTTTTTAACCAGGGCGATATCATCAGCGGAAGGGGCGTTTAATAGTACCTGCAACTGTGTACGCAATTCGGCTTCCTTGTTCAGCCAATCCGGGTAAAAGTGTGAGCCGTAGCGAGTGTTTTGCTCGGCAAACTTGATCACCGCCGCACCGGTTCTTTTAGGCCAGGGCCCTACGGCGGCATGGTTAAGGTAGATTAATTCATCGATTAGGGGAAATTCAGGATGTTTCATGGTATTCAATCAATGCGCGATCGGCTTATCGGTAAACAGGTAATCTCGCAGCTCTTTATCCATCTTCGGGTCTTTGCGGCGTATCCATTCCAGCACCATCGCCGCATGTTCTTTCTCCTCATCGCGGTTATGCGCCAGTATCGCTTTCAGATCGGCGTCTTTGCAGGCATCGACGCGCTGGTTATACCAGTCCACCGCTTCCAGTTCTTCCATCAGCGACGTAATCGCCCGATGCATATCGCGGGTTTCATCGGACAATTCGTCTATGGGTTCGTGATAACCTTCGTTTGCCATGGCAGGCTCCTTAAGTTTTGAGTGAAATAAATGCAAACAAGGCGGGTCCTGTAAGTTGCTTTCGATAATCCGCTACGCCTTCGTTCAGTCCAATGCTAGTCTATCGATATAACTGCTTAAAGAGAAATTTATTGTCACAATCAGAATTCCTGATTCAAAGCAATCAAACAAAAACCGTATCCACCGAAATAACACCTAGCGGCAGCAACGTCATATCGGCAACGGACAGGTTAATCACCAGATCGTTGTTGGCCTGAAACCCGGCGACATTGTCATTGATAACCAGATAGACATTGGTAAAGTTAAACGTGTCGACCAACACCGCGCTATTAAGACCTAAAGCCTGATTTCCCGCTTGTCTGCCGTTGGCGTCGATAAACAAATGATTCAGGTCGGCCATTGAAAAGCCGAAAGAGTTCGTATCGGCGGCGCGGGTCAGACTGAGCGGTTTGCCGAATGCGCCGCCGCTGTTAGTCAGCAGGTCGATTTTGTCGCTGCCGACGGTAAAATAATCGACTTGGTCGAACGCAGAGAAAGTAGACTGCCCATATTGGAATATATAGGTATCAACACCGAGCGCATCGCTAAAAGAGTCTTTTCCCGCCCCGCCATTGAGGCGGTCATCGCCGACACCGCCATCCAGATAATCGGCGCCGGCACCACCCGAGAGAAAGTCATTATCCAGGTCGCCATAGATAAGATCAGCACCCTCGCCGCCGTTGAGCGTGTCATTGCCATAATCACCGTGGATAATGTCCTCCCCTGATCCGCCATTCAAGGTATTGTTTAAACCGTTACCCAATATATTGTTGTCCAGCGCATTGCCGGTACCCTGAATGCCGTTATCTATCAGGGTCAGGTTTTCCAGGTTGGCGCTTAAGGTATATTTCACCGATGACGATTTAACCAGTTCGAAATCGTTGGCCGAGGTTTCGATAATGACATCGCCGACATTATCGACAATATAGACGTCATCGCCGGAACCGCCGATTAACCTGTCAAGTCCTTTACCGCCATCCAGCGTGTCGTCGCCAAGCAGACCGCTCAGCGTGTTGGCCGCGCCGTTACCGCTAAGCAGGTTATCCAGGCCATTGCCCGTGCCGTTAATTGCCACAGTGCCTTTGAGAACCAATTCTTCGAGATTTTTTCCCAAGGTATAGCTAATGAAAGAATTAACAATGTCATAATCAAAAGTACCGGTTTCAATGACTACATCCCCGGCATTATCGACAACATAGTCATCGCCGCCGGAACCGCCGTTCATCGTGTCTTTACCGGCGCCGCCATCCAGGTAGTCAAAGCCTTCACCGCCGATCAGGCTGTCGTTCTTGCTGCCGCCCAGCAAGGTATCGTCATCCCCGCCGCCGTTGAGAGTCACCGAACCCAGGGTAAAAGCCGAAGCATCGAGGCTGTTTTCGCCGCTACCACCGGTCAGTTGCGCCTGTTCGATACCGATCAGGACATCGACCCCGTTACCCAACAGGCGATTGTTGCTGAGGATGAATTTCGCCAGATCACCTGAATCGATGACCCGGTCAACAATACCGTTACCACCGTTGAGAATGTCGCTGTTACCGCCTCCGAATAAAACATCGTTACCGTCGCCGCCATTCAGTGTGTCGTCACCGGCGCCGCCTTTGAGGGTATCATTGCCGCCTTTGCCGTTAATGGTGTTTTCTTCCGCGCCGCCGCTTAACTGGTCGCTGTTATTGGTGCCGTTAATGACCTTGCCGGGTTGCGTGGGTGAAGGTATCGAAATTCTGAGATTATACAAGCCGGTCGCATTACCGAAATCCCATTCAGCACCGGTAACGCCGAACACATAAGTGCCTGAGGCAAGCGATGTCAGGTCTATGCGATAGCTGAAGGGGTAATTGGGTAGTTGTTCGCTTTGCTTGATTTCCGTATAGGTATCATGGACGGCATCATAGCGGTACAAGAGCATTTTATAAGTAGCTTCGAGTTGACCACATCTACCGAGGAAAGCTCGATATAACTGTTAAGTGGGGCGACGGTATCCAGGTCAAATCGATAAAAATCGATAGCATCGCTGGAGACGTCAACAGCAAGCGATTCTATCTGTCCCGCCGCTATGTATGTGCCTTTTAACGATCCTAAGTCAACCGCCAGATCGAGTAGATCATTATCTTCTTCGTCAATATTTCCTAAATCAATCGCCATAATTGTTTACTCTCTTTACGTGTTGAAAAAACCCTGACAACGAAAACAGCTGGATAATCAAACGCCGGTCATTCGATGTTGGGAAATGAGATCAAAGCTGCCCCGTTCATCAAAATATTCCTGTCTTAGGCTTGAAATATACAAATGGAAGACATGCCTGAATGGCTAATGCTCTAACAGGAATGCTGATCATTTTAACTGTTGCAGATGCGAATTCTCAACCGCTTAATGATCAACTAACTACCGATAACAAAACGCACAATAAACGGCAGGTTTTTATGTTTTTGCTTGATGCGGTCCAATATATGGCCGGCTGCCACCATGACGGCGATAACTACCAGATAGGTCGGGATAAAAACAGCAAGAGGTTGATTATTTAAAAATCCAAGCGGTGTGATGATAAAAACCAGTATGAGCTGATGAAAAATGTACATGAACAAACTGGCATGCCCCAGTTTTAAAAAAACACGGTGGACAGCGAGCTGCCTGGTGCGTTCAACAATGTAAAAACCGAGAAAAATAAGGCCCGTTGCAGTAAACAGATAGCCTGTACTGGGTGGATAGAATAATTCCGAATAACCGTCGCGTATCACCAGATGCGGATTTTGCGCCAGCCATAGCACAACACCGATACCAAGGATTGTAATACCGCTTGCCAAAAAACGTTTTGAAACGAATGAATAACCTTGCGTATACAGGCTACCCAGAACGCTGCCGGTGACGGCAAAACTCAACCAGGGCATGACTGGAAACCAGCCGTCGAGCAGCAAGCGTTGCGCCGTCGATTCGGAAAACAACAGCCTAAGGTAGTCTCTGAATGATAGCGAGGCAATCTCCACGCTGATCAATTCCTCGCGATACTCAAACAGCATTTGCAAAACGGGTGTAAAGGCGACCAGCAGGCCTATGATGACTATTCGGGCCGTTATCCTGCAGGCTTTCGATAACAGATGCACAATGGGAATACACAAGCCGGTCAGGTATAACACATCGTAGCCCAGTAAAGGATAGATGCGCCATACCAGTACATCCAGCAAACAGCCGCAGACGACGATGAGTAGGCCGCGCTCAAAATAATGCGGGAAAGTGCCATGCCTTGCGCCGGTTACGACCACCATCATCCCGGCTAACATGACAAACAACGGAGCGGCAAAAGTGCCGTACAACCGAAAGAGAAAAACCTTATCCTCCGGCTGTAGTAATGAGGCACTAAAATTTGCCGCCACCATCGTAAAAATGGCAATGCCGCGCAAGATATCGATAGTGGGATTTCTGGAAGCAGACACTTTTAAAGTTATGTATGTTGATTAACCTTTGATGACAAGGCCGTTTGCTAACTATCCTGTTTGGCCTGTTGTTTACGGTTATAAGCAGCCAGTTGCTCTGGCGTCGCTTCTTTTTGAAACTTGTCGCGCCACTCCTTGTACGGCATTCCGTACACCAATTCCCTGGCTTGTTCATAATCCACAGCGACGCCCCGCTCTTCGGCCTCCGCGCTATACCATTTAGCGAGACAATTTCTGCAAAAATCCGCCAAATTCATCAATTCGATGTTTTGGACCTCTGAATGTTGTTGTAAATGACTGACCAGGCGCCTGAATGTCGCCGCTTCCAGTTCTGTTTGAATCGTTTTATCCATGACATCCTCCGCAATAATAGCCTCACATTCTAACAGAAACGATTATGCAAACATGTACATTCACCGGTAAAAATTTTACAATAAGGCATTTTTCAGTTTACTTAAGTCCTAAGTAAGTTAAAAATACCGTTTGATCACCAAACATTGTTTGACCATCCCGCTCCGGCTACTATGAAACAGCTATTCGAATTCTTCCCGATCATTTTATTTTTTATTGCGTATAAGTTTTACGACATCTATGTAGCGACAGCCGTTGTTATCGTCTCCACCATCCTCCAGGTTACTTATATCTGGTTTAAACACCGCAAGGTCGGAACCATGCAATTAATCACCTTGGGGCTGGTTGTTGTGATGGGGGGAGCCACACTTTATTTACAGGATGAGCAATTTATAAAATGGAAATTTTCGATCATTGAATGGCTGTTTGGCTCTGCCTTTTTGGGCAGCCAGTTTATCGGCAAAAAAACCTTCATTGAAAAAATGATGGGCAGTAATCTGACCCTGCCTGACATTATCTGGCGGCGACTGAACTTGAGCTGGGCCAGCTTCTTTATCAGTGTCGGCTTTATCAATGTCTTTGTCATGTACAATTACAACACCGATGATTGGGTGACTTTTAAAACCTTTATCGCACCGGCTTTGATGCTTGTTTTCATGGTCGTGCAAATGGTTTTTTTATACAAGCACATCCCGGAAACAGAGGAATAAATCGTGTTATACGCAATTATCGCTGACGATGTAGCGGACAGCCTGGAAAAAAGACTGTCGGCGCGCCCCGCCCACCTCAAGCGCCTGCAGGAACTTCAGGATGCCGGAAGACTCTTACTGGCCGGGCCTCATCCTGCTGTCGATAGTGATAATCCGGGATCTGCCGGTTTTACCGGAAGCCTGATTGTTGCAGAATTTGATAATCTCCAGGCTGCTCAACAATGGGCCGATGCTGATCCTTACATTGATGCCGGCGTTTATGCCAAAGTCACTGTTAAACCCTTTAAAAAAGTATTCCCACAATGACATCCGAATTAATTAAACAATTGTTAACCGACGCTTTTAAGCCCGAACTGCTGGAAATTATTGATAACAGCGCCGCTCATGCCGGTCACGCCGGTACGCGTAGCGGCGGTGGTCACTATCATGTCACCATCGTCGCCGGCGCGTTTGAAGGTCTTTCGCTGGTACAGCGCCATCAACTGGTCTATAAAGCGCTGGGCGATATGATGAAACAACAAATTCATGCCTTAGGCATTAATGCCCTCTCACCCTCCGAAGAAACCAAAGGAAGTTTATAAATGAAAAACAAGTTCATTCCCCTACTTGTCGCAGGCACCGCACTCATTGCCGCTTGTGACCAGAAAGCTACCGACAACACACAATCAGCAACTGCAACGACATCTTCAGCAGCGCCTGTAGTGCAAAAAGCTGATGCAATCGCTGTTGTTAACGGCAAATACATTGCCAAATCCACGCTTGAGACACTGGAAAAAGAAATTGCCGAACGTAGCCAAGGGCAAACTTTCCCGAAAGAAAAACTGGTTGAAGAACTAGTCCAGCGCGAATTACTGATTCAGGACGCCGTACAAAAACAACTGGACAAATCACCTGAAGTGGTGGCCCAGCTTGAAGACGCCAAAAAAGCGATTCTGACCCAGGCTGATGTCAAAAACTTCATCAAGACCAACCCGGTAACCGATGCAGAAATCAAAGCGGAATATGACGCCAAAGTGGGCGGTGCAAACGCGACTGAATACAAAGCCCGTCACATCCTGGTTAAAACCGAAGCGGAAGCTAAAAAACTGATTGCCGAATTGGACAAAGGCGCCGATTTTGCGAAATTGGCTAACAAGAATTCCATAGACGCCAAGGAATCACAAAACGGCGGCGATTTAGGCTGGTTCGTTTCCAGTCAAATGGTTGCGCCTTTCTCCGAAGCGGTTGCCAAACTGGAAAAAGGCAAATACACCAAAGCCCCGGTACAAACCCAATTCGGCTGGCATGTGATTTTGAGAGAAGATTCCCGTGCCCAAACACCACCTCCGTTGGATTCAGTAAAAGAGCAACTGACGCCTTTCCTGCAACGCAAGAAAGTACAAACCATGGTGGAGAACCTGCGTAAACAAGCCAAGGTGGAAATTCTGATTCCTTTAACGGAAGAAAAACCTAAAGCAGCGGAAAACGCAGCGCCAGCCGCCGCAGCAACCCCGGCAGCACAACCCGCCACTGACGCAAAAGCGGCCGGCGAAAAACCGGCAGAAGCCGCTAAAGCCGCAGAGCAAGCACCTGCTGCTGAAGAAGTAATAGAAGCCGAAGAAGTCACCGAAGAACCCAAAGAAGCAGCCAAAGAGCCGGAAAAAGCCGCAACACCGGCACCTGCCAAAGAAAAAAAATAAGTTACACCGATACAAAAACAGTTGTACAAAAAAGGGCGGTTTATCCGCCCTTTTTTTACACGATCTTTTCCAAATACTGCAAAATCAGCTGCACGCTACGGTTGCCCCTGAATTCATTGATGTCCAGCTTATAAGCCGCATTGATTTGACGTAGTCCCAGCCATTGCTCGGGCTGGTCGATAAAAAAGGCGATGGCGTCTATGACCAAGGCCCCGCCGGGTTTTCTCAACACCAGTTTAAGATGGCGCTGTCCGACTATGCGCGCCTGAATCACATCAAACACACCGTCAAAAACAGGCTCGGGGAAGGACTGCCCCCAGATCGCTGCATTTTGTAACAACTCGGCAAATTCTACGGTTATCTCCTGCTCACTCAACTCGCCATCAGACAGGATTTTTTGTTCCAGATCGACATCAACTAGGCGTTTTCTGACTATCTCATCAAATGCCAGCGCAAACGGCGGGTAATCGTGCATCGCCAGACTCAGCCCCGCGGCCATCGCATGACCACCGAACTTGCTCAGCATTTTAGGATGCGCAGCGGCGATATCACTGAGCACGTCGCGGATATGCACGCCCGGAATGGAGCGCGCCGAGCCCTTGATAAGGCCCTTGCCCGCCGGCGCAAAGGCGATCACAGGCCGGTGCAAGCGGTCTTTGATACGCCCGGCTAAGATACCGATAACACCCTGATGCCATTCGGCGTCGTATAAACAAACGCCGGCGGGTAGATGGTGTTTGTCAAGCGCCTTCATCTCGCTTAACAAGGCCATCGCCTCGTGCTTCATCTGTCCTTCTATTTCGCGCCGGTCGTTATTCAGCTCATCCAGTTGCAGGGCCATTTGTTTGGCCAAAATAGGATCATCCGTTAATAAACATTGAATGCCTAATGACATGTCATCCATACGTCCGGCCGCGTTGAGCCGGGGTCCCAGTACAAAACCGAAATCCTGGGTGCTAATGCTTTGCGGATTTTTCCCGGCGACATCAATTAGCGCATAAATGCCCGGATGAGCGCGGCCGGTGCGAATCCTAAGTAAGCCTTGATGCACCAGAATACGGTTGATCTGATCCAGCGGTACCACATCGGCAACGGTGCCTAAAGCCACATAATCGAGCAACTGAGCCAGATTCGGCTCCTGAACCTGATGTTCGACAAACCAGTTCTGCTCCCTTAGCCGGCTTCTGAGCGCCATTAACACATAGAACATAACGCCGACACCGGCCAGCGCGCCGCTGGGGAATGGATCATCGGGTAAATTCGGGTTGACAATGGCGTCGGCGGCGGGCAATTCGGAACCCGGCAAATGATGGTCGGTGACCAGCACTTTGATGCCCGATGCTTTTGCCACCTTAACGCCGTCGATACTGGAAATACCGTTATCAACGGTAATGATAACGTCAGGATTTTGCAGCTTGACCAGCTCGACTATTTCGGGCGTCAGGCCGTAGCCGTATTCAAAGCGATTGGGCACGACGAAGGACACCTGCCCTGCCCCGAGTAATTGCAGGCCCTTGATAGCAACGGCGCAACTGGTCGCGCCATCGGCATCAAAATCGGCAACAATACAAATCTTTTGCCCGGTATTGATGGCAAGCAGTAAATGCCCGACCATTGCTTCCATGCCCGATAGCAGCCACGGAGACGGCAGTTTTGCCAGCGTTCTGTCGAGTTCGTCTGCCGCGCTTACACCCCTGGCTAAAAATATACGTTCCAATAACGGATGAATATTGCCGAATTGCCCGCGTTTTTTCTCAAGCGGGCGGGGAACAATCGCTTTTTTGACGCCTTGATAATACATAGTGCTTGCTTGATAAAGTTTTGTCGATGCAGAATTGATTAATTCACCACGAAGACACGAAGATTTGTCCTGGTTGTTCTTCGTGAACTTCGTGTCTTCGTGGTGAAATTTCTTGGCTGAGTGAAAGCGTGGTATCAGTCATTGCACGGAAGACACTTGCCCCTGCTGGGCCAGCACTTGCCGTGCATGGCTATCGGCGCCTGAGGGCAGTTTTGCTGGGCGATCGTTGATCCAGGCGGCAATGTCTTTCCATGCGGTGGGCGCCTCCAAATCACGCAACAGCATGTGATAGCCCTGTTGATATATGGCAACGGTTTTTTCTGTCGCATCGCTGGCGAGAAATTGTTGTAAAAAGGCATACGTGGGTTTCTTGGGAATTATTTCGTCTTTTTCACCATAGAGCATCAAGGTGTTTGAGCGCAGTATCCCGGCGCTATTAAATGCCTCGTCCATGAGATTAGTCAGTCCATAGATCGCTTCAACGCGGGTTGCCTTGATCACTAACGGGTCCCGACCCAGTGCGCGCAGCATTTCGATATTATCGGACGGCATTACTTTGACGCCCTTGCCTGTCAGGGTCAGCCACGGCACGCTATGGGCCAACGTCCAGAGTAAAGTGGTTTGATACCAGGGCATGGTCGAACGCGCCCAAAGCGCCGGAGCAGAAAGAATAATGCCGTCAACAGGCGGCATACCGGACTTGTTCATCGCCGTAATGATAACCGCCCCGCCCATGCTTTCACCGAGCAGATACACAGGACGTTTCGGGTATTGCTGTTTCAAAAGCCGCACCAATACCTGCAAATCGTTTGCATAGGCGGCCTCGCCCGCCCATAAGCCGCGTTTGGGAGCCAAGCCGAAACCGCGTTGGTCATAAGCAAAACAGGCAATGCCCAACTGGCTGAAATAACTACCCGGACGATCAAAAAAGCGGCTGTAATCATTAAAACCGTGCAATACGACCAATACCGCGCGCGCTTCAGTTTTCGGCAACCAACTGCGTAACGGCAAATGTGCTCCGTCCTCGGCCAGAAAGATACTCTTGCTGATTTGCGGGCTATTGCTGTACCTGCCGGGCGGATAAGTCATCGGCATACAGCCGCTCAATAACCAAAGCGCCATTAAAAAAACAATTATTCTGAACACATTAATTCAATCTTGTGCAAAAATTCGCTGCGATAAATTCAGCGATAAAAAAATTAGAGCGCCGCGTCCGTGCTCAACTTATGATTAAACTCTTTTTTGCCGTCTTCTCATAGATTATACACAGTTACAAATAACATTTATCATAAGCCGTTATTCCAATCCACAGACTATAAATGTACCGGCAACGGCAAATAATCTTAAGGTAAAGACAATGGCAAGCTTCACTGTCCCGCATATAGCAAACTATTTTTTCACCGCAGGCAAAAATAAAAAAGACGGCAAGATGCTCAAACTGATGCCGTTGCTGCTAATTATTATCATGCCGATAACTTTTTCAAGCCGGGATGTGTTGAGTAAAGGCATGATTTATAAATGCAAAGCGCCTGATGGAGAAACCATTTACAAAAAATCCCCGTGTTTGGAAGAAAAACAAACGGTTTCCAAGTGGAAAGAGCCGGAGCGCGAACCTAAACAAATGAGCCTCCGTCAAGAAAAAAATGGGCATTATCAGTTAAGCGGCGAAATTAACAATACCGCCATCATGTTTCTCGTTGATACCGGTGCAACGGGTGTTGCCTTGCCTGAATCAGTTGCCAAGTCGGCTAACATCGATTGTAACAACAAACAACTTGTTGCAACTACCGCAAACGGCCCGACTTCCGGCTGCATCGTCAATGTGCCGACGTTGAAATTCGGACCGTTTCAAGTAAAAGATATCAAAGCCATAGTATTGCCGAATTTAAGCGAAGCGTTACTGGGTATGAACGTATTGGAGCAGTTTAATATCCAGCAAGATCATGGCCAGCTACGCATTATCGAGCATTAGCTTAAGATGTTGAATCATGCGGTTCTGGCTATTGGCGCATAACAAGCCATATGTCACTTGTTTTTTAAAACGACTATCGGCAGCACACAACCCGCCAACAAACAAAACAACAATAAAGCCACTGTCGACCGGTTCCAGTCCACCGGATAAACATCTGCCCTAATCGGCTCGCTGATGCCAGGAATACTGGGTAAATCAACATCGCCGCCGGCGACTTTTAATTGCGCTTTCATGCCTTTTTCCATGTGTTGCGGCAATTCGCAATGCACCAGGTAGGTTTTCTTCTGGCTCGGAACAATCAACGAAGCCTTCAACTCGCCCTGACCGTAAAGCTCCAGGTGAAACATGCCCTGCGGGTACAAATAACCCGGCAAACCGTGGATCATTAGCTGATGGCGTATCTGGTCGTCATTGATAAAGGTAATATTAATCTTGGCGCAGGGTTTTACATCCCATTCCTGCTTGTCGAATGCAAACATTTTTCCGTTAAACTTCAGCGCATGTTTTTGCCCGGCACGAATAGTGATATCGACATTCTCCGAAATCTTCGGGCAATCGCTAGGCAAGCGGTCATTGTTGTCATTCATGATCATGCCTTTTTCATCCATGATCATACCGCCATGATCCATCGCTTCAACCTGATTTGCCTGCAAGGTCAACAGGAATAAGGTTGTCGTTATTAACTTTAACAGCTTCATTGTTGTTTCCGTTTAAAAATAAACACCATAAAAATTATGAGGCCCAACGCCAGGCCGACTGCCAGGCCGAAAATCATAACCCGCATAATGTCCGGCTGGATGGGACCGGCGTCGCCGAGCAACTGGGCAAAATCACCTGTTCCCCACAGTGCGTACTTTTTGGCGTAGTAATCTTTATTAAACAATTCACCGAGCATTTCATCGTGCATCTTTGGCATTCCCTGCTCGTCAATTAACGATTTATAAGCCAGGATAGCCATGTTGCCGCCCGGTTCCATGCCGTCCGTTGTTGTACCGGTCGGCACATGGTCATGAAACATCCATAAGCCGGGACCGTAACTGTGCAAACCGTCGTTTTGGGTGTGCAAGGCAAGATCGAGCCGCTGCGCCGGCGCGATGTCAAACACATCGCGGGTTATCTGCAAACCGGCGGGTTGCTCAACGCCGTCATAAGCCATGATGGTCGCCTTATGACCGTGGAAATGAATAGCCACCGCGGACCGCTGGGTGTTGCTGATATGCAGTTTAATGTTTTCATTTTCTCCGGTGATAATCATTCCGTCCCGCAAGGTGTAAGGGAAGGAATGGCCGTTCAGCATGAAGTAATTTTCAAACGATTCGGTCATGTTATAGTCGCGGCTCATCCGCTGTGAAATCAATCGCGGATCGTTTGCGCCCTGGATGATTTGCGCCAGTTTTTTATCAACCGACTGGTAAATCAAATCGTATTCCTGACTGTAAGTCTTTTGTACGGCATCGGTCGGGTGACGCACCTGGCCCGCGCCGATATTGAAGGTCTGCGGCCAATTATTGGCCTGATTTTCCTCGACGACGAACAGGCCGTTCAGGCCCATCATGAAATGCTGCGCGGTTTGGACATGACAATGGTACAGCATGGTACCAGTGTGTCTGGGCTGGATTTCGTAAGTATGAATTTTACCCGGAAAAACCGGATGCTCTTCTTCGCCGTCATTATCACCTGAAGCGGTCTGCCAGGGATGATCGACGCCATGCAGATGTATCGTATGAGGCAGGTAATGGGTATTTTCCAGCGTGATATAAACCTTGTCGCCCTGCTCAACGCGAATCGTCGGGGACGGCGCGCGCAACATCGGATTAGCGACAACCGAATTAAAATTTTTCAACGCCATGCCGCGCGATTTGGGCGCAAAGACCCACATTCCAGGCTGAATGCCGGGGGCAATATCGTAAGTATTGATTAAAAACTCGCCGTCGGGCGTCGCACCGTTCAGCTCGATCACCTCCAGCTTGATACGAATAACATCGGGATCGCCGTCATTATCGGTGTCATCGGTCATCGTCAGGGCATCCTGGGCCAGATTGGTCTGCATCAACGTCGCCATCGAGACATTGTTGGTGCCTTTAACCGCCACGGCGACATCATAAGGGTTATCGGGCTCGCAGGAAGGCGCCGCCGCTATCGTCACATCCTCAATAACCTGGGCGGCCCGCCATTCCGGATGTTCGTTGGAACAGGGCTTTTCGACACGGCTATTGTCTTCCGAGCCGCTATAAACGGTGGCGGGTGGTATAATTCCACTTTTATCGGTAAGGTTAGGGGCAACAAACACAGCAACCGCGATCAATACAGGCAGCATCAGCGTCAATAAAACAAGGGTTCTTTTAGTCATATACCTACAGGGAAGCTTAAAAATAGGGTTATTGTAAATGGCGTGCTGTTTAAAACCTAAACATTCAAAGTAGTCGTACATACCGAATGCAGTTGATTGTCCTTGGACCAACGCGCAAAAAATTAATTTTTATTGATTTTATGAGTGGCGATTAACAAAAAAATCAAAATGGCGTCTAAACTGGCATCTTGGCGCGAATTACCTCTGTTAGACGGACAAACTATGTTACGACTTTTACAACTTAATATTTACTTGGCCATCGGCTATTTTTTGGGTGGTTATCTGGGCACCTTGATAGCCATTCCGCCCAGTCATGCCAGCCCGATCTGGCCTGCGGCCGGTATCGCACTGGCGGGTTTATATGTATACGGGTCCGCGTTAGTGCCCGGGCTTTGGCTGGGTGCTTTCGCCACGCAGACTTACGCCTTTCTGGATACCTCCAGCCCTGAAAACATAGCCAGTTCGCTGATCATCGGGACTATCGCCAGCACTGCCGCAACAGCGCAAGCGATGTTGGGATCATGGCTGATCAAACGCCGTATCGGTTCCGATAACCCCTTGATCGATGATCGCAGCATCCTCTGTTTCATGACTCTTGGAGGCCTGCTCGGCTGCCTGGTTTCCGCCTCTTGCGGCATGATAATACTCTACCTGAAAGGCGTCATCAGCTTTGAAAACAGCGCCTTTGGCTGGACAACCTGGTGGATCGGCGATGTCATCGGCGTGCTGATTTTTACACCGTTAATGCTATGTTTTATCGGCGTACCCAAACAGCAGTGGCGATCACGAATTAACCCGGTCGCCCTGCCGCTGTTGGTTATCATGCTGCTGGTATTTGCTCTGTTTTACCTGGGCAAAAAGCATGAAGAAAGCCGCATCAGAGGTCTTTTTGAAGAGCGCATCAGCCTGCTGCACAACGCTTTGCAAAATGAATTCAGCCGCCAAATTGAAATTAACCAGTCCATCAAGGCGTTTTTCGACAGTTCAGGCAAAATAACACCGAACGACTTCAAGACGTTTACCCAACCCATCTTGGCCAACCATCCCGGCATCCAGGCTTTGGAATGGATACCCCGGATAACCGAGCATAACCGCTCCGAGTATGAACAGTTGTTGGGCCGGACGCTGACAATCATGGCTTTCGATGATAAGCCGGTCGATAACAAACAACAGTTGCTGCCCGCAGCGCCGCGCAGCGAATACTTTCCCGTTGTCTATATCGAACCCTACCGGACTAACGAAAAGGCTTTCGGTGTAGATATAGGCACAGAATCTGTCAGGCGCATAACCAGCCAATTGGCGGAAGTTAGCGGAAAATCGATAGCCACAAAAAAAATTCGCCTGGTACAAGACACCCTGGACCGTTCCGGCATTATGATCTTTACGCCGGTCTATCATCCGCCGCAAGCAGCCGCCACCCCTGAGGAACGCCGCCTAAACTTGCAGGGTTTTGTTACCAATGTCTTTTATGTCGACAACGAAGTCAACATTGTTAAAAAGCAATTTGAATCTTTGCAATTACTGCTAAAAATCACCGATGCCGGTATTGAGCTTTTTGATGAAACGGCTGCTGTTTCCGGCTTTCACCTGGATTTTCCAAAACTGGAAAAGGCCATCAACTTGCAGCTAGCCGACCGCACCTGGACTGTCACTTATATCGCCACCCAGCAGTTTTACAGCGAGCAGGTTTCCTGGAATACCTGGTGGCTTATTCTGAGCGGCTTCCTGTTTACCGGACTGAGCGGAATCGGCCTGTTGATGTTAACCGGGCGAACCATGCAAACCGAAGATCTGGTTAAAATCCGCACACGTCAACTGGATAAAGTGATTCAGCAGCGCAACGACCATAATAAAATATTACAAGCCATAGCCAGTCCGATGCCGCTTGATGAAATACTCAATCTGATCGTACATCTGACAGAACGGAGTCATCCCGACACATTATGCACTATTCTGTTACCGGATGGTTCGGGGCAGCATGTGCATCTAGGCTCGGCGCCCGATTTACCTTCTGTCCACAGTCAATCACAGGATGAAGCGGCTGTCGTTAATTGCAAATTTACAGGCGATTCAGCACACGCCGCAGCGGATATCCGGCACCATCCCGATTGGCTCCCATTTGCCAAGCAGGCGGAAAAATCCGGCCTTGAGGCATTTTTATCGGAACCTGTCTTTTCCTCGACACAACAATTATTAGCTTTCTTCGTTGTTTACTACTCTCATGAGCAACATTCCGAAGCCATGCTGATCGATGAAGTCAGCGATCTTGTGCAACTTACCAGTATCGCTATCGAGAGGAAACGCTCGGAAGAACATATTATCCATCTGGCTTTTTTTGATGCGCTGACTGACTTGCCCAACCGCCGGTTATTTTCCGACCATCTTGAAAAGTCCCTGTCCAGGGCCTTACGCCACCACAATGCCGGTGGCGCCCTGTTATATCTTGACCTGGATCATTTCAAAACCCTGAATGATTCATTGGGGCATAGTTTCGGCGATGAGTTGTTGATTCAAGTCTCCAATCGCTTGCAGGCCTGTATCGACGAAGAAGATACCGTGGCCCGACTGGGCGGCGATGAATTTGTATTATTAACGCCATGTTCGACTTTTAAGCGTCAACCAAAGCGTCGAAATGCAAAGGCGGATTACCCAAAAGTTTGTTCAAAAAAACGCCCACGGTGTGAGCCAGCAATTTGCGAATAAAACGGTTGGTTAAATGCCAAAGGTCACGCG
>SXIP01000085.1 GCA_005772825.1 Methylococcaceae bacterium | reverse complement strand
CAAATCAGCTGCTCTACCAACTGAGCTACACCAGCGAAGAACCGCTATTATACACAATATTTTCTAATTATCTAAAATTTATTTTTAAGCACAGCAATTGTGAGTTCAGTCTATGGTTTCAACCCAACGGCATCGTTCGCTAACTATCCGTGAAGTATTCGTATTGCCTATGCCTTTGGCGATTAGCGATATGACTCTGTCGTCGGTGTCGTAGCCTATGTGTGCCTCCAGGGGATTGACGAATTTCCCCAAGCCGAACGCGTCGATGATGGTTGCCACATTGATGTTAATATTGGTGACATCTATGCAGAGCCTTGAATCCAGGTATTTTTCTACAAAGCCATGCGGAATGGCATAACTCAACAGATCGTTGGGATCGCTAAAAGCGATGATGGGTGTTTTAGTGAGCATGCGCTGATTATACTTTTCGCCTTCAGGCAGGCAATAGGCCGGTTTTTGATTGCTTACTTCCGGTAGTTTGCGCCCTAATTGCAACATGGGCAGTTGATTGGACATCATATAAATTGGGATCGTCTTCTTCCTTAATGCGTCCTTGAAGTCGACGTCGCGCTGATTCAGCAACGAAGCGATACGCTGCATGCCGTCGATTATTATGCGGCTGCCGAGACTATGGGAAATAAAGGCATATTGATCAAAAGTAATATTTTTTACAGCCGAATCGTCATTAAATGAGCAAGCCTGCACGACATCATCGGGCAAGCCGTTCCAATTACTTTTGGTCATCCAGCAAAACGCCTGACCAAATGAAACCAGAATATCTTCCCGACTTTCACCCAGATAGATAATGGGGTCCGGGCCTGTATCATTGGAAAACTTCTTCATCAGATCGTTGATTTCCGCTCTGCGAAAGGAATATTCGCCCGAGTTATCGTAGGCAAGCACTTCTTTTTGTTCGGCGGTAATGGCGGACCACGTCAATTCATAAAACAACAGCTCTTTACTTCGGTCTTTGCTTAACAAGCGAACAGCTCTTAAATTGCCCAGGTTTTTGTTTTTCCCAAGCCGGTCCGTCAGGGTAATATTTTTATATTGTTTGGACATCACCGGTAAATCCAGTTCCTTGGACAGCTTTTCTACAAATTGTGTAGAGTATCCCGGTAGATGGTCACCGACTCCATGCACCATGAGAACCTTCATTTTACCCGCCTTATTGTCGAGAAAGGGCGCGATTCCGTTGAAGGGTTCACCCCAGATTTCACAGGTACGGGTATCGGTTGCTTGCTGTTTTTCGAGAAATGCTTCGGCAACGCCTTTGCCGAGGCTGGAACAGCCGGCTGTATGTAGAGTAATAATCAGTAAAAGAGTTTTTTTAAATCGCAGATTCATGCATTTTATCGGTAAAAAATGATAGTTATTGGCGTGGAACGGATGAAGCCAAATGGCGGCGATACACGGTGTTTGTGTGCGGCTCTCATTCTACGATAGATTGAGCGAGCCAGAAAACCATGCTTACCCAATAGAGTAAACCCATAAAATCCGCAACAAGGTAGCGCATTCCACAAGATTAGCAAAACTCTTTGGCTAGGCAGGCTATAGCCACTGCCGGTGCGCAATCGGCTGGTTTTATGGCTGTCTGCTTGGACGATTCGGAAAATAAATCACAAAAATCCAGATAAGGGCGAGCAGATAATGTTGCAATTTGTCGCACCAGGAACCGTCCTATCCCGGCGCCTACCAATGGACTATTGTCGGCCAATGGGTGTCGGGATAATTGGCGCTGACAAGCTCGCTGGATTTTTTGTAATTGCTGGGCGCGTATGTTTTCAGCGAATCGTTGCCATCGCGGTAGTTCGATAGGAGAAAAATCGCAGCCTATCATGCGCGATAATCGTCTGGCGCTGGCGTTGACGGTTTTTTCCGCGCCATCTGCTGTTTCGGTTTGGTCGTGCGCTTCATTCAACTGGCCTGTTAAACGGTAAACATCCGCCATGGTTGCGAAATATTCCGCCATGATGCCGATTTCCTTGCCGTCGTCAATGGCGGTTTGCGCAACGGCCATGACTGCGGTTCTGACAATCCCTGTATAAATCAGTTCTTGTGATATTAAGCGTTGGTAATCGGTGTAACCTTCTGCCAATACGTTGCCTTTATTAAACAACAGTATATCGGTTGTAGTGCTGCCCACATCAACAAATAATCCAGTGCTGACTTTTTGCGCAGCAAAGATGGCACTTGCCAACCAGTTGGCAGAGGCTATTGCTTGATAATGCCGGGGTTCAATTTGTGCAGCAGGTAGCATACCTGCATAGCCTGCAAAGATTAATAGCTCGGTTTCGGGTAAGAACTCACGCATGGCGGCAATGATTTGCTTAACGCCATCATCCCTGTCGGCAAATAAATCAACCAGTTCCCCTGTCATCGTGATGGCATGGCAGTACTCTATTGCGGGTAGCTCTCGCATGATGGTCATTACGGCTTGTTGCAATTGTGCCAAGCCTTTCCATAACGGGCAGGGCTTCTGGACAACGGCAATAATTTCATCCGCTTGATTCATGACCGCTGCTTTGACATGGGCACCGCCTATATCCCAGCCGATAATATATGAGTTCATTTTACCCTGATAGTGATGGATTGATTGTTGGTTGCCCTTAATGCAGGCTGGCCGTTGAGTAATTGCAGTACCGCTTCAGCAACATTAATGCCTGTAGCTTCGTATATGCCGGTAAATGAGGTGGTCAGTCTCGGGTTTATTTCCAGTACTAAGATATGTTCCGGTGTTTCTATCAAGTCAATACCGACATAACCCCATAGTTCTGGTAAGGCGCGGGCGATGTTTTCGACTATATCCCGATATAAGCGTAAATCGCCAGGGTAATTCACTGTGATTTCCGACAAATGATATTGCTTGTCGATAATGCTGAAATGCTGCAAGTTGGCGCACAATAACCAGCCTTGGCCTTGTTTAAACAGGCAGGATAAACTGGTTTTTTTACCCGTTATATGTGGTTGAATAATGTATTGCCCGTTTCGTACGGACATCAGGTCAAAGTCTTGCTGATCGATGATCAAATAACTGTCCGCACAGCCCGCGCCATCAACAGGCTTTATTATCCATTCTCCGGGGGCATAATTCACGCCGTCAAACAAGCGGGTTGGAACAGTCGCTATGCTCTGCTGATTGAGGTGTTGCCAAGTATAAAACTTGTTGCCGGTAATGGCGACCATATCGGGAGGCGATGTCAATAATAGCTTGCCCATCGATTCAACGGTTCGGCACAGCGTTTGGAGTAGACCATCAAATTCGGGTGCTATAGGCCATACGGCATCACAATGGCTGGCTAGGCGGACAAATTCTTCTTCACTGTTATGGTCCGGTCCGATAATGACGGTATTTATTCCTGCTGTATTGATTGAGTCGGCGAGACGGCTGTCAAGCATAACTGTGAGTTCCATGTCTTTTATTGTCGTGAAGTTATCAAGCAAGGCTTGCAGCATCAAGCGCCCTTCATCGGCCAGGGATTCAGGCAATTCCTGCTTATTGAAGCCACCACTGCTGATATATTCGAAAATCAATATTTTCATGACGGGATCAAGGGTTGAAAATATTCGGTATTCATCATAAGCATAAATGAATTAAAAATACTCGTTTTTTAGGTCGGAAGAGTCGGTTATCAGAGTGGTTTGCGGGTGTGATGTTAAGTGTATCTCAGTCTGTGCTATTGTATCCCGTGTCCCGCAACAACATTTATTTTATGAAAATAATTCCGGTAATCGATTTGAAAGACGGCATTGTTGTTCATGCCAAGCAAGGACAGCGTGAGCATTACCAGCCGATTAAGAGCAGGCTGTGTGAATCATCGGATGTTTATCAGGTTATCAACGCGTTCCTGCGTATTTATGATTTCGACACATTTTATATTGCCGATTTGAATGCCATTACCGGACAGGGTGACCATAAACAATTAATCAGCGATATATTGGCCGCTTTTCCAAAAATCATGTTTTGGGTGGATAGTGGTTATCAGGTGTACAGCAAGGTATCAAGGCAACCCGGTAATTATTTGCCGGTGTTGGGAAGTGAGTCTTATAACGATGAAACAATTTTTGAGCTTAAATCCTTCAATAATAACTTTGTTCTTTCTTTGGACTATTCTGCTGCTGAAGCGCTGGGAGCAAAGAGTCTTTTTTACAATCAGGCCCTATGGCCGGACATCGTTATTATCATGACGCTGAATTGCGTAGGCGGAAACTGTGGCCCTGATTTAACCAAGTTAAACAACTTTTGCAGGCAATATCCTGATAAAAGGTTTGTTGCTGCCGGAGGTATAAGAAATAGCGCTGATTTAGCGGCGTTAAAACAGATAGGTATTGAGCTCGCGCTTATTGCCAGCGCGTTGCATTCAGGGGCAATTATACGTGAAGATATATTGAATGTTTCAGGCAAAAAATACCCCGGTAAACCGGGGTATTTTTAACAGCTTTTGTCTGGGTTAAACTGAGTCTGGGTTATTCTTCAATACCTTAGATAGGTGTATTCTGAAGAAATAGGACTTTGACTGTTTGTTATAACCCACACTAAAGCTTATACGTTGTTAGCTGCAAACGGATGTTTGGCGGTAGATTTTTGTGCAACAACTTCGGCTGCGGTAGGCGAGCCGGCAACAGCGCGTTTTAAGGCTTCTTTTGTTGCTTCATAGTTGAATTTTTCGATTTTTGCATCGTCTTCTGCATTCCAGTGTATAAATACACCAACTGATACGAATAAATCGTCTGCTTCGTCTGCTGGGATTGTACCGTCTTCCACACAATCAGCAACAGCCATGGCAACACCGCGTTGCGCTGGGCCAAACATTTGAACAGCTTGCTTGCCACCTTTAATTGTTACTTTGTTGAACATAACAGTTGCAGGTTTAACCATCAAATTAGGTGCAACAACAGCCAACAGGCTGGAAAAACCGTCTTTGTTATTGGTTAAGCAGGTTGCAAATGCGGTTTCAGCTGCTGAACCTCTAGGTCCGACCATCAGATCGATATGAGCAACTTCATTGCCATCGCCAACTAAAGATTCGCCAACACGTAAGTTATTGATTTTTGCCATGCTTGTTTTCCCCTATGAAGAAAATTTAAAAAAAATTGAAAAAAATTTCAGATAATGTTAGATTCAATCCGTCCGCGGCAATTACTCCGGGTCAAATGTTGCCAATATAATCTTGTAAAAATACTGCTAATACTGTCGCTACAGTCATATCTGCCGTAGTACCGGGATTTAAACCTTTTGACTTAAGCTCCTGATCTATTTGATGAAGCAACGGCATAATGAGCTCAGGATTATCCGTTCTAGTTAACTCTTTGCTAAGCAGAATCATCTGTTCAGCAACCATTTCAGTGTGCTGATTGCCGAATTTTCTTACTATATGGCTATCGGGAAATTGACTTAGCAACCCTGCATAAACGGCCACAGTTGCCCAACACCTTCTTCCCCATTTAGCCATAAAATCATTATACATGAAAATTGCAAAATCAAAAACATCTTTGTAATCGGAACTATATTGAAGTGCAATACGATCTTTTGCACTGGCTAAATTCATGGCCTGGAGCAAGGTAACCGAGGCTTTTGATTTAACATCCTGTTCATCCGATTCGCCCAAGCCGCCGGGCGATGCTAGCGATATTGCTTTAAAAACCCAGTCGGCATCTTCCACCGTTGTTGAGGCCAGAACCTGATGCAATGCTTGTCTTAATGTCATTCCCGGCTGTATATAATTGATTGCCTGGATGAGGGGAGCGCACAATAAAATAATACCTAAATTGGTATTACAAGCGACAGCCTCACGCGTGGCCTTGACGGCGTAAAATATTTTTTCGCCCAAACTATAATCGGGATTGCAAAGCGGGGCGGCGCTAACTTCGGCGCTTGTTCTAAAATCAGCCACGGTCATATCATGACCATCGGCATATATGCTGACGTTACCTGGCTTAAACGCCTGCAATTCTTCCTCGCAAGCCTGTTGATAAAAATCGCTGAGAAGCTTTGGAGAAATCATGAAACAGCGGCAATGATTTTAGTCATTTTGACTCGGCGGCTGATTAAATCATCTGCCAGTAATGCGGCGATATTGATATCGCAAACACTTTCCAGTCCTTTCCATGCAGGAATACTGTTGACTTCAATGACCATATAATGTCCCTCCTTATCTTGAATAATATCGACACCTGCATAATCCATTGCCAGTGCAGCCGTTGCTTTAACTGCTAACTCAGCTAATTCGGTATCCGGTTCAATACGTTCACAACTCGCGCCGCGTGCAACATTGTTCAACCATGATTTACCTCGCCTGCGCATCGCTGCAACTGTACAGCCGTTAATCACAAATACGCGGTTATCGGAAAAACCCACGCCCGCACAATGCACAAATCGTTGCAGATAATAGACGCCTTTACTGCCGGTCAGCCAGAATAAATCGGTCATTTTTTCAATGCGGCGAATTCCTTCGCCTTGCGAACCGAATAAGGGTTTACTGATCAGAAAATTGCCTTTTTTCAATTCCGCCTCAGCAATCGCCAAGGCATCGGCCCGATTACGCAAAACCCAGGTGGCCGGTGTAGGCAATCCCGCGTTATGCAGCAAAAAGCTGGTCATACCTTTGTCGACACTGCGTTCTACGGCGTGTCCGTCATTGTAAACGGGGATAGACATCGCTTTTAAGGCATGAAGAATATCCAGGTATAAAACCACTTCTTCCAGCGAACCGCCCGGTACGCCGCGTACAAAGGCCGCATCAGGCAAGGCTTGCTCAAAGCCGGGGATAATTAACGGTTGCTGATCGGGTTCAATACTGAATCGGCATTCTGTTAACGATACAAACTCAGTGCTGTAACCGAGGCCGGCAAAAGCAAGGCGCAATTGCTTGCCATGCCAACCGGGATCATCGGTGAAAATAACTAATCGACCCACATCAAAACCTTAAAAATCATAGCTGCACCCCGATTCGACGTAGCAGCGGTAACAAAACAAAATAACAGGCAACGGTCGCCGCCGCCGAAAGACCCAGGCTGAGCCAGAATCCCAAACCCTGTTTAAGTAATAGCGGCAACAGCAAGAACAACAGCAGCGAGGGCAATACCAGCCAAAAAATCTGGCTGGAAAGCTCGGCAATTTTTGTTGAATCTACGCCATCCAAGTGCAACCAGACCATCGCCAGTAGAGATGTCAACGGTAAAGCGGCAACGAGCGCGGCAAACCCGCTGCTCCGTTTTGCGATTTCAGACACCAGTACGATGACCAGCGCAGAAATAACAAACTTCAGGACGTAATAAAGCATCGACGCGTAAGTTATAACCCGAATGACTGGTCCAATAACGCATTGTCCAGCTTGCCGGCGCGGAAACTCTTGCCTGAATCCACAGCCGTCACGATGACGCTGGCGGGACTGAACAGCATGGCGTCAATCTTGAAGAAGTCGTATTCGTATTGTTTAAAGATGTCCGCAAACGGTTTGCCGTAATCTTTAGAGGTGGAGCTGGGTAATTCCTTAGCCAATTTTTCCGCCGCTTCATCGCTGCCTTTAACAAACAGATGCACTTGGCCTGCAAATAAAATGGCATCGTTAGTCCGGCCCATGGCTTTAACAAAATTCGGATGCGGCGGGCAGATCGGCGCACTGCCGCTACCGTCAATAATATTCTCGAGCGGGAAATGCAGGGCATGGGCTTTGTGCATCGCGACTTCCAGTACGCGCGCCACCACTTGAACGCCACCAGCCAGACTGCTGGTCGGTGTCACGATAATAGTCAGGTTTGCAGGGTCGACTTTACAAGCTGCCGCGACTTTTTCAACGATAGCCAGCGGCGGAATGGCGTCATTTTCAATGACCAGCACGGTGGTATCGGCTGTATCCAGATAATCTAACTCTTTATATAGCTCTTCAACCGGCTCCTGCTTGCCGTCTTTTAACTTGGTTGCCATCGCGCGGGCAGGCCCTGAACCCAAGGCGTAATATTTTTCATGCGACAGGCTCCAGCCGGCATATTGACTACCCAGACAACCCAGAACCGGATTGCCGGTATGAACGTTAACCGACAATGGCCAGTTATCGGTATAAGCACTGTGACTGATGGTGACCGTACCCATGCCGCCCAGACAAATTTCAGCAATAATGCGTCCCGCCTCCAATCCGCCCGGTACCTTGATACCGGCATCGATAATTGTGCAACCGTTTTCCAGGCGCTGTACTGCCACTCGCAAAAGATCGGCATTGGCGAGCAAATGCTGCACCAGGGGTTGAGTCAATTTATTAACGCTAGCTTGATATTCCATGGGGGTTAAAACCTTTCCAGTTTAGTGATGATGAATTGTTGTAGACTCAGAAGCTGCGCCTGGACATGCTCTGAGTCATTTTGGTGGGCAATAATACTGCAAATGGGCTGTCCTGCGCGACAGATAACTCCAGTGTCAGGTAAATCCATACAGCCGTCAGGCCAGTCAAATCGGTCCGGGATTATTACATCGCGAATTGCATAGACAATTTGATAAGCCGTATAACGCGGGCCATTACGCACAATGGGGGCTATGTCTTCGGAACTCAAGCCTGCGATGCAGGCGGTGATATGCCGGATCAATAAATCATCATTATATAGCTGCATACTGGCCGAAGGCCGCGCATTAATTTCGAGCACGGAAAGATGCTCGTCAGTTAGAATAAAATCCAGCGAATTTAATCCCTTAAGTCTGAATGCCGGTACAAGTTTGTTTAGCCAATCGGATACCAGTCGTTTCTGAGTATTCGATAAATCACTGCTGTTAATAACGCCGGAAAAAATAAATTCCCGATCTTGACCCAAATCGATCAGCCATTGGCGATTAAACCCAATGACTTGAGCCTTGTCTCCGTCTGCCAAAAACAACACCGAATGCGGTGTACCGTGTTGATATTGTTGCCAATAAATGAATGATTCCAGTCGGTCGCAGGGTCGGTAGCGCTTTATTCCCGCACCGCCTTGGCCCTGCATTGGCTTAACCAGCCAGTCATCGACAAAATCGGGCGCATGAAAAGCAACGGCAGGGTAGGGGATAGCCGACTTCGCCAATTCCGCAAAAAAAAACGGCTTATTTTGCAAGGATAAAAAAGTTTCAGGCGTATTACCCAGAATGATAAGTCGGCTATCCAGATAAAACAGGCTTTCCGGATACGATTCGAAACCGCTGCCGTAAATAACATGCGTTACGGCATAGCGTTCAATAAAGTAGTCTATCGCCGATGTTATATCGGCTTTGGCCAGTGAAGGGACCTGACGGAAATCTTCAGCATAATGTCTCGTATCGAGATCGGCAAACAAGTCAATAACCAGCGGTTTCAGGTTTTCCATCTTTGCCGCCTGCGCAAGCATACGCCCCGAACAGGAAATAAGGATAATGAATTCAATTGATTGCAAAGGAAACTTGCTGATGCCCGCGTTGTCTGACCGGTTCTCATGCTGAAGTGCAGAGAATGGTAAATGTAAAAATAACTGGTATATGTTAACCCGGCGATAGTGAACCCGGTAAAATAAACACAACCCGTTCACCCGATAACCGCACAAAGCCGACATGTTTTTCGCCAAAGACTTTATAGAAACCGCTGAAGGATTACGTTTCGCTATCGTGGAACACGGTACCGAACACGGCAAAGTGCTGTGTTTTTTACGCTATGTGCAGCGAACCGCCGGTTGGGAAAAAATTGCCACTGAAGCGGCAAACGCTTTTTTGCAGCGACATCATCCCGATTATCTGCACTATTCGCCGGTCTTGGATGCGCATTTACACGCCGTCGCGACAAGCCGCATCGTCAAGCATCATCGACCCAGACAGCGACTGCAACACATCATGCAGTCAAATCAGCATGACGCGGTTGAAAGGGACCTGCTGCAACTTTGCGGGCTATTGCAAGAACACGGCCTGGACTTAACGCAATGCGGAATCACCGGCTCGCTATTGATAGGCGTGCAGAAACACAGTTCGGACATTGATTTAATCTGTTACGGCAGGACGGTTTTTCATCAATGTCGGGCCATTATCCGAAAATTGATTGACAGCGGGCACTTGCAGGCGCTGAATGAACACGATTGGCGACAATCTTACCAACGCCGTTCCTGTGATTTAAGTTTTGCCGAATATGTCTGGCATGAACGGCGCAAAGTCAATAAAGCGGTCATTAACGGACGAAAGTTTGATTTGAATTTTATTGACGATGCTCCGCGATCCAAGCCTGCAAGGCATCAAAAACACGGCGCCATCACCTTGCAGTGCAAGATTGTTGATGACACGCATGCTTTTGATTATCCGGCCCGGTTTAAAATAGACCATGAACATATCGATGCTGTTGTCAGTTTTACCGCCACCTATACCGGCCAGGCTGTTGCCGGTGAAACGGTCGAAGTATCGGGTATCGTGGAGCAAACTGCGGACGGCCGTAAACGTATCTTGGTCGGGTCCACGCGTGAAGCGCACGGTGAATATATCAAGGTGATTCATGTTTGAGTCAGCCGATTTTGCCGCCGTCATTTTTGATATGGACGGACTGGTGCTGGATACCGAAAGCACTTACCACGTTGCTTGGCAACAAGCTGCTGGAGTGATGGGTTATCAGCTTTCGGACGCATTTTGCCTGTCCCTGTCGGGACTGAACGGCGTTGCTATAACGCGCATGTTGATTGACTTGTGCGGTCCTGATTTTGACTTGCCGGGATTTAACCGCACAGCCGCTCATATTTGGCGCGACACTGTCGGCAGGCAGGGTATAAAAATCAAGCACGGCTTTAGCGAATTGCTGGAATTTATCGTCCGGCAACAACTACCTTATTGTCTGGCAACCAATAGCCGCGCCGACAACGCCCGTGAATGCCTGATGCTGGCCGGTATCCCCGATGCTTTCCCAATCATCATCAGTCGGGATGATGTCCCGTCAGGCAAACCGGACCCGGATATTTTTTTAAAGGCGGCAGCATCGTTACAAGTGCCGATAAACCGGTGTCTAGTTCTTGAGGATTCTCATGCCGGTATCCTGGCGGCATCCAGGGCCGGGGCCAAGTCGGTGTTTATTCCGTCGTGTTTGCCTGTTGATCCCTCAACTGTTCAACTGTGCGATTGGATGCTGAGCGATTTGACCCAGGTGTTGGCTTGCATTAAAGACTCAAAGTAACTCCGTGCTCGCTTAGTTCACCCATAGCGGAAACGGATCAGGTATAATTTCCGCTCTTTTCCGTACCACAATGAAACATAAGTTTGATAGTCCAACATTCTAAAGTCAACGTTTACGCCCCCGCCAGATTGCACATGGGCTTTATCGATTTAAGCGGATCATTAGGGCGTCATTTCGGCAGCATCGGTATTGCGCTCAATGAACATGCCACCCGCCTGTCGATGGCGGGCGCACGGCAACGCCTGATTACCGGTCCCTCTGCCGAGCGCGCCGACAAATGTCTGACTATGTTGTGCCATGCCTTAAATGTGTCCGATAAGCTCCATATCAACATCGAGTCCGCTATCCCGGAGCATGTGGGATTGGGTTCGGGTACGCAAATGTCGCTGGCCATCGGTTCTGCGTTGAATGCGTTTTATGACCTGGGACTGACAGTGCGAGATATTGCTTCGGTCATGGACAGGGGCTTGCGTTCGGGCATCGGCATCGGTGTGTTTGAACAGGGTGGGTTGGTCGTTGATGGAGGCCGCGGCGAAAAGACGATTACCCCGCCGGTGTTGGTGCATCTGGACATTCCCGAAACCTGGCGTTTTATCCTGGTGCTGGACCAACGCGGCCAAGGCTTGCATGGTCAGCAGGAAATACAGGCTTTTAATGCATTGCCGGCCTTTCCGCAACTGGAAGCGGCGCGCTTGTGTTACTTATTGTTGATGCGAGGATTGCCCGCCGTTGCTGAAAATAACATCATTGAGTTTGGTGAAGTCATTAGTCAATTGCAGCGTTCGGTCGGCGAACACTTTGCTTCTGCTCAAGGTGGTATTTTTACCAGTCCTGAAGTGGCGGCAGCCATGCAATGGCTGGCGCAACAAGGCGCGGTCGCCATCGGCCAAACCTCGTGGGGACCGACCGGATTTTGTGCCGTTGATGGAGTGGATAAAGCGGAAGCGCTGACCCGACAGGCCAGACGACAATTCGCACAGTTTGATAATTTGAGTTTTAGTGTCGCCAGCGCCCGTAATAGCGGTGGGGATGTGTTTGTTGTTTAGAGGAGCAGAGACGCCGTCTATTATTTGCTGACTGCGTCTCTGAACTATTTTCTATATCAATGTGTTGGCTGTGATACGGCGCAGCAGATGATAATCATTGCGCCGTATGGTTCAAGTATTAAAGACCCGGTTTGATAACCAGCGCCGACGTTTCAGCAAACTCATTGTTGTTCCAGTTGCCGGGAGTAGCAGCGTATGCGCACATACCAACGTCATAAGCACCCGCCGCCAAGACCGGTGTAATACCGGTAACAGACATTGATACCCGTTGGCCTGCCAATACTGATATTCCGTCCGGTCCGCTGTTGGCGAAGTTAAGCGTACCGGCAGGGCTGACGCGATAACAAGGGCGAAGACCCAAACCGCTAGCGCCAAGCGTAGTACCTAATGAAGCCGTTGAAGTAATGTGTATCACCTGGGTCCCGTCGACCGTCACGGTTACCGGAGCTAGCAGGTTTGAGGTGGCAAAACTGGTGCCTGTTAAAGGATTTGGGGCGCCCGCAGCATTGTCAGCGGCTGCAACAACACCGCTAGGTCCGGTAGGTCCTGTTGGGCCTGTCGGTCCGGTATCGCCAGTCAAACCGATTGGCCCAATCGGACCGATCGGACCAATTGGGCCTGTCGGACCGGTAGGACCTGTAGGGCCTGTTGGTCCGACCGGTCCGACAGGCCCAGTTGGACCTGTTGGTCCAGCTCCTACGAGTTCTATTTCCAACACGGCTTCGTGACTGGTGCCGGCAAATTCCTTGCTATCGAAGGCGAAGTTGGCTAAGGAACTACCCACTAAAGCAATACCCTTGTTACCTACCGCCGCCGGTGGAAACCAGCTTTTCACTAGCGGAGTAATATCGACGCTAACCCATTCGTTTTGTTTGTTTACTGTCACCGCAGCACCGACCGGCGTTGGCCCTAATACAGGCTCTACAGCAGGACCCGGTTCGGTTACCGCGGTAGGGGAGGTTGGATCCACCGGAAACACGCGGAAAGTACCGGCTTTAGTGACATTCTGTACATAAAGTTTGAGCGTGGCTTTGGCGATGTTGGCTGATGTGGTGCCTGCCGGTATATTAACCGCTTTGTTAAACTTCAGATAAGTCGTCTTTTTTGCAGCGCCGCCCTGTACGGCCAGCGAGTTATTATTGAAAGGCGCGCCACCGCTGAAATAAATATCGTCCAGTAATATCGGTTGAGCGACCGCCATGGCTGGAAGAACCGTAAGCGCGGCCAATAGAGAAGCTCTTTTGCCAAGCATCACACGGTGCGGTGCCATTAGTGAGCGTAAGTTGGATCTATCGTGTTTCATAATAATATTCCTTGTTTTTAAGTTAAAGTACGAAAAATCAACGTCTTATAAAATAATATTTAAAGATTTTTATGCTGAACCTCCTTATGACGATGCACTCATGTTGTGGTCGGTGATTGCTGAGAAAATCGTACAGAGAGATTTTAATACTAGCATGATTCGATTTAAATAACCTTTAATAACTTACCTCGAAAGTTAGTTGTTGTTTTTCCGTCGTTTTTTAGTGCCGACCCATGAAATTTTGTTTTTAATTACTAATTTCCAGAATCGGTTTCTACTTGACCCGCGTGAGCGGCGAGTCGGGGTACAGTTTGATGGGTTTATGTTTCTGGATTATTTCGGAAATACGAAACTTTGTTGCTATTGTTTCAGGCTGTATGCAAAACGCTGCTACCACATAAATAGGGTGTCAGGAAGTGGGGCGCTAAGTATTTTGCGGTATCCAACATACGGCGCAACAGGTTTATCGCTATTGCGCCGTGTTTATTAAACGTTATGGTTTTTGGATAACCAGCGCGGAGGTGTAGCCATCCTCGTTGAAATTCCAATTGGCGGGAACACTGGAAGAAGCGCACATACCGACATCATAGGAACCTGGGGCCAGGACAGGGGTGACTCGACTGACCGTGAATTCCGAGCGATCATTTTGTGTGACATGCATATTAGTCAGGAACAGGTTCGTTGTAACCAGTCCTACATCGCCTGAGCCGGTGACACGGTAACAGGGCATGATGCTTGCCGTAGCTCCGCCTACGGCTGTAGATCCCAAGGCTCTATGAGCGGTAAAGTGTATTACCTGGTTAGGCCCCGTGATGGTCATCGCAAGCGGCGCCGTAATCATTGTAATATTTGTCGTGATGGCTGATGCAGGGACAAATCCGTCGGTTTCGATAAAGCCGGCGTTGATGACGCCGCTAGGACCTGTTGCTCCAGTTGCGCCGGTAGCTCCGGTAGCTCCGGTTGCGCCGGTGGGGCCTGTATCGCCGGTTGGCCCGACCGGCCCAACAGGACCCGCGGGGCCTTGTGGGCCGGCGGCGCCTTGCGGCCCGGTCGGTCCGGTCGGGCCTGTCGGACCTTCACCTACGTATTCTATTTCCAGCACGGCTTCGTGACTGGTGCCGTTAAACTCCTTGCTATCAAAGGCGAAGTTAGCCAGGGCGCTACCCACTAAAGCGATACCCTTGTTGCCTATAGCAGCGGGCGGGAACCAGCTTTTCACTAACGGGGTAATATCGACACTGACCCATTCGTCTTTTTTATTCACCGTTACTGCAGGGCCGACCGGGGTAGGGCCCAGCACTGGTGCGGCAAAAGGACCGGGCTCGGTTACTGCTGTCGGGGAGGTCGGATCGACCGGAAACACGCGGAAAGTGCCGGCGTGAGTGACCGATTGCACATAAAGTTTGAGCGTGGCTTTGGCTATTTTGGCTGACGTGGTCCCCGCCGGTACATTAATCGCCTTGTTGAATTTGAGATAAGTTGTCTTCGGAGCGCCGCCACCCTGAACAGCCAGTGAGTTATTATTGAAAGGCGCGCCGCCGCTAAAATAAATATCGTCCAGTAATATCGGTTGCGCGACCGCCATCACCGGAAGAGCGGCAAGCGTTGCTAACAGGGATGCTCGTCTGCTCAGTTTAACGCGGCGTGACATGAGCGATTGTTTTTTGGAGGTATCAAGATTTGTGTTCATGTTAAATGTCCTGTTTTCAGATTTAAATTACAAAAAATTAACTTTTCAGAAAAACAATGCGTAAAGACTGTATGCCTAACCGGGTTAGAATCTGCAATTGAATCGCTTCATTCACTAGAATCAGTCAGTCTTTAAACAATTGCCAAAAAATTTGTATAGCGTTCATTTTTTCCTGTTTGTTGATTGCAACGGGGTGAATAAAGTGTTTTTATCCCAGGCCCTTGAATCGAGAGATTTACTTAACTCACGTTAGCGGCGAGTTGGGATAAATTGTGAGGTATTAGTGTTTCTGAAGTATTTCCGAAAAACAGAGATTTGTTTCAATTGTTTCGGTCAAGTGTCAATCGAATAACGTCGCGGTTTTAATTCTAAATGAAGCGGTTTATGGTTTATCTGGCTCTGTTTCGTGATTAAACCCTTTATACCGCTTTACTTGGTGGATCAATCTGAAGAAATGGTATTATTGCAACTGTAACCATTTAATTACCGGTAGATTAATGACTGGTAGACATAAAGCGGACTGGACATGACGATTGATGATATTACCCAAGTAAAAAACTATCTCCTGAACTTGCAAAATCAAATTTGCGCGGCTCTCGAAGGTGAAGAGCCGGAAGCACGGTTTATTGAAGATATTTGGGTGCGGCCTGAAGGCGGCGGCGGTAAAACCCGCGTATTAACGAACGGCCGTGTCATCGAGCAAGGCGGCGTCAACTTTTCCCATGTATCCGGATTCAGTCTGCCGCCGTCTGCTACCGCCAAACGCCCGCAATTGGCCAATCGGCAATTTCAGGCGCTGGGCGTGTCGCTGGTTATTCATCCCAACAACCCTTATGTACCGACATCGCATGCCAATGTGCGGTTTTTAATTGCGGAAAAAGAGGGTGAGCCGACTATCTGGTGGTTCGGCGGCGGTTTTGATTTAACGCCGTTTTATCCATTTAAAGAAGATGTCCTGCATTGGCATCAATGCGCGAAGGCGGCCTGTGAGCCTTTCGGCGAATCGGTTTACCCGACCTATAAAAAATGGTGTGATGAGTATTTTTTCCTGCCGCATCGAAACGAGACCCGTGGCGTCGGCGGGTTGTTCTTTGATGATTTGAATGAATGGGGTTTTGAGCAATGTTTTGCGTTTATGCAAAGCGTGGGCAATCGCTATATCGATGCTTATCTGCCGATTGTACAAAAACGTAAAAACACGCCTTATGGTGACAGGGAGCGAGAATTCCAGCTTTACCGCCGAGGCCGTTATGTTGAATTTAACCTGGTCTATGATCGCGGCACCTTGTTTGGCCTGCAATCCGGCGGCAGGACCGAATCGATTTTGATGTCCATGCCGCCTGCCGCTACCTGGAAATATAACTGGCGGCCCGAGCCGGGGAGCCCGGAAGCGACGTTGTATGAAGACTATCTCAAGCCGCAAGCCTGGCTGGATAGCTAAGTGTTGGTCATTGCAGAGTGAGTTGATCCCCGGCATGTCATTCGAGGTTATGCAATTTATCCTGGGTCTGTTGTATGCCAATGCCGGTGAATGGCTGATGCACAAATATATCCTGCACGCGCTGGGAAAAAACAGGCAGAGTTTTTGGGCTTATCATTTATTTGAACATCATGCCGTTTCTTTGCAAAACGGCATGATCGATCCGGGTTACCAAAAGCTGGAGTTAACAAGCTGGAACACCCAAAGCAAGGAATTGGTGGTGTTAGCGGTTATCGTCCTGCTGCATGCGCCGCTTGTATTGCTGTCGCCTTTTTTTACCGGTGCCGTATATGTATCCTTAGCGCTTTATTATTACAAGCATCGCAGGGCGCACCTCGATCCGGTCTGGGCGCGTCGGCATTTACGCTGGCATTACGAGCATCATCTCGGCGATAATTGCAACGCGAACTGGTGCGTTACCTGGCCCTGGTTCGATTATGTGCTGGGAACCCGTGTGAAAAACACAGCACCGGAATAAATTATTATCAAACGCCGAACACCTTACCGGACAAAAATCAAAGACTATGAACCAACAACCCGTCAAAGAATTAACGGCAACCGAATTAAAAACCAAACTCCAGCAACAAGAGCCGCTGTTTTTGCTCGATGTCAGGGAGCCGCATGAATTCCGCTACGCCCGTATCGAAGGCAGCGTATTGATTCCGCTTAACCATTTGCCGCAACGATTGGCAGAACTGGATAGTAATCAGCAGATTGTCGTGATTTGTCATCACGGTATGCGCAGCCGACAAGCAGCTCATTATCTGGTGCAGTCGGGATTTAAAAATATCGCTAATTTAAGCGGCGGGATTGATGCCTGGTCATGTACTTGCGACAGTTCGGTGGCTAGGTATTAACAGCGTTAGATGAATAAAATAAAACTCGACGCCTGCCCCGAGTGTGATTTGTTACTGAACGCGGCTACGCCGACCGTTGGTGAAAAAGTGCATTGCCCGCGTTGCGGTTACCTGCTTCAGCGTCCGAGCAAACGAAGTGTTGAGCGCACCTTGGCGTTGTCGATTGCCGGGCTCATCGTGATCTTTCCGGCTAATCTATTACCGCTGTTAGGCATTAAAGTGCTGGGCAACACCAAAGACGGCACCTTATGGTCCGGCGTCATCAATTTAATCGCGGAAAATATGTGGCCTGTGGCGTTGCTGGTGTTTTTATCCAGTATCCTGTTTCCGTTTATCAATATCATCCTGTCTTTACTGATCAGCGCCCATCTTTATTTTAATAAGCCGAATCGTTTCCTGGCGCGCTGGATGCGCTGGCTGCAACACATTGATGAATGGGCGATGCTGGAGGTGTATATGCTGGGCATCATTGTCGCCTGCGTTAAACTGTCATCGACGTCCGAACTGAAATTCGGTTTCGGCCTTTATGCCTTCATCGCTTTGCTTGTGATCACCGCGATGCTGGCGAGCAGCCTGGATAGATACCTGTTCTGGCAACGCATAGACGCCGTTTCGAAACAGCCGTCATGAAACTTGGCAGAGGAGCACTGGCGCAGGGATTGCTGCGTTGCCATGACTGCGGCTGCCTGACAAAACAGGCGGCGGATAGAAGCCCTGTTTGCCGGGTATGCGGCAGCCGTCTCCATGCGCGCCAGCCTCACAGCATGCAACGTACAGGCGCATTCCTGCTTAGTGCCTATGCGCTGTATATTCCGGCCAATATTTTTCCGATTATGACCGTGACGCAACTCGGTGTCGGCGAGCCGCATACCATACTCGGTGGCATTATTGCGCTGATTGACGGCGGCATGGTTCCTATCGCCATTCTGGTTCTGATTGCCAGTATCCTGGTGCCCTTATTAAAATTGCTGGGTATCAGCCTGTTATTATTCAATGTACATTATCGCCGGCCAATGAATGCCTATAAATGGACGATGCTGTATCGTGTCATTGCCTTTGTCGGACGTTGGTCGATGCTGGATATTTTTATGATTTCGATCCTGGTTGCGCTGGTCGATCTGGGCGGCGTTTCCCAGGTTATTGCAGGTCCTGCGGCAACGGCATTTGCCGCTGTCGTCGTACTCACCATGTTTGCCGCTAAAAGTTTTGATCCGCGCCTGATTTGGGATAATCAACAGAGTCTATAGAATCACTTTACTTATGAATAACTTTACCGATCCTTACGAAGCCACGGATGCGACGCTCAACCCAAAAACCGAATTGCCGTTGGTCTGGTTGTTGCCGATCATTGCGTTGATCGTTAGCGGCTGGTTAATCTATAAATCGGCTTCCGAAAAAGGTCCGGTTATCACGATCAGCTTTCCCAGTGCCGAAGGTCTTGAAATTGATAAAACCAAGATCAAGTACCTGGGCGTCGACATTGGCAAGGTCAGCGCCATCACTATCGATAACGACCTGAAAACCATACAGGTATCCGCGCAAATGAACAGCGATACGGACGCCTATTTAAAGCAGGGTACCCGCTTTTGGGTCGTCAAGCCGCAAGTCGGCTTAGGCGGCATTTCAGGCCTGGGCACTTTGTTGTCCGGTCCCTATATAGCCATCAAGCCCGGCGAGGGCAATAAGCAAAGGCACTTTAATGCCCTGACGACGGCACCCCTGCTGAAAACCAATGCGGAAGGCAAGCAATTCATCCTGGAAACCAATAATCTCGGTTCCATGCAGCCGGGAACGCCGATCAATTTTCACGGTATTATCGTCGGCGAAGTGTTAAGCAATAAATTGTCAGAGAACGCCGACGCTATTCACCTGACGGTTTTTATCAATGCGCCTTATGACCAGTTTGTCAGGAAGAACAGCCGGTTCTGGATAGACAGCGGTATCGATTTGTCAGCCGGTGCGGATGGCTTTAAAGTTAGGACTGGGCCCTTGATTTCATTGTTAAGCGGCGGCATCGCCTTTCGAGCCTCGGCCCAGGATAGCGAAAAAGACATCAAGGAAGAAAACAGCATGTTTCAACTGTACGATACCTATGAGCAATCCACTCAGGTCATCTACAACAACACACTAAAATACGTCATGTATTTCAACGGCTCGGTACGCGGATTGACCGAAGGCGCGCCGGTACAATTACGCGGTATCCCGATCGGTAAGGTAACCAATATCAGCCTGGAACTGGATGAGAAGACCGCAGAAATTCATATCCCGGTAACGGTTGAACTGGAGCCGGATCGCATAGAGGAAGTGAACAGCCGACCGGAAATCAGTGATAAAGACATGATGGCGCAATTGATAAAAAAAGGCTTGCGCGCGCAATTGCAAACCGGCAGTCTGATTACCGGGCAACTCTTGGTTGCTCTTGATTTTCATCCGCAAAGCAAGATTGTTTTGAGCGACAATAAAAGCGTTTATCCCGAGTTTCCGACCATCCCCAGTTCCCTGGATGAGTTTACGCATTCGGCGCAGACCATTATGGATAAAATCGCCAAACTGCCGCTGGAGGATATGAGCGCCGAAGCGAATAAAACCCTACAGTCATTGCAAGGTACGTCGAAAGCCGCGACTACCATGCTGACAACCGCTAACGGTACGCTGGCAGGCGCAACCACTACGTTGGCTAATGCCGATAAAACCATACAGTCGGCGCAACAGGTATTAAGCACACTGGAACCCGGCTCCATCACCCGATACGAACTCGATAAGATGTTGCAGGAACTGACCCAGGCGGCCAGTTCGGTCAAGCAACTCACCGATTATCTGGAACAGCACCCGGATACCTTGATTCGCGGCAAGAAAAAGGAATAACAACGCATGATCAGCACCGTTTTAAAGCGCTTTACCCGTCTGTCTGCCGTACTTCTGGTTGCGGCTTGCACGGCAACGCCGTCGACCCATTTTTATATACTGGAAGCAACCGGCCAATCCCCGGCGCCGGTAACCGATTCGGCCAAACAACGGCTGATCGGCATCGGCCCGGTTACCCTGCCGACCTTGCTTGAGCGCAAACAGATTGTCACCCGGACCGGCAACAACAGCATACATCAGGCTGAATTCCACCAGTGGGCTGCGCCGCTAAAAGATAATCTGGTGCAGGTATTAACGCAAAATCTCGCGGCGCAACAACCGAACGCGATTATCAGGGCCTATCCCTGGAGCGCCTTCGGAACCGTCAATTACCATATTATTATCGATATTACTCGCTTCGATACTACGCCCAAGCAGTCCGCGAATCTTGAAGCTACTTGGGCCATCATGAATGATCAAACCCATACCCTGATCAGCAACGGTCACTCCCGCATCGAGCATCCATTGACAGACGCGTCTTACGCTGCTGCGGTCGACGCACTGGGTAAAACGCTCGGCAAGTTCAGTCGTGAGTTATCGGTCGCGTTGCAGCAGGTTTATCGATGAATGCACCGCTCCCATTGATAGCCGGACAATTTGCACAAGCGGTTATTGAAATAACACCGATCGGTAACGGCCTGATCAATGATACTTTTTTGGTTACCACAGCAAGCGCGCCATTTGTCCTGCAACGTATAAATAGCCGGGTCTTTCCAAATCCGGGGCAAATTACCGACAATCTGATCACGCTTAACCGGCATCTTGAACAAAAATCCGGCGCATCGATCCGGTTGCAAATACCCGAGCTGTTAAACACGACAGCCGGCAATCCCTATTATTGCGATGAATGCGGGGATTACTGGCGCGCCATCAGTTTTATAGCCGATACCGAAAGTCTGGAAAGCATCACCGCTATGGCTGAAGCGGGCCAAGCCGGATTTGCGCTGGGGCATTTTCACCGGTTGGTCAGCGATCTTGATCCTTTATCATTGCATGATACGTTGCCGGGCTTTCATATTGCGCCGGGCTATTTAAGCCGTTATCACGAAGTCTCAGGGCGAGCTCCGGCACAAGCGAGCTCAACAACCAGCCGCTATTGCGCCGAATTTATCGAAGACCTGGAGCACATCGCCGATGACCTGGAGTCGGCAAAACAGCAAGGCTTGTTGCCTTTGCGGATAATTCACGGCGATCCTAAGCTAAACAATTTTCTGTTTGATAAGCACGGCCAAAAAGTCGTCGGTATTATCGATCTCGATACCGTCAAGCCGGGCCTCGTGCATTACGATATCGGCGATTGCCTGCGTTCCTGTTGCCATATTTTGGAGACCGATGAGTTTGATCTGGCAGTTTGCGCCGCCCTGTTGGAAAGTTACCTGGCAGAAGCCGGTGCGTTTTTTTCAGAACACGATTACCGTTATTTATACCCGGCCATCCGGCTGATTCCATTTGAATTGGGTCTTCGCTTTTATACCGACTACCTGGAAGGCAATTGCTATTTTAAAGTGACCGAACCCGAACAAAACCTGCAACGCGCAGCTCAGCAATTTCGCTTGTGTGCAAGTATCATCGCGCGGGAATCCGCAATTCAATCATTGATAGACCAGTTAAAAACCCGGTGAATAATTTAACCATCGCCGAGCTGATGCAAACCTTCCCCTGTTCAGGCGAACTGGTTTGGATCGGCGTAAGACCGGCGCGCGGCAGCGTCATGCAAACAGTGAATGAAGTCATGGTAAATCAGCATTCGGGCTTGGCGGGCGATCGCTATAACGGCACTAGCGGCAAGCGACAGGTGACGTTAATCCAGTGGGAGCATCTGTCGGTATTGGAATCCTTCACCGGAAGGCCGGTTACGCCTGAAGTTTTACGGCGCAATCTGGTGATCAAGGGCATCAACTTGCTGGCGCTAAAAAATCAACGTTTTCGTATCGGCGAGGCTTGTTTTCAAACGACCGGCTTCTGTCATCCCTGCTCAAGAATGGAGGACATACTGGGTGCTGGCGGCTATAACGCGATGCGTGGACACGGCGGCTTGACTGCTCAGGTGTTGCGCGACGGACTCATCAGAGTGGGTGATAAATTGACTGTCTTATCCGATGAGGATTTTTATGGCTAATGCCTCGTTGCACCAGCGCGATTCGATTATCGGATTTTGCTTGGTATTGCTGGGCGCTTTAGGGTTCGCCGCGAAAGCGATTTTTGTCAAACTGACTTATGCGGTCAGCAGTGACGTCGACGCCATTACTTTGATGGCGCTACGAATGGCCTTTTCACTGCCGTTTTTTCTAGTGGTTGCGGTTTGGCACAACAGGAAGTCGGATGCTGCGTCGCTGGATAAAAAGCAATGGGCGGTGATCGTCGTTTTAGGTTTGATGGGCTATTACATTTCCAGTTACCTGGATTTTATGGGCTTGCAATATATCTCGGCTGGCTTGGAGCGGGTTATCCTGTTCATGTACCCGACCTTTGTGGTGATATTTTCTGCCTTTGTTCACAAACGCAAAATCACGGCGCGAACGGTGATTGCGCTGACCTTAAGCTATTCCGGCCTGCTGCTGGTATTTGTCGAGCACTTGTCTCTTGAGTCATCGCATGTCTGGCTGGGTTCAGGTCTGGTGCTCGGCAGTGCCGTTGTTTTTGCCTGTTTTACCATGGGTAGCGGTGTGATGACGCATCGCATCGGCTCAGCTCGCTTTACCGCTTATACTATGACGGTTGCCGTTATCGCGACCTTGGCGCATTTTGCTGTTCAATATGGAGTTACTCCGGACCGATTGCCTGCCTTGCCTTATGCAGAATGGAAACGTGTTTGCAGTCTGGCCTTCATCATGGCGATTTTCTCGACCGTATTACCGGCGTTTTTTATGAATGCAGGAATTCGAAGGGTCGGGGCGGGAACTGCATCAATCATCAGTATGACGGGACCGATTGTTACGCTGGCTTTGGCCTATTGGCTGCTGGATGAAGCCGTCACCGCGCTGCAGTTGGCGGGTGTGTTTATTGTATTGGCAGGGGTTTACAGAGTGAGTCCTGCTAAATAATGACGGCTTGCTCTTCCTGCTTCAATGAAATGACGCCAATACCCGCTTTGAGAATTCTTCGAACTCACTAACACAGCTGTCATCGCGTCTTAACGGTTCAATCACAGGTTTAATCACGCAACGAAGAGGGCTTAAGTTTGACGCATTTGTCGTTTACATATATCATTATGCGGTTATGTTAGATCGATTGCCTGAATACATAGATCCTTTACACTTGGCTGATAAGCGCGGCGAGTTAAAGGGTCAACTATCTTTATCTAACCTCGATCGTTTGGCGGAAAAACTGCACAACGATACGGGTACGCTTGCTGTCGATCTTTTTTTTTCCAGGGAAGGTCGATTAGCCAAAATTGAAGGCACAATAGAAGGGACGCTGCAACTGGAATGCCAAAATTGCTTGCAGGCGGTGGAATGGCCTGTCAATGTTGCCGTTAAGCTGGGCATAGTGACTTCAATAGACCAGGCAAACAGATTACCGGAAGATTACGAGCCGTTAATTATTGACGAAGAGAAAATACTTCTCAAGGACTTGGTTGAAGATGAGCTTTTACTTGCCTTGCCAACATTTGCCAAGCATCAATACAAGTGTTTTGTTCCCGTTGCCGGCCATAATACCGACGATTTATTATCGGGTGACGTGCAGTCGCCTCCTGAAAATCCTTTTTCCATCCTAGCCAAACTAAAAAACATTGGAGATTTAAATGGCCGTACAAAAAAGTAAAGTATCACGTTCAAGACGTGGTCAACGTCGATCACACGATGCCTTAACAGGCAGAGCCCTGTCTCAAGACCCAATCACAGGCGAAACACATTTGCGTCATCATGTGACTCCTGATGGCTATTTTAAGGGTCGTCAAATTGTAAGCGCCGTAGAAGAAGATTAAGTCGGGGAAGATTACCAAATCATTCCCGCTTATAGCGTAATGTTCTATGCCGAACCCGATCCGGTTCGGCTCTCTTTCAATAACTGTGGAGTCATTCGTCAGCGTGAGTCTAATAATTTCCATTGATGCGATGGGCGGGGATCATGGTCCCGAAGTAACCATCCCGGCATCATTGGATTGTTTAAAAAACAATCCAGACTTAAAACTGATTCTAGTGGGTGATGAAACTGTTCTCAAACAACGGTTGGCGCAAAGCGGCTGTGATTATGGAGACCGGCTATCCATACAGCATGCATCCGAGTGTGTCGGCATGGATGAGTCTCCGTCCAAAGCGCTGAAAAATAAAAAAGATTCGTCAATGCGGGTGGCCATTAACTTGGTTCGTGACGGTCATGCGCAGGCTTGTGTCAGTGCCGGTAATACCGGCGCCTTGATGGCGACTGCGCGTTTTGTTTTAAAAATGATTCCCGGTGTTGATCGCCCCGCCATTATTTCGACATTGCCTTCAATATACGGTCACACCCATGTGCTTGACCTGGGCGCCAACGTAGACTGTACCGCTGAACATCTTTTTCAATTTGCAGTGATGGGCACTGAGCTGGTCAAAGCAGTAGAAAATATTGAGAACCCTAAAGTCGGTCTGTTAAATATCGGCGAAGAAGATACCAAAGGCAATGAGCAGGTCAAAGCGGCTGCAAAATTACTGGAAAATTCGACTTTAAATTATATCGGTTATGTCGAAGGCAATTCCCTCAATGCCGGCCCTGTCAAGGTTGATTTAATTGTTGCCGATGGCTTTGTCGGCAATGTAGCGCTTAAATCAATTGAAGGCGCGGCAAAAATGATTGGCACCGCTTTAAAGGACGCGTTTAATAAAAACAGCATGACCAAGCTGGTTGGATTGATTGCCTATCCCGTGCTTAAGTTGTTTAAAAAGCGCATAGATCCGCGTTTATATAATGGTGCAAGCTTTCTGGGGCTCAGGGGGCTGGTGATCAAGAGTCATGGCGGAGCGGATGAGCTGGCCTTTAAAACAGCGATTCAGCTTGCCGAGGTGGAAGTGAAAAAAGATGTTATCCGGAAAATAAGCGAACAGGTTCAACTGACCTTGGCCCGGAGAGAAAGCGCATGACTCGTTATTCAAGAATAATCGGTACGGGCGGATATTTGCCGGAAGAAATTCGTACCAACGAGCAAATATCGCAAACGGTAGATACCTCCGACAGCTGGATTTTTGAACGGACGGGCATTAAAAGCCGTCGCATTGCAGGCCCCAATGAAACCGCATCAAGCATGGCCGAAATCGCTGCAAGACAAGCGATAGAAGCGGCTGCTTGTGATCCTGAAGATATCGATTTGATTATTGTCGCCACAGGAACACCCGATCGTGTTTACCCAAGTACCGGTTGCTTGCTTCAGCAGCGATTGGGTATTAAAAACTGCGTGGCGTTTGATGTGCAGGCCGCTTGTTCCGGCTCAATATTTGCGTTGAGCATTGCCGATCAATATATTAAGTCGGGCGCGGCCAAGAAAATTCTTATTGTCGGCACTGAAATTTGTTCCCGTATTGTGGATTGGACGGATCGCAGCACCTGTATTTTATTCGGCGATGGGGCGGGAGCCGTATTGTTGGGCGTTTCAGAGGAAACGGGAATTTTGTCGACGCATATCCATTCTGACGGCGAATATGAAGACATGCTCTATTGCCCGAATCCACAGGTAGCGACTGAAGCCAATAAGGATGAGGCTAGTTATATCAGCATGCGCGGTAACGAAGTATTCAAAGTGGCCGTTAACACGCTGGGACGGATTGTTGATGAAACATTGGAAGCCAACAACCTGGAGAAATCCGATATTGACTGGCTGGTTCCTCATCAGGCCAATATACGGATTATTGTGGCGACCGCAAAAAAACTGAAAATGTCCATGGATCAGGTTGTTGTGACGCTTGAGACTCAGGGCAATACGTCGTCTGCTTCAGTGTTGCTTGCCTTTAATGAGGCGGTTCGTGACTGTCGCATTCAACGCGGGCAGGTGGTTTTACTCGAAGCTTTTGGAGCAGGATTCACCTGGGGTTCTGCATTAATTAAGTACTAAATCAAGCGTATTCATGATGAACAAGCAAACTTATAATTTGGCGTTTGTTTTTCCGGGGCAGGGTTCACAGTCTGTAGGCATGTTGACAGATCTGGCGGCAAACTTTCCTGAGGTAAGGCAGGTCTTTGAGCGTGCATCTGATGCGTTGGGTAAGGATTTGTGGTTTATCGCCACGCAAGCGACGGAAGCGGAGCTTAATCAAACGCATAATACGCAGCCGGTTATGCTGGCTGTCGGCGTTGCGGTTTGGGAAGTCTGGTGCAAGGAAAGCCCTGTTCGTCCCGCCTGGATGGCCGGTCATAGTCTCGGCGAATATACGGCCCTGGTTTGTTCCGGTGCATTGTCTTTTGAAGACGGCATAAAGCTGGTCACCGAAAGAGGACGCTTGATGCAAGAGGCGGTTCCCGCCGATATTGGCGCTATGGCGGCCATTTTGGGGCTCGAAGATCATCTTGTTGTTAAGGTTTGCGCCGATGTTGCCGGTGATGAAGTGGTTTCCGCCGTCAATTTTAATTCACCGGGCCAGGTCGTTATTGCAGGGAATGCCGCCGCAGTTGAAAGAGCGATGATCGCTGCAAAAGAAAAAGGCGCCAAGCGCGCGATCCCGATAGCGGTCAGTGTGCCTTCCCACTGTGCATTGATGAAGCCGGCGGCGGAAAAGCTGAATGACTATTTGCAGAAAACGACCATTAATACCCCCCAAATGACCTTGATTCACAATGTCGATGTCGCCTCGCACAGTGCGCCGGAAGTAATTCGTAATGCATTGAAAGAGCAATTATATAAGCCGGTGCGCTGGGTTGACACTATCCGGTTTATGCATGATCAAGGCGTGACCTGCTTTGTTGAGTGCGGACCGGGCAAGGTGTTGGTGGGTTTAAACAAACGCATTATTAAAGATGCCGAACATTTGGCTATCTATGACACGCAGACATTAAATAAAGCAGTGGAGCAACTTATCTAATGACCAAAGAAGCAATCAAGCAAGTGGCTTTAGTAACAGGAGCCAGTCGTGGTATCGGCAGGGCAATCGCGGAAAGATTAGCTGAAGATGGTTTTTTCGTAATCGGGACAGCCACTTCGGAAAGTGGAGCCGAGTCGATTTCGGCTTTTCTGGGTGAAAACGGCAAAGGTTTGAAACTTGATGTTGGTAATGCAGAGTCCATTGCCGAGGTTCTTAAAACAGTTAATGATGATTTCGTTGCGCCGACCGTACTGGTTAACAATGCCGGTATCACTCGCGATAATTTGCTGATGCGTATGAAGGACGAGGAGTGGGATGATATTATCAACACCAATCTGACCTCGGTGTTTCGCATGAGTAAGGCTGTTTTGCGCGGCATGATGAAAGCCAAGACTGGCCGAATCATTAACATTTCCTCGGTTGTCGGTGCTACCGGCAATGCAGGGCAGGCAAATTACGCGGCTGCAAAAGCCGGCATGATCGGCTTTGCCAAATCGATGGCAAAAGAAGTCGGGTCCCGTAACATTACCGTCAATACTGTGGCGCCCGGTTTTATCGATACCGATATGACCCGCGAATTGAGCGATGACATCAAGAACGGTTTATTGGCATCGATACCCCTGTCCCGTCTGGGTCAGGCCAGTGAAATCGCCCATGCCGTTTCATTTTTGGCTTCTAATGGCGCCGCCTATATTACCGGCGAAACCATTCATGTAAACGGTGGCTTGTTTATGCCTTAATATGGTGACATTGCAGCAATATAAAGTATAATTCCCCACCGCCGTCTGGAATTGCCGGAGACGGGATTTCAGTCAAAACTAATAACAATAATATTGTAAGCCAGAGAATTAAAGCTTACATTGTTTGAGGATAATAATTATGAGTAACATTGAAGAACGAGTAAAAAAGATTGTTGCAGAGCAATTGGGTGTTAAAGAAGATATCGCGACCGATGCTTCATTTGTAGATGATCTTGGTGCTGATTCTCTGGATACGGTAGAACTCGTTATGGCTCTTGAAGAAGAATTCGAATGCGAAATTCCGGACGATGAAGCTGAAAAAATCACAACAGTTCAGCAAGCTATTGATTACGTAGAAAAAAACGCTTAAAAGTTATTATTTAGTGGATGAGCGCTGTTCATCCACTAACTATCCAATCCTCTATCCCCTTCTTTACTTTTCTTACGGTACATTACATTGAGCAAACGTCGAGTTGTAATAACTGGATTAGGTGCTGTCACGCCTTTAGCTAACACTGTTTCGGAAACATGGGACGGTATTGTCAACGGTAAAAGCGGCATAAGTCCAATAGACTCCTTTGATATTTCTCCTTTTGCCACTACTTTTGGCGGTGTCATAAGAAATTTTGATATTACCGGTTATATACAAGGTAAAGATGCAAATCGTATGGATGGTTTCATCCATTACGGTATCGCCGCAGGTTGTCAGGCCATTGACGATTCAGGTATTGAAGTTACCGAAGCGAATGCCGAGCGTATCGGCGTCGCTATCGGATCAGGCATAGGCGGTATCACCGGGATTGAAGAGTGTTATGCAACCTACGATAAAAGCGGTCCGCGCCGTATTTCGCCGTTCTTTGTTCCGGGCAACATTATCAACATGATTTCGGGCAATCTTTCCATCAAATATGGATTGAAAGGCCCCAATTTCGCGATTGTCACTGCCTGTGCAACGGGAACCCACAACATTGGCGATGCGGCGCGCCTGATTCAATACGGCGATGCCGATGTCATGATTGCCGGCGGCGCCGAACGCTGCACCACATCACCGACTGCAATGGGTGGTTTCGCCGCCGCAAAAGCGTTATCACGTCGTAACGATGATCCGCAAGCCGCAAGCCGCCCCTGGGATAAGGATCGCGACGGTTTCGTATTAAGCGATGGCGCCGGTGTGGTTGTTCTTGAAGAATTGGAACATGCCAAAGCGCGTGGCGCCAAAATTTATGCCGAATTGGTCGGTTATGGTATGAGCGGTGACGCTTATCATATAACCACGCCTTCCCCCGGAGGCGAAGGTGCTGCACGTTGTATGAGAAACGCCCTGCGTGATGCGGGACTCAATGCCGACGATATTGATTATATCAATGCTCACGGCACATCGACGCCAGCCGGTGATCTCGGTGAAACGCAAGCCATGAAATCGGCATTGGGCGAACACGCCTACAAAGCAGCAATTAGTTCAACGAAATCGATGATTGGTCACATGCTGGGCGCTGCCGGCGGTATTGAAGCCGTGTTGACCGCATTAAGCATCAAGCATCAAATAGCCCCCCCTACCATCAATCTGGAAAACCGGGATCCCGAATGTGATCTGGATTATGTACCGAATACCGCAAGAAATATGCGGATCGATGTGGCGATGTCCAATTCATTTGGCTTTGGCGGTACCAACGGAACGTTGATTTTCAAGCGTTACGAGTAATCCGTACCGCGGTTTCTACACGCTTCTTGCCGATGATGCTCATCAATGGTGAACGCAAGAAGACTATTGACGTAACAGATCGCGGTTTCCAGTATGGCGATGGCTTGTTTGAAACCATTGAGGTTTGTAATGGACAGGCGGTTTTTCTTGATCGGCATTTAGACCGGTTACAGGCAGGCTGCGACAGGCTGCATATTCCTTTTCCGAATCGTGAAGTGCTGTGTTTTGAAGCAGCAACGCTTATCCAACAATCCAGCTTTCAGCAATCCGCCTCCGAATATTTAAACCAGGCTGTTCTGAAAATTATAGTCACCCGTGGGTCCGGTGGACGCGGTTATAGTCCACCCGATTTAATCCAGCCTACGCGGGTCCTTAGTCTGCATCCTTTTCCTGATTATCCTTCCGCTTATCAAGAGCAAGGCATTATTGCCCGTTTCTGCGACACCCGTTTAGGCTTGAATCGGACCCTGGCGGGCATCAAGCATTTGAATCGGCTTGAACAGATCATGGCGCGATCTGAATGGTGCGATCCGGCGATTGAAGAGGGCATTATGCTGGATAGCAATGATCATGTGATTGAAGGCACCAGAACGAACCTTTTCTATGTTAAAAACAACAGCCTTTATACCGCCTCGCTGGCTAAGTCGGGTATCGAAGGCATCATGCGTTCTATCATAATCAGCCTAGCATCAGAACATGAGTGGCGGGTTATTGAACATACGTTTAGCAAAGACGACCTGATGTCTGCTGATGAAATCTTTGTGAGCAACTCAATTATTGGTATCTGGCCGGTCAGGCAAATCGCCGGTAACTATTTCCCGGTCGGCATAAAAACCAGGCAAATTCAGGCTTGGCTGGCTCAATTCAAACACCGGACTCTCAGCGCGTCCGGGCATAGCTCTGTACCATTGATTGCGGGAGTCCCGATTGGCGATTAATAAAATCATCGGTATGATTTTTGTCATCCTGGTTTTTATCTGCGAATGGGCGTGGCTGGATTATCAAAGCGCTTTGCAAGCGCCTGCCGTGATCGATCATCCGGTCGTGGTCGAAATTGAAAAAGGCGATTCATTCCAACAAATCACCGATAAGTTACTGGCCCAAAACCTGGCGATCAGGCCGTTCTGGTTTAAGGTCATTGCTGTTCAGAAAAAAGCGGTCAAAAAGCTCAAAACCGGCGAATACGAATTAGCCGCGGGATTGACCATGTCCGACATATTAACCCTGTTTGAACAGGGAAAAACCAAACACTATGCCATTACCTTTCCGGAAGGCTGGAGTTTTAAACAAATAGTGCAGGCCGTCGAGAGTAATCCTTATCTTGAACATACGCTCCGGAATACAGAAGATGAAAGCACTGAAAACGCATTAGCAGGTCTTTTTTGCCCCCCGCTTGCTGTTAACTGTAATCCTGAAGGCCTGCTGTTTCCCGACACCTATTTTTTTGAGCGGCATACCTCCGATCTGTCGTTATTAAAAAGAGCGTATGACAAGATGCAAGACGTAGTGCAACAGGAGTGGCTCAATAAGGCGGAAGGCCTGCCGTTCAAAAGCCCTTATGAAGCGCTGGTGCTTGCTTCCATTGTCGAAAAGGAGACCGGCGCGCAAGTCGAAAGGCCACAGATAGCCGGTGTCTTTATCCGCAGGCTCGAACAAGGCATGCTTTTGCAGACCGATCCCACCGTTATCTACGGTATGGGCGATAATTATCAGGGCAATATCGGTGCCCGCGATTTAAAAACACCGACACCTTATAATACCTATGTCATCAAGGGCTTGCCGCCAACACCGATCGCCATGCCCGGACGTGACGCCATCGTTGCCGTATTGCATCCCGATCATGGCGATAGCCTGTATTTTGTCGCCCGGGGTGACGGCACGCATGAGTTTTCCGCTAATTTAAAAGACCATAACGTGGCAGTGAATAATTTCCAAAGGAAGAAAAAATGATACGCGGCAAGTTTATCACCCTGGAGGGCGGGGAAGGCGTTGGTAAAACCACCAATCTTCTTTTTATCAAGGACTATCTGGAACAGCATCATATTCCTGTCATCGTTACGCGCGAACCAGGCGGCACCCGACTGGCGGAAAAAATACGCGCCTTATTGCTGGACAAGGACAGTGAAGCCATTTCCGAACACGCTGAACTGCTCTTGATGTTTGCAGCCAGGGCCCAACATATCAAGCACGTTATCGAGCCGGCGCTGACCAGGGGAAGTTGGGTACTGTGCGATCGATTTACCGATGCCACTTACGCTTACCAGGGCGGTGGACGAAACATGAAAATCAGCACCATCGAATGCCTGGAAAACTTGGTGCAAGGCAATTTAAGACCCGACTTGACGCTATTACTGGACGCACCGGTTGAGATAGGTATGGAACGGGCAAGGGAACGCGGCATGCTGGACCGGTTTGAACTAGAAAAAATCAGTTTTTTTGAACAGGTCAGGCGGGCTTATTTATTACAGGCCGAATTACACCCGGAACGGGTAAAACTGATTAAGGCCAACCAGCCTTTAAGCGATGTGCAGCGCGCCATTGTTGATGTCATAAGGGTTTTATTAAGATGATGCGGTCATTGTTACCGTGGCATCGACAAAACTGGAATCGCCTGTACGGTTACATTACGCAGCAGCGTATTCCCCAGGGTTTGCTCATCACCGGTAACAAAGGTCTGGGCAAACAGCAACTGGCGCAGCAATTCGCGCATTCCCTGCTTTGCACAAACCCGACAGTTAACGGCCTCGCGTGCGGTCATTGTGACGCTTGTTTGTTGCTCAAGGCAGACACCCATCCCGACTTTATCCTGATAAAGCCCGATGAGCCCGGCAAGTCCATTACCATCTCACGGATACGCTCGCTGATTACCCAGCTGACTTTAAAGCCGCAGTTTGATACCTATCGCGTGGTTATCATCGATCCTGCCGATCTTATGAACACAAACGCAGCCAATGCCTTTCTGAAATGCCTGGAAGAGCCGACCGAACGCACGATTTTCCTGTTAATTACCGATAAGCCGGCAAAATTGCCGGCAACCATCGCCAGTCGATGCCAGAGACTGGTCATTGACAAGCCAAATAAAGATGTTGCAATGGCCTGGCTTAAACAGCAAGCCATAGTGGGAAACCTGGAACTGTTGCTTAACTTGGCTCAAGGCGCCCCGCTACTGGCCCAACAACTCGCTCAGCCGCTGATAGCCGGCAACGCCGCCGGAGACGATTACATCAAGGTGCGGAATCACTGTTTTAAAGCATGGCTTGATATTGCCGCGCATCGCAACCACCCGGCCATCATTGCCGAAGACTGGCATAAATTGCCCGAATCACCGCTGGTATTCTGGATGACTTCCTGGATTATCGACTTAATTAAATGTTTTTATCACGCAAGACCGGATAGCTTATATAATCCAGACTTCCATGAGCCCTTACGGCAATTTTCAGGGCGGCTGGAATTAAAAGGATTGTATAAGTTATATGATTTATTACTTATCACCAGGCAACGGCTGGACACTCAAATAAACAAGCAACTGATGATTGAAGAAATTTTAATCCAGTGGGCTGATCTTAACCGGAGAAAATGACGCCATGGCAGAAACAACCGCACCCAGACAAGGTATATTGTCACTTTCAATCAAAGATAAAAATGCGCTGTACGCAGCCTACATGCCTTTCGTGACCAACGGAGGCTTGTTTATTCCCACCAATCGCGAATACGCAATGGGACAGGAAGTGTTTATGCTGCTGAGCTTAATGGAAGAAACCGAACGACTGCCGATTGCCGGTAAAGTCATCTGGAAAACGCCTCCCGGCGCGGAAGGCTATAGAGCGTGCGGTATCGGCGTGCAATTCATCGATCAGGACGGCGGCGTAACACGCGCTAAAATTGAAAACTATCTGGCCGGCGCATTATCGTCCGATCGCTCAACGCATACGATGTAATCATGTTGATTGACTCCCACTGTCACCTGGATCGTTTGGATCTGAAACCCTACCAAAATAGTTTTGACTGTTTTATGCAGGCGGTAAAAAACAGCCGGATTGAACACCTGTTATGTATCGCCATTGATCTGGAGTCCTATCCGGCAATGCAGGCTTTGGTCGCCGATTATCCGCAAATCTCGTTGAGTGTCGGCGTACACCCGAATGTCCGGGACGGTAAAGACCCTGATGTCGACGAGTTGCTCGCCCTGGGCCGAAACGATAAGGTCATCGCTATCGGCGAGACCGGCCTGGATTATTTTCGTAGTTCAGGGGATCTGGACTGGCAACATCAACGTTTCAGGAATCATATCAGCGCTGCGAAGATCTTAAAAAAGCCGCTCATCATTCATACCCGCGACGCCAAGCACGACACCTTGCGCGTCCTGGAAGAGGAGGGCGCTGCCGAAATAGGCGGCATCATTCACTGTTTCACCGAAGACTGGGAATTTGCCGAAAAAGCATTGGCTATGAATTTCTATATTTCCTTCTCAGGTATTGTTACCTTTAACAATGCTACAGATATTAAAGACGTGGCGAAAAGAGTACCCGCCGACCGTTATTTGATAGAAACCGACTCGCCTTATCTCGCGCCCGTACCGTTTCGCGGCAAACCCAATTACCCGATGTATGTGCGCCATGTCGCCGAGCATATTGCCGAATTAAGAAATACAACGCTGGAGGAAATAGCGGAACAATCGAACCGGAATTTCCGTAGCCTGTTTAAAGAAAGCCTACTGAATAATGCTTAACCTTGCATATTCATACTCCCTCTCCAGAGGGAGAGGGATGGGGTGAGGGGGAAACTGAAGCTTTATTTTCTTTAGCCTTTATATTTAGAGTGTTAGCGGGTATTCCTGAACTAAAACAGTAAAGAAGTGATGAATTAGATAGCCGCCTCTCCAAAGGGGTTGGGGAAGAGGGAAAACATGGCGAGACGAAGCGAACACAGCCTGGAACAAATTAAGGAAATGGTGCTGAACGCCGCAGAATCGATTGTAATCGAACAGGGTTTTTCGGCATTGACGATGCGCAAGATCGCCAGGGAAATGGGCTATACCGTAGGCAGTATTTATATGGTATTCGCCGGTATGGGCGATTTGCTGATACACATGAAAGCAAGAACATTGGATGACCTTGCCGCGCAGTTGATGCCGGTGCTGGATTGTGCAACCGAACACCGTATTGAAGCGCTCGCGAAGGCCTATTTAAACTATGCCGCCCGGAATTTTAATCGCTGGAGCATGCTGACAGCCTATCATGCAGCGGATAATAACGAGACATCAGACTGGTACCGGGAAAAGCTCAATGCGGTTCTTGCCCGACTTGAAGCCCAATTTGCATTGCTTGTACCTGAATGCCCGGAGTTGCAAAAAAGCCGCGCGGCACGCACTTTAGGAGCAGGTATTCACGGCATTTGCATGCTTTCGCTAACGGGCAGACAAAATAAAGCTGAACTCAAGGAAGTCGAAGAGATGATCGTTTTATTGGTCGGGAATTTTATGCGGGGCTGGGATGCTGGCGCCGATAATCAATGAACAATTTAGACGCCGGAATTGATAAAACGACATTGTACTCCCTTCCTTAGGAGAGGACTTGCGCTGATTTTACATTAAGATGTTGTCCCCACTTGCTGTGCAGATAGTCGCGACGAACATCAAAAATTCGCCTGAGCTTATTTCCGATAACTGCGGTCTGGAGAAGCTCTCCAAGCCGGCCGAAAGGCATCGCGTAGAAAACAATATCCTCAAGCACAATCCCGTTTGTGCATTCCGTCAGACACACTTCATGGCTCCAGAATTTAAACGGTCCGATGCGTTGCTCATAAACAAAGCGCTTCGGCTCTTGGCAGTGGCTGACTTCCGATAGCCATGTCATCGGTATGCCGAAAACGGCCTTCATTCGATAACTGATCATCAATCCTGCATAAATGTCGGCGGGTACTTTTGAGGTAATTTCCACATTAAAAAAATCGGGAGTGATGTCATTCAAATTATAGGGGGACGAAAAGAAATCCCAGGCCTCTTTATTGGTTACGTTAAGTTGCTGCTGTCGATAAAGCTGATAAATTTGCATGATTGTATGACGGACTTAACTGGTCAGATTTGGATCTGATTGGAGCAACATAATACGAAGCTTGAGAAACTTCCGGATTACCAAGATAGAGCAAATGCGTCAAATATCAAAAAACCTTATGGCAGTCGTACAATTTGCTTGAGTACATTTTTAATTGGTTTTTTCAGCATCGAGCTTTATCACTGCCGCTTTAGCGAGAGCGCTTAGCGCACTGCCGTCCTGTTGGCAATAGGCGATGATTTCCTTGCGCATCCTGGGGTCCCATGATCTCAACAGGTGCTTTTTTACACCTTCCGCAGCCAATTCTTTATCGCTCTCTGCGTTAAAGAAGTCACTAATATCGTTGGCCATTTTGATAAGTCTTTCAATTTTCATGGTGTATTAAATCAACTAAAGGTGTGGAGTGTTGTACTAAAGGTATCGGGTGAGTTAAGCGGCTGGAATGGGTATAAACAACATGTTGATCGTCACGGGCAAAACCGATTAAAGTCAATCCCGCTTCATCGGCCAGACGTATGGCCAAGCCGGTAGGCGCCGAAATGGCGGCTAACAGGGTAATGCCGACCGATGCGGTTTTTTGTACCATTTCATAACTGGCGCGACTGGTGACAATCACAAATCCGGCGGCTAAATCCTTACCGGTACGCAACAGAAAACCGATTAATTTATCCAGCGCGTTATGTCGCCCTACGTCTTCGCGTATCGCTATGATGCCCTGCCCGGGCACCGCCCAAGCGGCGCCATGCACAGAACCGGTTAACTGGTTCAGTTTTTGGCGTTTTTTGATGTCTTTTAACGCGGAAAGCAAATCACTTGCTGTTATGGTCAAGCCACCGTGAACCGGAGCAGGCTGGCGGATCGCCTGTTTTAATGTGCTTGCACCGCACAAGCCGCAGCCAGTACGTCCGGTTAAATTACGGCCTTTATCGGCTAGGCAACTAAAGCGTTGCTCGGGAATTTTTAACTGGACTTCGATACCGTTTGAACGGTTATAAACCCGGGTTGATAATAATTCTTGCGGATTGCTGATAATGCCTTCCGTCAGACTAAAACCCAGAGCGAATTCTTCCAGGTTGGTCGGGGTGGCCAGCATGACAACATGCGGCACCCCGTTATAAACTAAGGAAACCGGTACTTCTTCAGCAATATAATCTTGTTGTAAGGAACGCTGACCATCTTGCCAGCGTTCCACGGTGCTTTGTTGATAACTGGGCCATCCTAATTCCAAGGACGAACCATTAATCATGAGCCATGCCTTGAGCCAGCAAATCCAGTTGGTTTTCTGAAAACTCATGGTAGTTTTTCTGCCATTCCGAGGCCTGACTGACTTTGGTAACCTGTACGGCGGTTACTTTATATTCAGGACAGTTGGTCGCCCAGTCCGAATTATCGGTCGTAATAACATTGGCCCCCGACTCCGGAAAATGGAAGGTGGTATAAACGACGCCCGGTTGCACACGTTCGCTGATCAACGCCCGCAATACGGTCTCACCGGCGCGACTTCTGATACCGACCCAGTCGCCGGTTTTAAGGCCGCGGTCTTCGGCATCGTGCGGATGAATTTCCAAACGATCTTCCGCATGCCAAACGTTATTATCAGTGCGTCGCGTTTGTGCGCCGACATTGTATTGCGACAAAATACGGCCTGTCGTTAAGATTAACGGGAATTTACTGTTGACCTTTTCTGTTGTCGCAACAAATTCGGTGAGCATAAACAAGCCCTTGCCGTTATCGCGCATAAACGTTTCTTCGTGCATGATCGGCGTGCCGGCTGATTGTTCATCGTAGCACGGCCACTGTACGCTACCCAGTTGGTCGATTTTTTCGTAACTGACGCCGGCAAAAGTCGGCGTCAGGCTGGCAAGTTCAGCCATAATTTCCGATGGATGGCTGTAATTCATTGGATAACCCATTGCATTCGCCAGCATTTGCGTAACTTCCCAATCTTGGTAACCTGCCAACGGCTTCATGACCTTACGCACCGGTGAAATGCGTCGTTCAGCATTGGTGAATGTGCCGTTCTTTTCTAAAAAGGACGCGCCCGGTAAGAAGACATGGGCGAACTTGGCTGTTTCATTGAGGAAAATATCCTGCACAATCACGCATTCCATGGAGCGCAAGGCCGCATGAACATGTTTGATGTCAGGATCGGATTGGGCAATATCCTCGCCTTCACAGTATATCCCCATAAAAGTTTTGTCCAGCGCCGCCTCAAACATGTTGGGGATACGCAAGCCCGGTTCTGAACTCAGCTCGGTCTGCCATGCGCTTTCAAACAAATGACGGGTTTCGTCATTGGATACGTGGCGATAGCCGGGGTATTCATGGGGGACTGAACCCATGTCGCACGATCCCTGAACATTGTTTTGTCCGCGTAACGGATTTACGCCCACACCTTCGCGACCCAAATTGCCGGTTGCCATCGCCAGATTGGCAATACCGATGACGGTAGTTGAGCCCTGGCTGTGCTCGGTTACGCCCAAGCCATAATAAATAGCGGCGTTGTCGGCGGTTGCATAGAGTCTTGCAGCAGCCCTGAGTTCTGCCGCGGGAACACCGGTTATCGATTCACTGGCTTCGGGTGAATGGTGATCCTGGGCAATAAAGGCTTTCCATTTTGCAAAGGATGCGACATCGCAACGTGCATTAACAAAGGCTTCGTCGATCAAATTCTCGGTGACGACAACATAGGCCAAAGCATTGATCAACGCCACATTGGTGCTGGGACGTAATTTCAAATGATAATTGGCCTGTATATGCGGTGATTTAACCAGGTCAATTTGACGCGGGTCAGCGACAATCAGTTTTGCACCCTGACGCAAACGTTTTTTCATTTGCGATGCAAAAACCGGATGCCCGTCCGTTGGGTTGGCGCCGATGACAAAAATTACATCGGCTTTCATAACCGAGTCAAAATCCTGGGTGCCTGACGATTCACCAAAGGTCTGTTTGAGTCCATAACCCGTCGGGGAGTGGCAAACCCGCGCGCAGGTATCGACGTTATTATTACCGAAACCGGCGCGAATCAGTTTTTGCATGATATACACTTCTTCGTTGGTGCAGCGCGAAGAAGTAATACCGCCGATAGAATCTTTACCGTATTTTGCCTGGATGCGTTTTAATTCCGATGCGGCATGATTAATGGCCGTTTCCCAACTGACTTCCTGCCAGGCGTCTTTAATGCTGGCGCGAATCATCGGCTTGGTGATGCGGTCTTTATGTGTGGCGTAACCAAAAGCAAAGCGACCCTTTACGCAAGAGTGACCGTGATTTGCTTTGCCGTCTTTGTTCGGCACCATACGCACGACTTGCTCGCCTTTCATTTCCGCCCTGAATGAACAGCCGACGCCGCAATAAGCGCAGGTTGTGACAATGGCATGCTCAGGCTGGCCGTGATCAATAACCGATTTTTCCATTAAGGTGGCTGTCGGGCAGGCTTGCACACAGGCGCCACAGGATACGCATTCGGAGTCCAGGAAGGGCTGGTTTTGGCTGGGAGACACTTTGGAATCAAAGCCGCGACCATCAATGGTTAAAGCAAATGTGCCCTGGGTTTCTTCACAGGCTCTAACGCAACGCGAGCAAACGATACATTTGCTGGGGTCAAAACTGAAATACGGGTTGGTTTCATCCTTGACGGCTTGCAAGTGGTTTTCACCCAAGGGGTTATAACGCACTTCACGCAAACCCACCGCT
>SXIP01000084.1 GCA_005772825.1 Methylococcaceae bacterium | reverse complement strand
TATTCTATTCCCCTCTCCCCCCTGGGGAGAGGGAGCATTCTTCCTTAACTTAATGGCAGTGACGCCGGAGCATGGGAACGATAAATCGGGATGTCATAAAACGCCATCCCGACTTACAGCTTTGCGTCTTACTTCTTCACATCTGTTTTTGCCGACGGCGGATTTTCCTGAGTCACCGCTTTATTATCGGCATATAGCGAGTAAGCACCAAAGACCATCTGATGAGCACGGCCCAGTTTCTCTTTAGTGAAGTCAACCGTAAACTGTTGCTTTAACTGCTTGCCGTCCCAGTTATAGGCCTTGAGAAACTGTTCGTTATCGGCGCCTTTCTTGTCCCAGTTAGCCAGTAATGACGACGTGAAATAAAGACGCTTGCCGTCCCAGCTGGATGACACCATGTTGACCTGTGCGCCGATTTTATGCTCATAAACCTGTTTGGGTTTGAACGGGTCGCTGATATCAAATGCACGGGTTTTGCCGTCCATAAAGGTGTTAACCCAAAGCATTTTGTCATCGCTTTGTATGGAAATATCGACAGGCAACGGTATTTTGCTGGGGTCGCCCACATCAGCCACTTCTTTGGCCTTCCATTCGCCGTCCTTGTCCTCGTAAATCAGCCATATCTTTGACGTGAGCGCTGTGCTGGTAAAGCAGTAGTTATGGTTTTCACCCCAGGCGCAACGGATTTCTAGCGGCGCGCCGGGCACATCGAAGACTTTTTTCGGCTGCTTGGTGTGTAAATCCCATTGCACGACGGTATTACCGAAACGCTTCATGGCTTCAGAATCTTTCAGCATTTTACCGAAATCCATCATGTAGTTTGACCAGCCGGTAAACGACGAAGTCAACATCAGGTTGCGCCGGGGCAGAACCCGCAGGTCATAGCCGTAACCGTCGGCGTATTTGCCGGTCTTGATGGCGCCTTCCAGATTGCTGTCGGTGGGCAACCAATGGGTCGCGATATACTCGCCGTCATTGGTGTACTCAACGACCGCCGTGCGTCCGCCATGATCCTTGTTGTTGGACAGCCCGGTGATGATCATGCGGCCCGGTAACGCATAAGTCGAGTGAGGGCCGACAACACCGCCGCTTTTGGCGACAAAATCGGTTATCGTTTTAGTCAGCGTGGGTTTGGCGGGATCTGTGTGTACATCAAAGATAAACAGCTTGCTGGTGTCCAGCCCGCCCGCCCATAAATACTGGCGATCATCGGTAAAGCCGGAGTGATGCGCCTCGTTGCGTCCGCCGACGGAAAGACTGCTGACCACTTTGCCGTACTTAGGCGATTTGGGGTTGACATCGACGGTAACCAGTTTGTCCTGCTCATCGCCCAGGCCTTCCACACCCAAGGTCCAGATATAAACAAAATCTTCCTGTCCGAGGATTTTAGCCATATAAGGCGACTGGCAGGTTTCATCGGCTTGTACCGGCGTGATGCCCAGACCTGCCGATGCGATGGTTGCCGCTGCAAAAACACAAGCCGTCATAAACCGGCTTGGCGGCTTATGATTTTTATCCAGTAGTGTACTCATTTTATCCTCTCTGTTTTACGGTCTCCATCTGCGCTTAGCGTCGGTCATGTAACCGACTTGGCGCAAACAGAGTTTTTATAATTATTTGATGATGCAGCATGCCTGACGGGTATGCTGCAAACGGCCTTGACTGCTTAAGCTTCGGCAGTGGTCGGGTCAATCATTCTTTTGATCTCGGAAACGCGGTTAGCCGGAAATCCGCCTTTTTCGGCATGCGCCCTGACACTCGCTTCATCCGGGGCGATATAAACGCAATAGACTTTATCGTCTGTTACATAACTTTCCTGCCACTGGATTTGAGGGCCCATGTCGCTCAGGATGCCGCACGATTTCTGCGCGATGCCTTGCAGATCGGCGGCAGTCAGAGAGCCGGCACCGGGGATTTCACGTTCGATAAGATATTTTGGCATGTTAATGTCTCCTGGTTAATTTGTTAATTGTAAGTATATGACGGGTCGTCTTTTTAAAGCGCAATAGCATTACGCTTTAAAAAACTCGCCCAGTAAATCTCCGCAACACTGTTTGAGCGGGGCCGACGATTTTTCTATTTTCATTCTCAGCAAAGCGCCCTGAAAGGCGTTCACCAGCAGATCCGCCATTTCGGTAGCCGACTTGTCGGTTCTTACCGTGCCTTCCCGTTGCGCTTGCTCAATTCCCGCCCTCAATAAATCACGGTAGCGTTTAACCGCGGTCTGCAAAGAGGCCCTGCATATTTCACTGGTATCGCCCAGTTCCCCCATTAAATTACCCAACAGGCAACCGCCCTTAAAATCAGCATTCTCAAGTTCCAGAATGATTTCATCAAAATAGCGCTGCAATGCCGTCAAGGCATCGATATCGGGATTGTCCAAATGACCACTGAGCTGCTGGATAAACGGCGTGATGTAATGTTGAATCACCTCCGCGCCGAAATTTTCCTTGCTGCCGAAATAATTGTAGAAAGACCCCTTCGGGATTTTTACCGCATCCAGAATTTCTTTCAATCCTGTACCGTGATAGCCCTGGGCCATAAGTAAGCTTACGCCCTCAGCTAACAGGTTCTCTCTATTAATTTGTTTTTGCGTGGTTCTTTTCATGGGCAAATAATACGACCGGTTGTCTTAAATTGTCAACGAATAATTATTTCGCATACGCTGCTGAGAAGACAGGAGAGTTTGCGGTAGTCAGCGTTTAGGATTAGTATTGCTTGCCTTAAATATTTACCGGAGAGGCATGGCTTTAACAAACTGTAAACACATAGTAACCTTTGACAAAATTGACCTTGTCAGGTAACGATGGAAGTGACGCGAAGCCTTATTAAGAAAGTGCCGTCGCAAGGTACATAAGAGACATCCTCGATATAAAATGAAAACTCGCTACAGCATTATTATTCAATGGTCGGAAGAGGACAGTTGTTACATAGCTCCCCTTCCGGAATTTGGGCCATACGCGCTAACTCATGGCGAGACGTATGAAGAGGCATTACAGAATGGTCAAGAGGTTTTGGAGCTACTTATGGAAACCACCTCACCACTGCCGCCGCCTCCGCATACTTTCAAAACATCAATCGCGCAAATCCGTACCTAGCTGTGCGTTCTAGGGCACCCGCACCACGAAGCTACCAGGTGTTTTCAAGTTCCGCAGGGTGGTGCTGAACATGGAAGTTAAGCTTCTAAGTCTCATGTGTAACCTCGAGCCTTATCAAAGATTGTTTGTGCCGCCCTATCGTGTCTAGGCTCCTCGGATCAAATTCAATTACCTGATCAAGCCCAGCAAGCCCGTCATCAACGCCAACGGTGTCGGCGGACAGCCGGGGATCACTACATCTACCGGAATAACATTGGACACGGCGCCGCAACTGGCGTATGACACACCGAATTCGCCGCCGCACGCCGCACAATCACCTACAGCAACCACCCATTTCGGGTTCGGTGTCGCTTCGTAAGTACGCAGTAGCGCTGTTTGCATATTCCGCGATACAGGGCCTGTGACCAGCAATACATCCGCATGCCTTGGGGACGCCACAAAATGGATACCAAAACGCTCAATATCATAATAAGGATTATTCAGTGCGTGGATTTCCAGTTCGCAGCCGTTACAGGAGCCTGCATCGACTTCGCGTATGGCAATGCTGCCGGAAAATTTCTTGTCTATGTGTCTTTTGATTTCAATACCCAGTCGTTCCAGTTCATCGTCCTTGGGTTTTTTAAAACGTTCGGTTACCACACCTGTTTTCAGGATTTTTAGAAAAAGTCTCAGCACGCGCGCCTCCTATAAATCATTGCCTGAATAAGAGCCATTCAGGGATTTGTTGCAGACAGGAAAGTCCGGCACGATATTATCCAGCACCAGTTTTTCCAGCGCTGGCCAGTTCAGGATACTGGGGTCGCGCGGATAGAACCGAGCGATTTTATTTTCGGCGTCGAAGCGCACATAAGCCGTTATTTCACCGCGCCACCCTTCTACAATGCCTAAGCCTTCACTGCCGGCCGAGGCGGGTTGCCATTCGGAGACCAAGCCTCCGGCAACGAGTTGATCGATAAATTGCTCTATCAGATGTAAAGATGCGTTGATTTCCTTGTATCTGATCCAGAACCGGGAAGCAATATCGCCCTTTGTTTCCACGGCGACCTTAACCGTTACCCGGTCGTAAGGCGCGTATGGCGCGTCGCGGCGCACATCGAAGTCCTGTCCGCTGGCCCGCCCGACATAACCCAGCGCACCAAAAGCGGCGGCAATATTCGGGGCCAGGAAACCGGCGGTGTATAAGCGGTCTTCCAGGGATGAATTAAGATCGATAGCCGGCATGATGTCCGCCAGTTCATTTCTCAGGACATTGATTTCCCGCTTGATCAGGGTGCAATCGGCATCCGTCAAGTCACACATCACGCCACCCGGCATAATCCTGTCCATTAACAGGCGATGCCCAAAAACTTTTGCATGGGTGCGTAACCATAGTTCACGCAAACGGGTAAATTGCATCTGGGCAAAGACGAAAGCGACATCATTACAGATTGCGCCCATATCGCCCAAATGATTGGCGATGCGTTCGCGCTCGGCCAGGATGCCGCGTATTAAGGCGGCGCGCGGCGGAATTTCAATAGCTGCGGCCTGTTCCATCGCCATACAGGCCGCCCAGCAATGGCCGACCGTAGTATCGCCGGAGACACGACCGGCCAGCCGCGCCAACGAGTCGGGCGCCCTGCCTTCGGCAATTTTCTCGATGCCTTTATGGACATAGCCCAATCGCTCTTCCAGATTCAATATTAGCTCGCCGACCGCCTGAAAACGGAAATGGCCGGGTTCAATAATACCGGCATGCACAGGCCCCACCGGAATTTCATAGACCCCCTGCCCCTCCGATTTAATGAAGGGGTAGTGCATGTCGGCTGGTGTGACATCTACCGGCGCTCCCTGCACAGGAAAATCCTTGCGCAAGGGATAGCTGTCTTCGGCCCAAGCCTGATGCCGCGTCCAGCGCCGATTGTCGGGATGATCGACAAAGTTGATGCCGAACATGTCTCGGCTATGCCGCTCACTGCGGTTGGCCGCCGGGTAAACGGTGGCTTGTGACGGTAGCGTCGGGGCGTTGACGGCCACGCGGGTACGCGACAGGATATAAACGCCCTGTTTTTCAAAACAGGCATTGACGAGAAAATCGCCCTGAACCTGCTCGGCCCATCCGGCGACCCAACGTAAGCCTTGTTCTACAGCGGCCTCGGCAAAGCGTCGCCAATCGTTGGCTGCAATTTGCCACAGTAGTGGGTTTTGGTTCCTGACAGGCTTATCCGTTGTTGTTACGTTAATCACCGCACCCTCTCCCCCGGCCCCTCTCCCTGAGGGAGAGGGGAGGAAATGCTCCTGTTCATCAATCGATACAATTGGTTGGATAGAGAGATTATAAAGCCCCTCTCCCTCCTGGGAGAGGGGTTGGGGAGAGGGGCCACCCTGACCAGGAACGATGACGGCAATCCCTTCAACCCCCAAGCGACTCAAAAAATCAATTGTCCAGTTTGCAGAACTCATAACGGCGCACTCCCTGAAATTAATAGCGTTGCCTGTGAAAACCAGTGAGCCAAAAATCCCGGAATCGCCAAACCCAGCCAGAGCACCAAAGCCAAGTGGATCATCACCGGCCATAAGTTGGCTTTGATCGGTTGTTGATGCTCAGGCTTTTCGCCGTAAACCATCGGCTGTATGTGTCTGAATAATCCGGCAAAGGCAATGCCGATGCCTAATAATAACAGCGGCGCCAGCCAGGGATAATTATGCATGGTAGCGAGCAATACCAGGAATTCGCTGGTAAATACGCCGAAAGGCGGAAAGCCGGCAATGGCGATCGTACCGATCAATAAGCCCCATCCGACTCTGGGCTGGGTTTTAATCAGGCCGCGAATTTTATCCATGCTTTGTGTACCGGCAATTTGGCTGGCATGACCCACAGTCACGAAAATGGCGGATTTTGTCAGCGAATGTACGGTCATGTGCAGCAATGCCGCAAAAGTCGCCAACGGCCCGCCCATACCGAAGGCGAAAGTCATCAGTCCCATGTGCTCTATGGATGAGTAACTGAACAGCCTTTTGATGTCTTTTTGTCGGTGTAAAAACAACGCGGCAACCAGGAATGACAGCAGGCCAAAGCCCATCATCAAATAACCCGCCATATTGGAATGAGTGGCTCCGTCAACCAGCATCTTGTTACGAACCACCGCGTACAAGGCGTCGTTAAGCAATAACCCGGATAATACCGCAGACATCGGCGTCGGACCTTCGGAATGCGCATCGGGCAGCCAGTTATGCAAAGGCACCAGGCCGATTTTTGTACCGTAGCCTATCAACAAGAACACAAAGGCAATCTCCAGCACTTCCGGATTCAATTTCTCGGTATTGTCGTACAACACCGACCACAGCAAGGCATTTTCGCCGTCACCGATCTGGGCGGCTGCGTAATACAATAGAATCGTGCCAAACAAGGCTTGCGCGATTCCGACGCCGCAGAGAATAAAATATTTCCAGGCCGCTTCGATCGATTCAGGCGTGCGATACAGACTGACCAGCAACACCGTTGCCAGCGTCGCGCCTTCCATCGCCACCCACATCGTGCCCATATTATTCGTGGTCAACACCAGGTACATCGCCAGCATGAAACCCTGGTACATCGAGTAATAAAGCTTCAAGCGCTTGTCGGTCAACCTGCCGATGTCTTTTTCGTGCGCCATATAGGGCGCTGAAAATATTGAGGTGGTAAATCCGACAAAAGCGGTCAAGACAATCAGGTAAACATTAAACGAATCGATCAAAAAAGCCTTGTTGGCCGACAAGATCGTACCGTCATTCAACACATTAATCGCCAGCCAGACCGTCGCCAGCAAACAGATGGCGTTAAACCGGACATTAATCCTCCCGGTGTCCGCCCTGTGTCCGGCAAAGGCAAAAAACACTATCCCGATCAAAGGAATCAATAAAACCAAATAGGCGGCGATCATTTATCCACCTCGTTCAAACGGTTTAATTTGTCGACATCCAGCGAATCGATACTGGTGCGAATGTGGAAGAAAAAGATGCCGAACAGCACAGCCGCAACCAACACATCAAAAGCGATGCCCAATTCAACCACCATCGGCATGCCGTTAGTGGCGACAATCGCTGCAAAAAACAGGCCGTTTTCTATCGACATAAAACCCACCACATGAGCGACGGCCTGCCGGTGCGTAATCATCAACAACATGCCCAGCAGCACCACAGAAAGACTGACCGCCAACGCATTGAGCATGATGGCCGGTGACGTATGCACGATAGGATGCAGCACCCAATAACTGAACACCATCAGACTGGCGCCGCCCAGCATTAATAGCGTTTTATTCTTCAGGGTTTCAATATCGCGCTGGGTATTCATTTGTATCACTTCGCGCCGCAACATCCACGGTATAAAAATCACTTTCAGCATCAAAGTCATGACGGCGGAAATATATAAATGATGATTAGCCTGGCTGTACGCGGCCAACCCCGCCGTCAAGGCCAATAACGAACCCTGCATGGCAAATACAAAAATCAGCCGCAGCAAGCGGCTCTGCCCCAACATCAAGAAGGAGGTGAGGCCTACCAATGCGGCCAGGGATAAAATAGCCTGGGTATATAAATCCTGTTGTTCGATATTCATTAGCGTGAGGCCTCCAGGATAATGTGGCTCAACATACCCAGCAACCCTAACAAATAGGCGAAGCCGAGGTATTCCTGCACTCTGAACAAGCGCATTTTTGCAAACAGTGTTTCCGAGACGGCCAGCACTATCGCCAGGACGCCAAGCTTAGCCATAATAACCAGCAAACCGTAAGCCAATGTTTGCAAGCTGAAAGTTTCGGCAATGCCCCAGGGGAAAAAGATATTGGCGATCAAGACGCCGTACAACATCAATTTCAACTGACCGGCCCATTCAATCAAGGCCAGATGCCTGCCGCTGTATTCAAGAATCATCGCTTCATGAATCATCGTCAGTTCCAGATGCGTAGCGGGATTATCGACAGGCACCCGCCCGGTTTCAGCAACGGCGACCAGGAGCAGGGCCGACAGGGCGAATACAAACGACGGCCTCAACACCACGCCCTGATCAATAACATGGGTGATGGCGACCGATAAATTGGTCGTTGACGCGGTCATGGTCAAGGTAAAAATCGCCATCAACATCGCCGGTTCCGCCAATGATGAAATGGTCATTTCTCTTGATGAGCCCATGCCGCCGAAGGCCGTCCCGATGTCCAGGCCAGCCAAGGCCAGGAAAAAACGGGCAAAGGCGAAAAAACCCACCATCACAATCACATCGGCACTGGCCGATGTCGGTAAATCGACTGCGATCAACGGAACCACGCTGGCCGCCAGCACCGTCGCCGAAAAAATGATGTACGGCGAAATGGTAAACAACCACGACGCCTGTTCCGACACCACCGGTTGTTTATGAGTCAATTTGAGTAAATCGCGGTAAGGCTGCAAAACGGACGGCGCCTTGCGATTTTGCAAATAACATTTGCAGCATTTGATCCAGCCGGCCAGTAACGGCGCCAGCGCCACAAACAGCAGGGTTTGTAACATTCCGATTAACCAGTTCATTTCGTTTCTCCTGATTCAATGCCGAAGGCGCGTGAAGCCCTTACAGCCAGCCCACTGTGTATTTCGTCTTTCGCCATCCATCCTCTGTTCAGCCGCTCACCACCCATAACATCACGACTAAAGTGACAAACGAATAGCCCAGATAGACCCGGATATTGCCGGTTTGAATGCGTCCGACCTGCTTGGCCAGTTTATTGACGCTGCGGGCAATCGGCAGGTACAACGCTGGCCAGCTATGGTCTTCAACCTTAAGTTGATAATGCACCGCCGCCACATCCATAGCCATCGCTCCGCGCATGTCTTTGTCGATGCGCTCGTCAATCAGCCAGACCCTGGCAAAAATCCGCCGCAACGGCATGGTGAAAGCGCTGGAACTGTATTGCATGGTTGAGGTTAGGCCGCCGAAACCACAATCCCAGGTAGCCGCCCGGCGCATGATGGTTAAAGGACTGCGGCGCAAATACCAAAAGCTGACGCACCCGGCAACCAGCGCGCCGATCAGGACCAGGGGCGGTGAATAGGACGCCTGCTCGGCGGAAACCGGCGCCAGCCACAACCAGCCCAAGGCCGAATCGTTCGGCAAGGTTTGCCCCAGCAATTGGCCTGCAACACTGTTGATTAAAAAGATGATCACGCCGGGAAAAATCCCGACCAAAAAGCACAAGACCGCCAGTGCGGCGGCGCTTGCCAACATGCCCTTATCTTTTATTTCATGGGCTTTATCGCAATTGCGCGATCTGGGCAGACCCAAAAATATCAGTCCGAAGACCTTGACGAAACAGGCCGCCGCCAGCGCCGCCGTCAATGCCAATGCCGCTGCGGCGACCGGTATCAGGCTGCGCAAGACGCCATTATCCAGCACATCGACCTGTAGCGCCGTTTGAAACGCCAGCCATTCCGAGACAAAACCGTTAAACAGCGGCAATGAAGAAATGCTCATACAACCCACCAGAAAAATCATGCTGGTTTGCGGCATTCGTTTAATCAGGCCGCCCATCATATCGATACTCAATTCATGAGTCTGGTGATGCAGTATGCCTGCGCCTAAAAACAGCAGGTTCTTGAACAAGGCATGATTGAAGGCATGGAACAAGGCCGCGAGTAATCCTAGCGCCGCCAGTTTGGGATGACCGTTTGCCATGAAAATCATCGACAAACCCAGCACCATAAAAATAATGCCGATATTTTCCACCGAACTGTATGCCAGCAGGCGTTTTAAATTGGTTTGCATCATGGCATAGAGAATACCGCCCAATGCCGATAACGTACCGACAACCAATAACACCACACCCCATTGCCAATGCACCTCGCTTAGCAAATCAAAACAAAAACGAATGACTCCGTACAGCGCGACTTTAAGCATCACGCCGCTCATCAACGCGGAAATGTGTGAAGGCGCGACCGGATGCGCTTCCGGCAGCCAGACATGCACGGGCACGAGCCCTGCTTTCATACCGAAACCCAACAGCGCCAATACAAAAGCGATACTGGCCCAGTTGGATGACAACTTGGCGCTACGCAGGGCGTCAAAAGTAAAACCGTCGGAAAAACTCGCGAGTACGCCAAAGGCCAGGATAATCGCTAACGCGCCGATTTCCGCCATCAATAAGTAAAGAAAAGCGGCGCGTCGATTGGCCGGGTTTTCATGCTGAAACGCCACCAGAAAATAGCTGGCAACCGACATCAAGTCCCAGGCGATCATGAACATGAACGCATCATCGGCCAACAACACCAGCAACATCCCGGCGACAAACAGCCCGGTAAACAAGCCCAGGACGGCAAACGGATGGTCGGCTTCTTTATAGCTGTTCACATAGCCGGGGCCGTAAATACTGACGGCACTAACCGCTATACCGATGATTAGAAAAAAGAAACCCGACAAACTGTCAAAACGCACATGCCAAGGTAGCCAGGGCAAGCCCAAAGCGATTTGATCGATAATCACCGCTTTAGTCACCAGCACGGACAAACCGGCCAACACACTAAACACACCCGAAAAGCCCAGTAAAACAAATACCGCTTGTCGCAATAAAACCGGAAAACGCTGTTCCTCCAGGCTTTTGTCAAACCACGCGCGGCAATTGCCCTTCGGTTTGTTTGTAAAACCATACCGGCTAAGCGCCAGCAGCGCGCCCCGCTGATTCATCATCAGCGCCAACAGCCCGGAAGCAAAGCTGAGCAGCACGGCGCAATAAGCTAATATAAGGATCATGACGTTCTCACTATGTGTGGAGTGTAACTATTCAGCATCCTAGCTCGTTACCAAGTTCTAGCATCACTGCCAGGAAGAAAGCTCCCTCTCCCTATGGGGGAGAGGGTTGGGGAGAGGGGAATAGAATAAGGAAAAAATGCTTTTAAAACCCCCTCTCCCTAGCCCTCTCCCGGAGGGAGAGGGGACTAAATCGCTTAACTTAATTAACTTTAAGGCAGTGAAGCTATAGAGCTTAGGAACCAGCGAACCGACGCTCACTTTCTATCATCCGCCGTCATCAATCTCGCCGCCAGCGCATGATCGGAAAATGTTTCCAGCGCCTTGCCCGTTATCCGGCAGTGTCCGCCCGCCGTTTGGTAATTCCGGCTGAAATCGTCAATAAACTCCATGACGGTATGATCGATCAGGTAACCTTCCGAAAAATCGAAAATAATGGTCTTGCCATTCTCCAGTTCGGCCAGCGCTTTTTTCAAGGGCAGGAAATTTGAAAACAGCGCGGAACCCAACAGCTTGACAGTCACGCTATGCTGATCCTGTTGATTGAGCGTAAAGTGAATCTTGAACAAATTACTCGGCCACACGCCGCGCAGTAGGTTAATCGCCAGCTTTACCGCAATCCCCAACGCGACACCCATCAATAAATTGGTTGCCAATACGCCGATAATCGTCACGACAAACATAAAAAACTGTTCCTGACCCACCTCCATCACCCTGGCAAAGGTTGTCGGCGAAGCCAGACGGTAACCGGTATAGACCAGCAGCGCCGCTAATGAAGCCAGTGGGATATTCTGAATAAGCACCGGAAATAAGACGACAAACAGCAACAATATTAAGCCATGAAAAAAATTGGCCCAGCCTGTTTTAGCCCCGTTATCAATGTTCGCGGAACTACGCACAATTTCAGCAATCATCGGCAAGCCGCCGATTAATCCGGCAACCGTATTGCCTATGCCGACCGCGGTTAAATCGCGATCCAGATCAGCAGTACGTTTATAAGGGTCCAGCTTATCTATCGCTGATGTGCTCAGCAAACTTTCAAGGCTGCCGACCAAGCTGATACTCAATACCGCGCCCCAAAAAGCAAGCGTGGTTATTTTGGAGAAATCGGGAAAATAAAAACCGGCGAAAAAATTATCGGGAATGGCGACCAGAAGTTTCGCGCCGGTGCTTGCCGCGTCCTGGGCCAGGTCAAAATGCCAGGCGAACAGCATGCCCACCAGCACGACAATGACAGGCGCGGGAATCCTGGTTTTAACCAGCGGCCAGGTCATCAGAATTTCCAGGCCTAAAAAACTGATCAGGACAACCTCCGTATTCATGTTAAGCAGGCTGTGCGGAATCTGCGCAATAATCGAAATCAGGTTGCCGGGTTCCGGTGTCACGCCCAACATGACATGAAATTGCGTGGCGATAATAATCAGGCCGATGGCGGCCATCATGCCGTGAACCACCGATGTAGGAAAAAATGCGGAAAGTTGTCCGGTCTTGAATACCCCCATCACAACCTGTATGACGCCGGCGACCACAATCGCCGCCAGGGTATAACGATAACCGGCCAGCGCATCACCTTCACCCAATGACTGAACGGCTGCCAGAACCACGACAATCAGACCGGCGGCAGGTCCATTGACAGTCAGGAAGGAACCGTTGATACGCGAGACCAGGATACCGCCGATAATTGCCGTGATAATGCCCGCCGAAGGAGGAAAGCCGGACGCCACTGATATGCCGAGACAGAGCGGCAGTGCAATCAGAAAAACCAGGAATCCGGATAGTAAATCGCTACGCCAGTGTTCTGCTAATCCGGCCACTCCGGTTTCGGGTAAAGTTGACAGGGATGGTTTATTCATTCGAATCCTCAGTTTTTGTAAAATCGCAAGTGCCGGTTGCTGTCCATAGAGAAATCATCATGGGAAGGCATACCGGCAAGTCACGTCTACATATAGTCGGGCTTCATTCTCCGTGCCGCTAGAGGATGCTCTGAATAAGCCTCGTGATATTCCATGCCGCGAAACTCACAACGACCGCCATGATCTTCATAGTTATGCTGAAAATCATGGAAAAATTCCATAACGCTATGATCCAGCAAATAAGCATCGTTCAATTCAAAAATGATGGTCTTGCCGGGTTCAAGTTTGACCAGGGCATCCTTTAACGCCAGAATGTTGGAGAAAACTGCCGCTCCGCTAATGTCGACCCGAACAGTATCGGTACTTTGCTGTTTAATGACAAATTGAATTTTGAATAAGTTGTTCAATTTGACGCCGCGTATCAAATGAATGGTCAATTTAGCCAGGATACCGATCGCCACACCGACCAACAAATCGGTTGCTATCACACCGATAATCGTCACTACGAACAAGAAAAACTGTTCTTTACCGACCCCCATGACTTTGGCGAATTCTTTCGGCGATGCCAGGCGAAAACCGGTAAAAACCAGTAATGCGGCTAATGCCGCCAATGGAATGCTATGGATAAGCTTGGGGAAAAACGCCACGAACAGCAACAAAAACAAACCATGAAAAAAGTTGGCCCAAGGTGTTTTGGCACCATTATTGACATTCGCCGAACTACGGACGATTTCAGCAATCATCGGCAAGCCACCGACCAAACCCGCTACCAGATTACCGGTACCGACTGCGGTCAAATCCCGGTCAAGATTGGAATGACGTTTATAAGGATCGAGTTTGTCCACCGCCATAGCGCTAAGCAAGCTTTCAAGACTACCGACCAATCCGATAGTCACCACAGCCTCCCAAAATTCCAGCGTGGCAATCTTGGAAAAGTCGGGAAAATAAAAGCTGGACATGAAGTTATCTGAAATGGCAACTAAAAACTTCGGCCCAACGGTTGCTTCATGATGCGGCAGGAAATGCGCATCCGGTAAAAACAGGTACATGTGCTGATGTTCCAGGTCGAAATACCGGGCCAATCCCATACCCACCAACACCACAATAAGAGGGGCGGGAATCATTTTCAAAAATCGATTTTTCAACATCGACCAGATAATCAAAATCAACAACCCTGAAAAACCGATAATGGCTATTTCCGGATTAAGATTAACAAGACTATGCGGAACCTGGGCAATCGTCGAAATCAGGCTGCCTTTCTCCGGCGTAACACCCAGCACCACATGGATTTGTTTCGCCATGATGATGATTCCGATAGCGGCCAACATGCCATGCACTACCGAAGCCGGGAAAAACGAGCTGAGCCGCCCGGCTTTAAACACGCCCATCAAGATTTGAAAGACACTGGCAACAACAATTGCGGCCAGCGTATAGCGATAACCCGCCATCGCATCGCCTTCACCGAGCGATTGCACCGCATCCAAAACCACAACAATCAAACCGGCGGCAGGCCCGTTGATAGTGACAAATGACCCACTGATACGCGAAACCAGCACGCCGCCGATAATAGCGGTGATAATGCCCGCCGACGGTGGAAAGCCGGACGCCATCGAAATCCCTAAGCATAGCGGCAGCGCAATAAGAAACACCAGAAAACCCGACAGCAAATCGCTACGCCAGTTTTCTTTTAATCCGGCCAGGCCGGTTAAGGGCAATACTGAAATTGAATCCCCTTTCATACAAAAACCTCGTTGTTTGTAAAATACATTTTCCATCTATTGCAAGCGATTACTGTGCCAAGCGTTAAACATATTCATAACAACATGATTGTAATGAGTTTTTATTGTGAGTTATTGATAATGAAGAAATAATACTCAATTCGGGGTGTGCAAAACCACCAATAAACGGTTGATTTGAACCGGGCTAACCGCTTTTTTAAACCCATTGATATGATCGATCAAACAGGCTGCTATAATCGCGCCTTTTTTATATAGAAATGAAAACCGTGCAATTAGCCTTTGAAGAATTCGGTAATCCCGACAATGCCCCGCTTATCATCCTGCATGGTTTTTTTGCTTCTTCGCGAAACTGGCGGCAGATAGCTGAAAAACTGTCGGTAGGATTTCATGTGACGGTACCGGATATGCGTAATCACGGCGCCTCGCCGCATGATCCAGCCATGGATTACCCGACGATGGCGGCAGATTTGCTGGACTTTATCGAAAGCCGCGGGATGTCGTCGGTCAACTTGCTGGGCCATAGTATGGGCGGCAAAATTGCGATGTGGTTGGCGCTGAATCATCCCGGCATCATAAACAAGCTGATTGTGGTCGATATTGCTCCGGTCAACTATGCGCACAGTTTTGATCCACTCATCAATGCGCTAAAGGCCTTGCCTCTGGCCGAAATCGTTAACCGCAAACAAGCCGAAATTCTGTTATCTTCAGCGATACCGGAAGCCGGTTACCGACAGTTCCTCTTGCAAAATCTTGTCCTCGACAACGGCAAGTATCACTGGCGGGTTGACCTGGATATTTTTTTCAATACCTCGGCGAATATCGCCGCCTTCCCGGATGCCGATCACTTAACGCCTTATTTGAAAGACACGCTGTTTGTCGCCGGCGAGCAATCGGCTTATGTTAAACAGGCTGACGTCTGTACGCTGTTTCCTCAAGCAACCGTAATAGCCATTGCTGATGCAGGCCATTGGTTGCATGTGCAGCAACCGGCTGTTTTTATAGCCTTGGTGCAGAAGTTCTTACAAGCAGATTGAGGTTGTTCATATAAATTTAAACAAGAGTAGGCAGTATCGCGAATTTAGATAATAAATGACCCATGCTGAAACAAACATATCGATCATCAATCCACCTTGACCCGATAAGTCACAAAACCGCTGCCGCCCGGTTGCAATTGCGAAACGGGCGCCGCCAGTGTAGGCGTAAAATTCCATTTCAAGCCGCCGGTATTATTCGGCGTCAACGTCTTGGTCAAGGTACATAACCCCAAGCTCGCCGGTGTTGCAGCCACTGCGGTTTCGCAAAGCCCCGAGACAAACGTGGTAAAAGACGGCGTCGCATCATTAATCTGCAGATTCTTGATGGTCTCGGCGCCATTGTTGGTGTACGTAATCCGGTACTCCAGTGTCTCACCGGATTTGGCGGTATTGCTGGTTTTCCAGACCGGCGATGTCGGCGTCGTGACATTACGCACTTCTTTCATCAGGAACAGCGCGTTCGAACTGACCGTCGTTATATCCTGACGGGTATAAGTGGCATTCGGCACTGTTGAGCCGGTATAAGCGAACAATGCCTGCACCGGTACATGATTACTGGCGCCCTGGGGCGCACCGGCCGGGATAAATTCTTTCTGAATCAGGCAGATGGTTTGGCCTTCGACGACCGTCATCGCCACCGGCAACAGAATGCTGGCGCTTTCCGACCCATCCAGCACGGCATTGCAATCGGTATCGATGTACAACACTTCTTTCCAGTCGGGAATAACCGGCGATGCTGTCGCTCCCGGCAGACTAAAGGTAACCAATCCGCCCGTACCTGCTATAAAAGTGTGCGGGTAAATCAAGGTGCTGCCGGCAATACCGGTCTTGGCGCCGTCAGTAATAAACCGGTTAGCGGGTACATCGCCGAAGTTCAGACCGGTGTAGCTGGTAGAGGCGACCAGGATAAAACTGATTCTGTCAGATGTACGGTTGTAGGTGTAGCTGGTACCCGATACGCTAGTAGGCACGGTATTGGGCAAAGGGGTATTGACGATACTCGCGCCGGTTGACGTATAGGACGATAAATTACTTTGCTCCACACAGACATTGCCGACCGGCGCCGTTCCAACAGACAGGCTGTAGTCGCCGCTGCCGTCGGTCGTGGTGGTGCTGTAAATAACAGGAACCGTCGGCGAAACCGCGCAATCGGTCAGCTTGACGGTGACATTGGCAATCCCCGTTTCGGCGCCGTCCCTGATGCCGTTATTGGCGGTTCCGGCGCTTGTGCCGCTGTCTTTGAACACCTTGCCGCTAATCGTATAACCGGCGGTGCTGATAGTAAAAGGATAATCTTCCACCTCGCCGTCGGCGGCGGCGCCTGTGACAGAAGCTGATTCAGCGGCATTACCGGCGATACGGAAACGGGCAAACGTGCTGCCTGCCGTCAGCCCCGTCAAGCCGCTCCAGTTTAACGTCACCGTGCCCGCGCCGGACGATGAACAGGTGCCTTGAGCCCGTTCGCCCGCATCGGTAAACACGCCGTTCTTGTTGAAATCAATCCAACCTGACACGGCATTGGCTGTCGTAGTGCCGGCACATCGTAGCGTCAGGCTATAGCTGGTGGCGGTACCGGTCAATACGGGGAAAGTATTCAAACTACTCACCAGTAATTGAACAATGCCCTCGTCCGCCGTACCGCCGGTATCGTCACCGCTTGCAGTGGTTAACGCCTGCCAGGCCGTCTGATTGGCGGCGGAATCGATATCGGGGGGCGTTGTACCCAAATAAATGCTTGGCGTTGTCGGCTTGAGATGCGAAGCACCGCCATAATTGCGAGCAACCGTATCGACTACCGTGCCGCCTGAAGGCGCATCACCGACATCGTAATCGATGACCGTATTTTTAGTATTGCTAAAGGTACAGGTAATATCGTCATTGGCGGCAGGCGTGACTGTAAAACTGGTACCCGTGCCTGACGCAATGACCGTACCTCCGGCATACGCATTACTACAGCTATAGGTGCTGACATAGTTGGCTAAATTAGCCGCAGGCGTACCGGCACCGACTTCGCTAAAGGTATAAACCACGCCTGCCGTGGCCGTGTAGGTAGTGGTGGTTACACTGGTATCCGTGCCTGACGTGGTCGCTGTTACACGCGTCGTCGCGCCTTCTTTAATCGTTATCGTAAATTGATCGGTGCCGGCAAAGCGGCTGCCGATAGTTTTAACCAAAGCCAGTTTCGGTGCCTGTGCGGTAATCGGTATGACATAATCTTCCACTTCACCGCCATTAGTGCCCGCGCCTGTTGCCGAGGTGCTCGCCACATTGGCGAAGCGAAAGCGGACATAGGTGTTACCTGCAACCAGTGTGGCTGGAATAGTGCCTTCCGATCCCGTTGGATTGCTTCGCCAAACCAGACCCACTGTCCCGGCGGTACTGCTGTTGCTCGAACAAGTGCCGCTGGCGCGCTCTGAATTATCAAATACGCCGTTTTTGTCAAAATCAATCCAGCCGTTCACAGCATTAGCGGTGCTGCTGCCGCGACACACCAGATTTAAAGAATAAATCGCCGCATTGCTCGCCAATAACGGAAAAGAACCGGGCGATCCCGACAATAACTGGGCAACGCCTTCGTCTGCGGTATTGTTGGTTTCGTCACCGTTTGCCGTTGTTTGACCCTGCCATGTTGCAAAATTACCGTTATCATCATCGGGTACCGTAGTTCCCAGATACATCGTTTGTATGCTGTTTGAAGCATCGCCGTAACTGGCCGGGGCGTCGCCGTGGTCGGATGATTTATTATTGATCATCGTGCAGACTATATCGCCGAGTGCAGGGATATTTCCGGAGTTAATAGTGATTGTCCTTGAACCCGAGACAAAACTACTGGTTACAGTGACATTACTATTTGCACGATTGACACATCCGCCGCTACTGGCGGTAAAACCTAGAGGTGGTGCTGCTTCAGCTATGGTGATGTTTGTAGAGTTTGAGGCAACAACAATACTGTTAAGTCCAGCTCCTACAGACGAAGTGGTTGTTGGTGTATTTGTTGCCGAGGTGCTAAGCAATACATTAGTTGCTATCGGGTTAGTGTTAGTCGTCGTGAAAGAAAAAGTCCCCACATCCCCGTTACTGACTTTCATCACCGTTAACGTAGCGGAAGTTTTACTGTTAGTGAAATTACAGGTAATTACCGAACCCGCTGTGACGTTAGCTCCCGGTATCGTCACCGCACTGCCGCTGAGCGAAAAGGTCCCTGAACCTCCACCTGTTACCATACAACTGCCCGATGACAATGCCCACCCCGGAGGCACCGTTTCAGTGACCACGACGTCCGTACCCGTCGCACTGACCGTCATGGCTTGATTACCGGCGGTAGCACTGTCGGCATCGTAAGTTTTTGCCGAACCGGCGGCAGTCGTTGTAACCGTTGCCGTGGTTTGTACACCCGGAGTGACGACATCGGCATCGACAACGTTAGTCGGGGTAAAGACAAACGACCCGATTCCGCCTACCGACGTTTTATTAATGATGAGCGTGGCCGTCCGTGTATTAACGTAATCGCAATTAATAGTGGCACCGACGGTTACATTAGTGGCCGGTATCGTAACGGCCCCGCCAGCGCTGATATTAATGGCCGATCCGGTCGGATTAGTGCCGCCTGACACAGAGCAACTGCCCGAACTGCGCCAACCGGGTGCGCTCTCATTAATCGTTACATCAGTGCCGTTCGCTTGCCCGGTGATAGCCTGAATACCCGCTACCGAACTGTCGGCATCGAAGGTGACGGTGGTATTTAACGCGCCGGTGCTGAGCGTAGCCGTTGTTTCATTGGCGGATGTCGTTAAATCGGTGTCCACATTGGTCATGTTAAAATTGAAGGTACCGGCCCCTACCGTTCCCTGCGTGGTTTTGGTCAGTTTCAAAAAAGCATCATCATCAAGGATGGTATAGGTAGCCGGATTACTGGCCGAGTTTCCGCAGGTGATGGTTGAGCTGATAATGTAAGGATTAGCGGTATCGACCTGCATTACGAGAGTTTCATCGGTTTCCGATAATCTGTCATTGATAATCTGGATACCGGTCGCTACCGATTCGGTACCAAAATAAACGCCGGCAGGAATCGTTGTTGTAAATGTATTCGTACCGCTGGGCGTCGTGTAATCGGTGCCTAATGTTGCGGTACCGCCGGTGACAGTGATTGAAACAGGGAGCGGTGCATTGAGCGTTCCCACCACGCGTAATCGTGGCGAAGCAGGTGCGGCAACGGATTCCAGTCCGCTACCATTGTTTGCCGAAAACTCTATAACCGGCTTAAGATAAAAATAAACCTCGTCAATGAAATTACCAACTGTAAGGCTGCCCGACCCGGTTTTAATGGCAGAAAATTCGATGTTTTTGTTTGCCGTTAATCCTGTCCATTTAAATACGCCGCTGTAATCACCCCACTTAGTACTGCCTGCAGTGGTGAATGTGCTTTTCGAACAGGGTGTTACAGTGCTGATGTTGCTCCCACTCTGGCAACTGTTTACCGTTGTCGCTCCAGCCGTCGTGGTGGTTGCATCTAACACCAGACCTGCGGCTATATCACCGACAAAAAATTTCATTTCATCGCCAATTGGGGCCATCGTTCCATCTTGACGGGCCCTGTGACTCAATGCCCAGGTAACATCCTCGTTCTGTAACATACAGATTGTTTGATGTAACGTACCTGCCGATTCTGCATTCAATTCAGCGTGTGTTTTTCCGGCTCTTGCCCATACTGAACCGCCGCTATTAAAACCGTTAAACCAAAGTTCTATGATGTTGCCCGAACCGGGACCGCCGTAGGCATTGCAATTGCCATTTGGACCGGTCGTATCATCGGATACCCAAGGCGAAACGAGATTTTGTCCGACTTGGCAATAATTGACAAAACTGGTTGGCACCGCCAGACCAAAAGGCGATTCAAAACCGTTGTTGAGAAAATTACGCTGCACTAAAGCGTAGGCAGGGGCATGCCAGATCATCAAGCCCATAAAGACAACGAGCAACTTGCCGGTCCTATCAGCTACGCGATGCTTACCTAAGCGTCGGCGGCTGGCATCCATAGCGTATCTTGCCGATGATAAAAATTTCATCAATAGAATGAACATCAAAATACCGATGCCTGACAGTATTTCCGGAACATAAGGGTCCATTACAATTCTCTCCACACAAGGTCGCCAATAAACGAGCCGTCGGTTGTTAATTATCTTGCATTTTGGGCAAGTCGTTTAAATGATTCAACATCATCCAAATTTTGTGCCACCCTAAACAGGTCGGATAATTATCGCTGTTGTCTACATTGCTCCAGCCCAAACGCCTGATACAGTCATGCCGGGCGAAATGATCCATGTGACCGATTATTATCATAACCTGCCACAGGTTACACTCTATTTACCAGTTTCGCTAAAACTGTCCGACTTACGCATAGACTTCGCACACGTAACCTTGAGGAATTTATGGTCGAATTGTTATATTCAAAATATATATTATAGTGAAGCTACATTATAGTGACGCTCGTTCCCAAGCTCCGGCTCTCTATCTTAAAGTAATGATACTTCGCGCGTCCACCTTTGGGGCTTCATAATCGAGTCACTTGATTCGAGAGCAAGGAACCAGGGGTGACCGCACGAAGTATAACAATTACATTATCAGTCCACCTTGACCCGATAGGTCACAAAACCGCTGGCGCCGGGTTGCAGTTGTGGCGTCGGTACCGGCCCCGTTGCGATAAAAGTCCATTTAAGACCGCCAGTATTATTAGGCGTTAAGGTCTTGGTCAGCGTACATGAGCCCAGGCTCGCAGGCGTTGCCGCTACCGGTGGCTCACAGAGTCCCGATACAAAGGTCGTAAAAGAAGGCGTCGCATCGTTAATCTGCAGATTTTTGATAACCTCTGCGCTATTATTCGTGTATGTAATCCGGTACTCCAGGATCTCACCGGACTTAGCGGTATTGCTGGTTTTCCATACCGGAATTGTCGGCACCGTGACATTGCTCACTTCTTTCAACAAGGCGAGCGCATTCGAACTGACCGTCGTTATATCCTGGCGGGTATAGGTCGCATTCGGTATCGTCACCGAACCGGTATAAGCGAACAGCGCCTGCACCGGCACATGATTACTGGCGCCCTGGGGCGCACCCGCCGGGATAAATTCTTTCTGGATCAGACAGATGGTTTGGCCTTCAACAACCGTCATCGCAACCGGCAACAGTACACTGCTGCTTTCCGACCCATCCAGCAAGGCATTGCAATCGGTATCGATATACAACCGTTCATTCCAGTCGGGAATGACCGGCGATGCTGTCGCTCCCGGCAGACTAAATGTCACCGATCCACCCGTGCCTGCTATAAAAGTGTGCGGATAAATCAAGGTGCTACCGGCAATGCCGGTCTTGGCGCCGTCAGTAATGAACTGGTTGGCGGGCACGTCGCCGAAGTTCAGGCCGGTATAGCTGGTACTGGCAACCAGAATGAAACTGATCTTGTCCGCTGTGACCAGCGTATAACCAATCGGCGATGTGCTGCCGGCTACGTTGCTGCCTGTTGACGTATAAGATGATAAATTGCTTTCTTCCACGCAAACGGTTCCGGGGGGCGCGCTTGAAGCGGCAAGGCTGTAGTTACCCGCGCCGTCGGTTATTGCCGTGCTGTAAGTCGTGCCGCTGCAATCGGTCAGTTTAACGGTTACGCCGTAAATGCCCGTTTCAGCGCCGTCGCGAATGCCGTTATTAGCCGTTCCTCCAGTGGTGCCGCTGTCTTTAAAGACATTGCCGGTAATAGTGCTGGTCACATTTTTGGTATTGGTAAAAATACAGCTAATATCCGCTCCGCTGATTACATTGGTTGACGAGATGGTTAACACATTGCCCAGCAGAGAACCAAAACTACCCGTGTTGCCGGTCACCAAGCTATTGGCATCGGTACAACTTGCAGAAGTAAGGGTATAACCGAATGCGGCAGTTTCGGTCAAAGTCACCGCCGTTCCGCTCGTGATCACGTTGATCGCGGTCGGCAAGGCAGGTGTCGGCGTATTCGCCGCTATCGTAGTGATACTGCCGGGCGTACTTGCCAGATTCGTTTGCGCAAAGCTGAACGGACCATCAAATCCACCTTGGGTAATTTTCTGGACTTTAACCGTCGCGGTTTTGGCATTAGTAAAAGTACAGGTAATGGCGCTGCCCGCCGCCGTCGCTGCAGCATTCAGCGTCACCGTTCGGGTTGCCAAGTTGGTAGTCGCAGTACCGCCGCTGCCCAAACCGGTACAACTGATGCCGGTCAGTATGTAACCCAAAGGCGGCCCCGATTCGGTGATGTCGGTGCTGACACCCGCCGCCGTCAGGGTTTGCGTTACGCCGGTCACACCGACGCCACTCGTAGTGGTGGTGATATTCTGACTGCTCCAGCCATTGGTGCCGGTGAAGGTGAAAGTGCCGGTACCGCCGTTGCTGATTTTGGTCACCGTCACGGTCGCCGCTTTGGTATTGGTGAAGGTACAGTTGATCGCCGCTCCGGCAATGACGCTGGTGGACGGAATCGTTAAGGTGCTACCGACCAGCGTGGCCGTGTCGCCGCTTTGCAACCCGGTGCAGCTCGCGCCGCTCAGCGTATAACCGGCCGGCGGCGTGGCTTCAGTGATGGTGGTCGCGGTGTTCAAGGCGGTCAGCGCTACGTTGGTCAACGCCGCCGTGGTGGCGCTAACGCCTGCCGTGCTGGTGGTGATCGTGGTCGCCGTCACCGGCAAGCCGTTGCTACCGGTGAAACTGAAGCTGCCCACACCGCCGTTACTGATTTTGTTGACGCTGACCGTCGCCGCCTTGCTGTTGGTAAAACTACAACTTATATCCGCGCCTGCTTTTACATTCGTGGCGAGTATGGTCAAAACGTTGCCTGCCAATGTGCCAAAGCTCGCCGGATTACCGGTCACGGCACTGTTTGCGTCTGAACAACTCGCAGAGGTTAAGGTATATCCTGACGCGACAGTTTCAGTTAAGGTGACATCTGTACCAACGGCAGTGACATTAATCGCAACCGGTGCAGCGGGAGCTGCGGTATTCACTGCGGTCGTGCTGATGTTAGCAGGCGCGCTTGCCAAATTGGTTTGTGCAAAAGTAAAAGGTCCACCAAATCCGCCCAGCGTGGTTTTTTGGACTTT
>SXIP01000083.1 GCA_005772825.1 Methylococcaceae bacterium | reverse complement strand
TTGAAGCCGGCGTCGCTTCTGTTCTCGAAACACGGCACCACAAGATTCAACAGAAAAGCTGTTTTATTCTCGCTAGCAACCAACTGGAGGAAGCCCAACTTAGCCACGAAGAGTTGCTTGATTACTATACGCCGGGCCAACAAAAAGTCGAACGCGGCTTTCGTTTTTTGAAGGATCCCTGGTTCATGGCGAATACCCTGTTTCTCAAGTCGCCGAAGCGCATTATGGCACTCATGGTGATCATGACCCTCTGTCTTTTAATCTACGGGGCTCTGGAGTACCGCATCCGGCAAACCCTCCAGCAGAACCAACAATCGTTCCCCTCCCAACTGGGAACCACTTCCGCAAAGCCCAGTGCTCGCTGGGTGTTTCAATTTTTCGCCGGCATCCATGTGCTGTTAATTGACCGTTACCGAGAAGTTATACTGAATTGCAACGAGTACCACCATCTACTACTGAAGTTACTCGGCGAGCGTTATATTCGCTTATATGCTAATTCCGGGTAACAGGGGTGCGGAATGTCGGGTGCAGGTTACCTGGGGCTGGAGCTGGCTGAAAACTTGAGCAAACGCGGGATCAAAGTGACGGTGTTGCAATCGTCCAATCAGGTCATGCCGACATTGGACCCGGAAATGGCGACTTTTGTGGCTCAGCATTTGCAACGGCATGGAATCGAGTGCCGTTTGAACAGCCATGTTGCGTCTTTCCGGAAAAATCCCGATCAAACCCTGACGGTGAATCTGGTTTCAGGAGAAGCCATCACAACAGATGCAGTGATGATCTCTATCGGTGTCAAGCCGCGAGCCCAACTGGCTGCACAAGCGGGTTTGGAACTGGGGCAGCTCGGCGGTATTCGGGTTAATGACAGCATGCAAACCAGCGATCCCAACATTTGGGCGGTCGGTGATGTCGTGGAAGTTCGTAATTTTATAACCCACGAATGGCAATTGTGCCCGCTGGCGGGACCTGCCAATCGTCAAGGCCGTCTGGCCGCCGCGCATATTGTCGGTAAGGAAGGAGAGCAGGCCCATTCATTAATGTCGTATCGAGGCGTTCAGGGAACCTCGGTTTGTGGGCTTTTCGGGTTAACGGTGGCGACAACGGGTGTTAATGAAAAGATGCTGAAAGCCGCCGGCTTTGCGCATTACGAAAAAGTCTACCTGCATCCCGGCAATCATGTCGGCTATTATCCCGGCGCCAAACCCATTCATATTAAGTTGCTTTATGATACTGAGAACGGCAACATCCTGGGTGCGCAGGCATTGGGTGAATCGGGCGTAGCCCGGCGTATTGATGTGATTTCCGCATTCATACAGATGGGCGCGACCGTTTATGATCTCGAAGAAGCCGAACTGTGTTATGCGCCGCAATTCGGCGCCACCAAGGACCCGGTTAATCTCGCGGGCATGATAGCCGCCAACCATTTGCGCGGTGATCATCCGCTGGCGAAATGGGAAGAACTGCTCGATACGCATGTCCGGGTGGTCGACAATCACGATGAAGCCGGCCAATTGCTGGCGTTGATCCTGGACGATCCGTTTGCCCAGGCGCAAATAGTCGATGTACGGACTGCCGCCGAGTTTCAACAAAATCATATCCCGCATGCGGTTAATATTCCTTTGGACTCGCTACGCGACCGCTTGCAGGAATTATCGCAGGAACGGGAAATCTGGGTGGTCTGCGGTGTCGGGCAACGGGCTTATAATGCGACCCGGATCTTGCAGCAAAACGGTTTTCGAGTCAGAAACCTGTCCGGCGGCATGCAAACTTTTGTAACGCTTCAGCCACAGATTGACACGGATGCACACGAATAAGCTAATAAACCAACCATATCATCACTATGTCTCAAGTCTCTACGTTTCAACATTTCACCCTCGCTCATCAATTAAAGCGCCGCGTTCGATTGATCGCACCGAGCCTACGTAAGGATCAGGAGCGTGCTTATATATTGGAAATGCTGTTGTCCAAGCGGCAGGGCATTGAAGGGGTAAAAATCGTTCCGGCAATCGCCTCGGTCACCATTCATTTTGACCCGGAACGCCTGCCTGTCGGCAATCTGTTGCAGCTTTTGGAAACCGTCATCGCTAACCTTGGCCTGCAACCGCGCCGCACGATTAGCGCCATCAAGCACAAGACCAGTCATTCCGGCAAGGTACTGCATCATTATGTGATCGGGATTGGCGGCATGAGTTGCGCGTCCTGCGCCTTGTTCCTGGAAATGATGTTGCAGCGTGAACCCGATATTATCCAGGCCGACGTCAATTATGTGTCGGAAACCGCCAGCGTTAAAGGCTATCTCAGTAAGCAGTTGCTTTTTAACAGGATTGCCGCGAACGGCTACCAGGCTTATTCAATCGATTCGCTGGCTGAGCGAAAATTGCTGTTTGAATTGGAAGGCAAGCATTTGCAGACAGCAAAAAAGCAAGTGGCGGCACTCAGTCTGCTGAGCGTACCGGTGCTGCTGCTGAGCCTGTTTCGAGCAAGATCACGCAGTCTTTTGCTGTTGCAGGCAGTCTTCGCGACGCCCGTAGTATTTTGGGGAGGCCGCGATATTTTTAAAAAAGCGCTGAATCACGCCAAACAAGGCGTTGCCAATATGGACAGCCTGATTGCGCTGGGCGTGGGTGCCGCCTACAGTTATAGCATTCCGGCACTATTTCGCAGCACCCGGCATGTTTATTTTGACGCGGCGACCGGGATCATTAATTTTGTCCTGTTAGGCCGCTACCTGGAAGAATTGGCGAAAAGAAAAGTCGTACACGATATCCGTAAGCTGGTGAATTTACAACCACAGGAAGCAACGCTGCTGCGTAATGACCAAGAAATCAGGATCAGCGCCGATAAAATCCGGGTGGACGATATTGTGCTGATACGTCCCGGTGAAAAAATACCGGCTGACGGTGTGGTGATTAAAGGACTTTCCAGCGTTGATGAGTCTATGGTGACCGGGGCCAGCATACCCGGTATCAAGGAGTCAGGGCATAAGGTGTATGACGGCTCAATCAACGGTAGCGGCGTATTGCATGTTCGGGCCACTGCGACGGGTAAGGATACCGTACTGGCCGGGTTGATACACATGGTTGACCAGGCCCAGGCGTCCAAATTGCACATTCAAAAAACAGTTGACGCTTTGTCGACGGTGTTTGTGCCGTCGGTCATCGTACTGTCGGGCCTGACTTTTGGCGGCTGGTTGCTGGCGGGCGAACGCGTTGCCCATGCCTTGGCGAACGCCATTGCCGTGCTGCTGATTTCCTGTCCTTGCGCACTGGGCCTGGCGACACCGGCGGCAACCATGGTCAGTACAGGGCAGGCGGCGCGGCGCGGTATTTATATTCGTAACGGCGAAGCGCTGGAAACGGCGGCCACCATCGATATGGTTATCTTTGATAAAACCGGCACCATTACCGAAGGCAATGCCAATGTGACCGATATGCTCAACATTTCCGAGCTGGAAGATGAACGCATTATTCAATTAGCCGCTTCAGCAGAATTCAATTCGGAACACTTTCTGGGTCAGGCTTTGGTTCAGTATGCCAAAGTACACGGTATCAGCCGTCTGGAGTCAGGCCATTTTCACAGCATCCCCGATCAGGGCATTCGCGCCGATGTCGGCCACTATAAATTGTTACTGGGTAATGAGGATTGGCTAAAGGGGCAGCAAATTGATTTGACGGCGTTAAAAGCAACGTCAAAGATCTTGGCGAAGCAGGGAAAAACACTGATTTATCTGGCTATAGATCATCATGCCGCAGCATTATTTGCAGTCTCGGACCAGGTCAGGTTCAATGCCCGAACCGTTATCGGGCGATTGCATGATGATGCCATCGAAACGATGATGGTCAGCGGCGATACCGAAGAAGCCGCCAGACCCGTTGCCGACCGGGTCGGTATCAAAACGCTGATAGCCAAAGCAAGTCCGGCTAAAAAACTGGAGATTATTCGCAGTCTGCAACAACAGGGGCGCCGGGTCGCGATGATCGGCGACGGCATCAATGATGCGCC
>SXIP01000082.1 GCA_005772825.1 Methylococcaceae bacterium | reverse complement strand
CCAGTTCGGCGACGCCGTTGCCGTTGATGTCGGGGATGGAAATAAAACCGACAGTGGTGCCGTAGTTGTCGAAGAGGACTTTGTTGATGAAGGTATCGCTCAGAGGGTCATGGACATCGGCGCGAGGCTGTCCGTTGGCGGCGCGTACACCCAGCATCGCCAGATTGGTTTGGCTGTTGCTGTCGGCCACGGTCGCCAGCCGGAACGGTTGCGGCAAGGCATAATTCAGCGAGTTCACCGCCAAGCCGGTTTTGGCGTCTTTCACTAACACCCGCGCGGTGTTGGCTCGCAGAACTGCTAACTCGGCGCCGCCGCTGTTATTCAGGTCAGGCAAGTTGATCAATTGTTGGAGGTCTTTGCCGGTACCGTAACTGATGGTGCGGATTAACACGCCGGACTTGCTGTCGCGTATTTCCACGCTGTCGGCTGCGGTGACAGTTTTATTATCGGCCAACACGGCGATTTCTTTTGTTCTGTTGCCGTTAAGATCGCCCAGCACTATCAGGTCGATGCCTTTGTAACCAGCGCTGAAATTGATGGTGCCAATTTGCACACCACTCAAGGCATTTTTAAGCTGTACCCGCAGTTCGGTGTCGCTTTGTTGCAAGACTGCCAAACCCGCTGTACCTTTGCCGCTAATGTCTCGCACCACGCCCAAATCCAGGGGGTTGAAGGTCGAATCAAACGGCACCGCACTAAACTTGACGCCACTCAGGCTGTCCCGCACTTCCACTTGCACCGCCTTATCACTGCTGCGCACACCGAGTACGGCAAGCTCTGGAGCACCGTTGCCATTCAGGTCAGGCAGGATATTGGCTTTAGTCGGCACAAACCGGCGGTCGAGAACAATCTGCTGCACCAAGCCGCTGGTTTGGGCGTTTTTCACCGTGGCGGTGGATTTTTTCAGGGTGGAGTTATAGCTGACAACAGCGATTTCCGGGCTGTTGTCTTTGTTGATGTCACCGAGGAAAACAAGCTGAGGCGGGGTCGGTACTTCCTGATAGAGTTGCTGAATTTCTGGGGCCGATAATGCCCGATTGTATATACGAACATCATCAATGGCACCGTTGAAATAACGATGTCTTTCAATCAGATGCTCATTCCAGCCAATGGTCAACCGACAGTTATCGCTATAGTGAATACCATTCCCTGGAACCCAATCGGCTACCAGTTGCCCGTTAAAATACACTTTGTATTGGTGACCTGGCACATCCGCGACGGCGGCAACATGTGTCCATGCACCAATAGGCAAAGCCACCGCCGTTGTTCCTTGTGATGCAGTAGTCCACCAATTGGAGCCCTCGCCCACCTGAAAATGAACACCGCCTTTTATTCCACCGTGTGGCGACTCTCTATAATCAATCTGGACGGAATAACACGATAAATCAGGTTCATTTTGCGATGCAACGATACCCCCCAAGTCCCCATTTTGAGTATTACCATATGCCAACGGATTAACCCACGCGGAAATAGTCAGCGCTGTAGGCATCTGTAAATTAGCCGGGATGGGTTTGCCAATATCAATGTAGTTATTATCGCCATTAAAGTTATACGCGCTCCTGGAATTACCGAATCGGTCGGTCGTCAATGTGGCGCCATAAACGACGCCATGATTAGCAAAACCACTGGTATCATCGGCATTACCATTAAACGGATAATGCGCCGCTAAACCCGATGACGGTATACGAGTGACGGTTTGTGGGTTTATATCCACGTTGGAAGAGAACATTGCACCGGGAGCTGTCGATTTTTCAGCAGCCTTTACCAAGGGACTCCCAAAGCTCATGACAATGGTGGTCATCAAAATAATGGAAAGCTTTCCAACGATTCTATAGCGAACGGCAGACATGACGATTTTACCGACAGACCCGTGTTTGTGGCGGGATTTTGCGAAAGTGGATATATGCATAAGGATTCTCTCCAGTGTTGAAAGGCGCGAACAAATTTAACCGGCAGGCTGTTCCGCTTGTTGCCCAGTAAAACCAAAATATCAATCCGTATCATTTGAGCAGAAAAATAAGAACATTAATATACGTATAAATACCTATATGGGCCTATCCGGCTTGTGCCGTATTAACATATTCGTTAACATCTTCACATCACATAGAAAATTACTTTTTTCGATGAAAAGCTGCAAAATGGGCTGCTCCAGCTACCCGTCCCAGGTGGCGAAACTGTTACCCTGGCTTGAGCGCATAGAAATTCATGGTGCAAATCTTGGGATGCCGCATACGTGCGCAGTGAGCCTGAAATCAAATTAGTGCGTCATAATTTAAGGTAACTCGCAAAAAACATCCCCCATGCTCCTGCGGGAGTTCATAGCTAGCTTTGAATTTCAACGGTTGATTGTAAAGTGGGGAGTAATTTTCGCGAGTTATCCAAGCTATCGGAGGAATTAAAAAATGTATGCGGCAATAAAAGCAATTTATGAAAACGGGCGGATTATTTTTTCGGAAAAACCACCGACGACCGAAAAAACCAATGTCATCGTGATGTTCATAGATGAATCGGTAAATATTGAAAATCATCATAAAGGCGTAACAATCGGTAGCCTCGCTGGGAAAGGTTACAACATCCCGGATGACTTTAATGAAGCGCTTGATGACTTAACAGAGTACATGTGACATGCGCTATTTGGTCGATACACAAATAGCGATATGGACACTGATTAGCCCGGAGAAACTGACTGAGCAAACAAAACAGATATTGCAACACGATGAAATAGTGATCAGTCAAATCAGCTTATTTGAAATTGCCATAAAGCAGAAAATAGGTAAATTGCCCGAATTAGCGTTATCCATACAATCATTGGCTGAGCGTATGGAACAAGATCATTTTAATATTCTTGAGATTGGCGTAAATCACCTGGAAGCTTATAGTTCTGTTCCGCTATTGTCTAATCATCGTGATCCTTTTGACCGTCTGTTATTGGCCATTGCTATGAGCGAGAATATACCCATCATTTCTGCTGATACTAACTTCAGTTATTATGCTTCACTGGTTCAGCTTGTTATCAATTAGGCTCGGTATCAAGCGGTTTATATCAAACTTGTGGAATCCAGGGCTTTGCGGTTCCAATTATCCCGGATTTCGTTATCCCACATACAAGCGGCCTTGCGCATGGCGAACAGTCATGTAGTCTTGTCGGGCATATTGATTATGCACGACAACATTCCTAAGCCTTGAAATGTCGGGCAACGAAAAGAGGTTGCCCGACCAGCTATAATTTAAGGAAGAAAGCTCCCTCTCCTGCTGGAGAGGGTTGGGGAGAGGAGAATAAAAATCAACTATTTAATCCCCCACATCCCGGTCTTCTCCTTTATGCCCCTGAGGGTACTCGGGGAAAGGAGCTAAACTGCTTACAGCGTTTTCAATCCACATCGGTATTCAATAGCATATAAACTTTATTCTCTGGAGGTCAGGCTTTGCCTGATTGTCAGGCAGAGCCTGACCTCCAACAGGTACAACCGAATTTTTGTGTAATCAACCTAGTCTTGTCGGGCATGCTTTTTATGCCCGACATTCCCATGCCTCGAAATGTTGGGCAACGAAAAGATGTTGCCCAACCTACCCCAGATGCAACTTAAAAATACATCCCCTGAAGAAACACCCCTGTCCTGCCATCGCGCACTTCCGCAAACAGTTTTTGCGGGCCGGGTTGTTCCCGGAGGCGCACCAGTTCGGCGACGCCGTTGCCGTTGATGTCGGGGATGGCGATAAAGCCGACGGTGGTGCCGTAATTGTCAAAGAGGACTTTGTTGATGAAGGTATCGCTCAGGGGATCATGGACGTCGGCGCGAGGCTGTCCGGTGGCGACGCGCACGCCCAGTATCGCCAGATTGGTTTGGCTGTTGCTATCGGCCACGGTCGCCAGTCGGAACGGTTGTGACACGGCGTAATCCAGCGTATTCACCGGCAAGCCGGTTTTAGCGTCTTTCACTAACACCCGTGCCGTGTTGGCCCTTAGTACCGCTAACTCGGCGCCGCCGCTGTTATTCAGGTCCGGCAGATTGATCAATTGCTGGAGGTCTTTGCCGGTGCCGTAGCTGATGTTGCGGATTAACTCGCCGGTTTTGCTGTCGCGGATTTGTACGGTATCGGCGGCGGTGGCGGTTTTATTGTCGGCCAGCAGGGCGATTTCTTTTGTTCTATTGCCGTTGAGGTCGCCCAGCACTAACAGGTCGATGCCTTTGTAACCGGCGCTGAAATTGATATAGCCGATTTGCACATCGCTCAGGGCATTTTTAATCTGTACCCGCAGTTCGGTATCGCTTTGTTGCAGGACTGCCAAGCCTGCTGTGCCCTTACCACTGATGTCCCGTACCACGCCCAGGTCCAGCGGTTTGAAGTCAGGATCAAACAGCATCGCACTGAGCTTGATGCCGCTCAAGCTGTCCCGGACTTCCACCTGCACCGCTTGGTCACTGCTACGCACACCGAGCACGGCAATTTCGGGTGCACCATTGCTGTTCAGGTCAGGCAGGATATTGGCTTTAATCGGGACAAACCGGCGGTCGAGAATAATCTGCTGTACCAAGCCGCCGGTTTGGGCGTTTTTGACAGTAGCGGTGGATTTTTTCAGGGTGGAGTTATAGGTGACGACGGCGATTTCGGGGCTGTTGTCTTTGTTGATGTCGCCGAGGAAAACAAGCGGAGGAAGAGTCGGGGCGATGGCAGGTGTGTCATTCCATTCACAGATATATGTTACTAAGTAAGTATCAACACTAGCCAAATCATTCCAGTCACCACCAATATAATATTGAAGACGCCATGTTCGACTTTTAAATTATTGACTGACAAGCACGGCTGAATTCCTGTAAGGTTGATTTTCACCAAAAAATTACCCCAAGGAAAACAGCCATGCCAGTAGAAGACTTTATCATTTATGTTTATTG
>SXIP01000081.1 GCA_005772825.1 Methylococcaceae bacterium | reverse complement strand
AAATGCCGGTGGTGTGCATTGTTTGAAGTACGGGCTGACTGTGCATAACCTGCTTGCTCTCAAATTGCTGACGATTGACGGCGAGTTGCTGACGCTGGGTGGTGCCGGTCTGGACAGCGCAGGTTACGATTTATTGGCGCTGGTGACCGGTTCGGAGGGATTATTGGGGGTAATTGTTGAAGTCACCCTCAAATTATTACCGATGCCGGAAACTGCTTCCACCTTGCTGGCGGTATTTAATGACATTGAACAGGCGGGTGCTGCGGTTGCGGCTATCATAGGCGCAGGTTTGTTGCCCGCCGGATTGGAAATGATGGATAACCTCGCGATTCGTGCCGCCGAAGCGTTTATTCATGCGGGTTATCCGATTCATGCCGCCGCCCTGGTACTGTGCGAAATGGACGGTATGGCCGCACAGGTATCCGCCGACCTGGCGCGGGCGCGGACTATTTTGTTGAAGAGCGGTGCGACTGATGTGCATCTAGCGCAGAGCGAAACCGAGCGCAAAAAGTTTTGGGCAGGACGCAAGGCTGCATTCCCGGCAGTCGGGCGCTTGTCGCCGGATTATTATTGTATGGACGGCACGATTCCGAGAAGGCGGCTGGCTGAAGTGCTGCGTGGTATCGCGGCGTTATCGGAAGAGTTTGGTCTCTCTGTGGCGAATGTGTTTCATGCCGGCGACGGTAATTTGCATCCTTTGATTTTGTATGATGCCAATCAGCAGGGCGATCTGAAGCGCGCAGAACAATTCGGCGGTAAAATCCTGCAATTGTGTGTCGCATGCGGTGGCACGATTACCGGTGAACACGGTGTGGGTATGGAGAAAATCAATCAGATGTGCGTACAGTTTTCCGTGGCTGAATTGCGCCAATTTCATGCGCTCAAGGCTGCATTTGATCCGCACGGCTTGCTGAATCCGGGCAAGGCGATTCCGAGCCTGCCGCGTTGCGCGGAATTCGGTGCGTTGCATGTGCATCAGGGGCAATTACCGCATCCCGAACTCGATAGGTTTTGAAACTATGACTGAATCAGGCTGTGATTTAAGTGTCATGTTACGCGAACGGGTATTAGCCGCGATTGCCGACAAAACCGCTTTGAATATCATCGGAAGCAACAGCAAGGCGTTTTATGGGCGACCTGCGCAAGGCGAGGTGCTGCTGGTTAAAGGACACTCGGGCATCATCAACTATGAGCCGACCGAACTGGTCATAACGGCCCGTTGCGGTACCCGCTTGTCTGACATCGAGGCGGTTTTGGACGAACGCGGGCAAATGTTGGCATTTGAGCCGCCGTATTTTGGACCTAATGCGACCTTGGGCGGTGCCGTAGCTACAGGCTTGTCGGGTTCTCGTAGGCCTTACGCCGGAGCGGTGCGTGATGTGGTTCTGGGCGTCAAGCTTTTGAACGGTCATGGGGAAATCCTCAAATTCGGCGGTGAGGTGATGAAGAATGTCGCTGGTTTTGATGTGTCACGTTTAATGGCGGGGGCGCTCGGTACGCTGGGCGTCGTGCTGGAGATTTCGATGAAGGTATTGCCGAAACCTGAAGCTGAGATCACGCTACAGTTTGTTATGAGTACCGATGCCGCGTTGGTGCAGATGAATCGCTGGGCGGGTCGGAACTGGCCGTTATCAGCAGCTTGTCATGATGGCGAGATATTGCGTATTCGGCTCTCAGGCGCAGAGGCAGCGATTGCGTTTGCGCGGCAAAAACTAGGCGGTGACGCAACGATGCCTGATGACGAATCGATTGCGTTTTGGATGGAAGTACGCGAGCAGCGGTTGGCCTTTTTTCAAGCCGAGACGCTGTGGCGATTGTCACTGGCCTCAGCGACAACACAGCCGAATTTATCGGGATCATGGTTTATTGATTGGGGTGGGGCTTTGCGTTGGTTGAAAACAGATCAACCGGCAGAGTCGGTTTTTCAGGCAGCCCTCGCATCAGGTGGTCATGCCTGCCGGTTTAGATCGCCCTTGGGCGGTCAATTCCAGCCCTTGTCTAGCGGTCTGGAGCAACTGCACCGCAAAATTAAATCGGCATTTGATCCCCACGGCATCTTTAATGTCGGGCGATTATATGAGGGCTGGTAATGCAAACCGGCATATTGTCAGCATTGACGGATACCGCCCAAGCTAAGGAAGCCGAAGACATACTGCGCGCCTGTGTTCACTGCGGCTTCTGCAATGCCACTTGCCCGACTTATCAACTGCTTGGCGACGAGCGTGACGGTCCGCGCGGGCGCATTTACCTGATTAAGCAGGTCTTGGAAGGTGTAGACGCCAGCCAAGAAACCCAACACCATCTGGATCGTTGCCTGACCTGCCGTGCCTGCGAAACGACCTGTCCGTCAGGGGTCAATTATGGACGATTACTGGACATAGGGCGTGCTGTGGTTGACCAGCAAGTGCGCCGCCCGTGTTTGGAGCAGCTTAAACGTCGCGTGCTGTGCATTGTGTTGCCGTATACGCAACGTTTTTCCTTGCTGCTTCGAGTTGTGCAAACTTTTAAGTTCCTAATGCCCCCTCGTTTACTTGGCAAAATTCCGGCTGCGCGCCAGATTGGATTACCGTCACCGCAAAACACCCATAGCCGGAAAATGCTGGTTCTGACAGGCTGTGTGCAGCCTGCATTGGCACCTTCGATTAATACAGCGGCGGCGCGAGTTTTGGACCGATTGGGAATCAGTCTGCAGGTCGCTCCGGGAGCGGGTTGCTGCGGCGCATTAAGTTATCACTTGTCGGCACAGGCGGACGGTCTGGATTTCATGCGCCGTAATATCGATGCCTGGCTGCCTTATTTGGACCAAGGCGTGGAAGCGCTTGTGATGACGGCTAGCGGCTGTGGTTTGATGGTGAAGGAATACGCTGATATTTTTAGGTTTGACCCGTTTTACGCCGATAAGGCGCAGCGCATCTCAGCCGCAACACGGGATTTGGTTGAGATACTGGCGGCTGAGGATTTAACGCCGTTAAAGCCCGATGTCAGTGGGACGGTGGTATTTCAATCACCCTGCACACTACAACACGGTCAGCAATTGGGCGGTGCAGTGGAAACCCTGTTGCGCAATTTGGGTTTTGACTTACGCACCGCAGCTAACTCGCATTTGTGCTGCGGTTCGGCTGGGACTTATTCGCTATTGCAGCCGGAACTATCGCAGCGATTGGTGCAAGATAAAATCGCTGCACTGGAAAGTGTTCAGCCTGATGTGATTGCCACCGCCAATATCGGTTGCTTAACGCATATTCAAAGTAATACGGCTATTCCGGTCAGGCATTGGATAGAAATTCTGGATGCGGCGTTGGGGGCTTAAGGTCTTCAGATGAAAAAGCCGCCTGGCTTGTAAATCTTAAATTAAGCGCTAATATAAACGCTTAATTTGGCATTTATCAGAGTGTTTATATGCAACAAATATTAGCTTCGTTTAGCGCAAGTATTTCTGAATTAAAGAAAAATCCAACTGCTTTACTGAATAAGGCCGACGGGGAAACAATCGCCATTTTGAACCATAATCTTCCAACGGCTTATCTTGTGCCTGCGGATGTATACGAGCGGCTAATGGATAAACTGGAAGATTATGAATTAGGTAAAATAATAACGGAAAGACAGGCGGAAAAGCCATTGGCAATTGAAGTTACGCTCGATGACTTATAAATTAAAATTTCTGCCGAGCGCAAAAAGCGAATGGGATAAACTGGATAACAGTATTAAATCGCAGTTTAAAAACAAACTCCGAAAGTGCCTGGAAAACCCGCACATTCCGGCTAATAAATTACATAATTTCGATTGCGCCTATAAAATCAAGCTTCGCTCAGTCGGTTACCGGCTAGTTTATGAAGTTGACGATAAAGAGATCATCGTTTTTGTTATTGCGGTAGGCAAAAGGGAAAATGACGATGTGTACAAGAAAACAAAGAGCCGGTTGTAACCAAATCCGCCAGTATTACTCGCCAAAAAAGTACGTACAGCATAACTGACGTGCTCAATATAGTTTGGTATGACGATAAGATTAGTCTATCCGCACGCTTCCCGAAGAGTTGCTAACGCGGAATGTTCGCTGTAAAAACAAACAGATGATGCAGTAAAAATGTGCATCTAACCCACTCTAGCAGTCTGCAAGGTAAATTTTATTTGATATTGCCATAATTCAAGATTGATTTAGACACGGCGCAAAACAGCCCCGTCTCTGCTACAGTGCAAAGGGGTTATTTCTTTAAATGCCGTTTGATATTTAATAATCTTCTCTTTATCTTCCTGTAGCTCAAAACCAGTTCGCATAAACTTTCCATCACTTGGTTGTGGCATTGTTAGGTATTCCACCTCAAAAAAACCACCCAATGGACATTTTCTGATTTCATAAACAAGTTGGTCTTTGGCAGAAATAAAAGACTGCTTTTCTATTTCAGTTAGCAGGTAATTGTTGTAGAAAAGTCTGGAGTCGTTGCTATTCTTGTCTTGATGGTACATTAAAACTACTTCTTCTCCATTTTTATTAAGATGGAAACTATTTTGAATTATGAGAACAGTGAAATCTAGTTCAGCTAAAAATTCCCTTGATGCGATTACAGGGTTGAAGTTTTTTTCAAGTTTATCAAGGTATCGAAGATGGTAAGCACGTTGCAAAAGCCTAATGAAATCTTCATTGAGATCACCCCAGAGTTTTGGGTCGAAATTTTTAACCATGTTGAAGTGAGCTTTCTTGAGGTGACTAGAATTCTCCTTTCCACTAAATGCTAAAATTGCTTTGAAATACTTTTCAATAGCTGTACTAGCCAATACCGCGCCTTGTATTAGCAAATCGTTATTGAGTAACACGCGTGCTGCCAAGTAATCTTTGTAAACAATGTTTAAAAAATCGGCTGTTTTTTGACCGAATTCAGGTTTTCGTAAAACTTTGTGTTTATTCATTGGTAGACCGTTATTGCAATTTAAGTCCTCTTTGATTGTGGCAAAAGTTTAATGCTATCTACTTAGTTAATTTGGCCTAACTTTCGATGAGTGACAATTCAATTTCTTCGGCAATTTTATCAGCTATCTTAAAGCCGCGCATTTCCAGGACGCCTTTGGTGTCGAGTGAAATAATCAGGTAGATGGCATCAGGATAGGCAGCCATTTCCAGGTCCGTAGCGGAGGGTTGCGCCGGTGCGGTCGGGTGGGAATGGTAGATTGCGAATAAGGTTTCGCCCTGCTCGCGTATGGCCTTCATGACTGAAATTTGTTGGGCGGGGTCCAGTAAAAAACGCTGCGCGGGGTGTTCGGCGATGTTGGCGACCGGATAGCAATGGGTCGGCAAGCCGTTGATGCCGCCGATGAGACCGCATATTTCAGTTTCGGGTGAGATTTGCGCAAGATGCAAGAGTTGGGTGGTTATTTTACGGGGAATTCGGATGTGTTCTGGCGTCATAATGTCTGTGTGCTTAGGTGTGAAGATGAGAGTTCCATTGTCCGTAAGTTACCCGCGGCTGTCCCGATAAATCATGGTGAGTTTGCACGTTATCATAGTCAAAATCCCTGAAAATGCGTTGCACCGGTTGCTGTTGGTCATAGCCGTGTTCAATTAACAAATGTCCGCCGGGTTCCAGATGTTTACGGGCGGTATCGGCAATAGTTTTAATGTCGCTAAGACCTTGTTCAGTAGCGCACAATGCGCTTCTTGGCTCGAACCGGACATCGCCTTGCCGGAGATGACAGTCGTCTTCGGCAATATAAGGCGGGTTGCTGATGATCAGGTGAAAGCCGGTTTCGGCGATGTCGGCAAGCCAGTTGCTTTGATAAAATTTAATGTTGTTAATGCTGTGTCGCTGTGCGTTGCGCCCGGCGATGTCGAGTGCAGGCAAGCTGGTATCGGTTGCGCTGATGTATGCATGCGGGCGCTCTGCCGCCAGGGTGATGGCGATTATGCCGGAGCCTGTGCCCAGGTCGATAACTTTCACTGGTTTGTCGGGCGGGATCAGCGTTAAGCCGAGTTCCACCAGCAGTTCGGTGTCGGGTCTTGGAATTAATACCGCCGGGCTGACGGTGAAATCCCGCGACCAGAATTCCCGAACGCCGGTAATATAGGCAATCGGTGTGCCTTGTTGGCGTTTTTGTATCAACAGCCGAAAATGCTTGGCGTGTTCCGGTTCTAGGGCCTTGTCAGGCCAGGTGCGAAGATACGAACGTTGTTTATCCAGCACTAGGCACAACAGCACTTCTGCATCCAGTATTGCCGAATCGGAATGCGCTTCAAGCAGGCCGACAGCTTCCGCCAGCATGGATTTTATAGTGGACATACCAGGTTTTAGTCGTCGCCCAGTTGGGTTAGCAGTTCGGCCTGATGTTCGCTGATCAGCGGCTGGATAACCTGCTCCAGTCCACCTTGCATGATGTCATCGAGTTTATACAGAGTTAAGTTGATGCGGTGATCGGTTAATCGTCCTTGCGGATAGTTGTAGGTGCGAATCCGCTCGGATCGGTCGCCGCTGCCGACTTGCAGTTTTCGGGTGGCCGATTGTTCCGCATGGTGTTTTTCCTGTTCGGCGGATAACAGCCGTTATGCCAGCAATGACATGGCCCTGGCGCGATTTTT
>SXIP01000080.1 GCA_005772825.1 Methylococcaceae bacterium | reverse complement strand
TTTTTTATAACTAAGTGCGGTTGTGATTAATGAAAACTCAATGTCTTTGACCTCGATGGGCAAACCATAAAATTTTGAATTTTCTGCTCGAGTATAAAGCGACAAAGCTGTTAATAACTGAGCAACATAATCCGGTTTACTGCCAATGTCGTTAGATAAAGAACGCATTTGCTTATTTTGATCAAGACCACCATAAAACTCATCTCTCAATTGAGCGAGATATTTGGCTTTAGATAGAGAATCCCACTGTTGTATACCTGTTATATGTCGATAACCAAGATACCTAAGAACATCGCGCCGGTTTGGATAAATTAAGCAAGGCAATTTTGTTGGTGGTGATACAATGGCCTCCTCTCGGATAGTTGCAACACTGTTTTTTCTTCTCTTAGGCGGTGGCACTTCGCCATTCAATAATTTTACAGCTGCAAGCCTACGGTTTCCTTCGATAACGGTATATCGGTCATTGTTTTTGGTAACAAGTATAGGCTCTCCTTCAAAGTAGCCTTTTTGCCCAATTGATAACATGAGGTCTTGAACACTTTCATCATCAAGCATTTCTTCAATGACGGCCGCCACCGAGTGAGTGTCATTTAACCTAAAGAAACGCGGATTTTCCGGATCAAAATTGATCTGACTAGTGTCAATCAATTCGACTTTTTGGCTTGACATTGTTTGCTCCAATAATATTTTTCAAGGGTTAATTTAAGGTGATCCATCATTAGCAAGTGTTTAGCTTGTTCCGAGTTAGCGATATTGCAATAAAAAAGGGTTTAGCTTCGAAATGTGCAAATTGGCAAATCATAGCACCTGCATTTTGAATGACAGCTTATTTGCCATTTGACATCACTGCAAATTAAATCGTATTTGACCGGTTTGGGTTATATGCTGTCCCTCAATGTCAGATTCATTTGAAGCTGTCAGTTCGAGCCTGAAGTTTTACAAAATTTCTAGGCTAAATTTAACCTGACAGACACTTCTCCGAAACCGGCAACTGTAAGATTAGGTTTGAACCACTACAAACACTAATCGTCATATCCTCCGCGATAGTGATGATAACAGTATCAAATGCCAGCTTCTCCAATGCTTCGGCAATCTTAGCTACATCACTATAGAATAGTTCAGTTGAAAAACAACTTCCCAGCATTAATCTGCCGATTGTTATAATCCAGGTGCAATTTAATCCTGCGGATAGTTTGAAATAGCGATTAATGTTACTCTGACTGATATGTCATTAATGATTAGCTGTTTACCGCAGCCTGATCAAACAGTTTGATATTTTTGGTTTATTCATTTTCTTATTTCAATCCCGGACATGCTAAAAAAGTTTTTTCAACAGGCAACACCGGCAACGGCTACTTTCCCTGACGTATCCGGTAAGCTGGAAAAGCAGTACAGCAAACAGGTGGAACAAAATCATATTCAGCATGATGAGGCGCAATTGCGCGCCTTGCAGCATCTGCAAAGGCTTCTGGAAAAGGTCGTCGTCACGGCGGCGCATGATCAAAAACCGGGGGCGCATAAATTGCTGGCAGCCAAGCCGGAAAAGTGTCAAAGCCTTTATATTTTCGGCGATGTGGGTCGCGGCAAGTCGATGTTGATGAGCTTGTTTTATGATGCCTGCCCGATAACGCAAAAACAGCGGGTGCATTTCAATACCTTCATGCAGGAGGTTCATGCCTTCATCCATCAGCATCGGCATCAAAAAACCGACGCCATCTCCGCTCTGGCGAAAAAAATCAGGGATTCGGTTCTGCTGCTGTGCTTTGATGAGTTTCATGTGACCGATATTGCCGATGCGATGATTTTGGGGCGATTATTCAGCAAGCTGTTTGAACTGGGCATTGTCGTGGTTATCACGTCCAACCGTCATCCGAATGATTTATACCAGGGCGGCTTGCAAAGAGAACAGTTCCTGTTTTTTATCAAGGTTTTGAAAGGCGCAGCCGACATCATAGAGCTGGTTGCGAAGGAGGATTACCGGCTCAGTTATCAACCCACCCGAGACACGCTTTATTATTTTCCGCTGGATGAGCAGGCCGGGCCGTTTATCCGGCAACGTTATAATGAAATGTCCAATTTTTCTCCCAGGCAATCCGGGTCTTTGCAGGTATTAGGGCGCACGATTGTATTAACCGCGGTACATGAAGATATGGCCTTATCAACTTTTGATGAGCTTTGTACACAATCGTTGGGCCCTGCCGATTACCTCGAAATCGCCTCAAGGTTCAGTACGCTGATTATCGCCGAGGTGCCGCGATTGACTGCCGAAAAGCGTAACGAGGCCAAACGATTCGTGACTTTGATTGACGCACTTTACGAACACAAGGTAAAACTGATTTGCAGCGCAGAAGTGCCGGCACAGGAACTTTATCTGGAAGGTGACGGCGCGTTTGAATTCAGGCGAACTGTGTCCCGGTTGATAGAAATGCAGTCGGAGACTTATTGGCAGAGCGAACATACCGGACGTGCTTGACAATCGCCGATTTTAAAATAAGTTTAGTCTAGGGGAGCGGATGCGGTGTCGGGTAAAGTGTCGCAGAGAAAATTAAGGGTTTACAATAATTCCGGAGCCTCAATAACAGCTCCCCGATAGCGGCATACGCCAAAATAACACCATAACTATAAGAGGCTTGACAATGAAATCACACCATACCCTGTGGATACTTGCTTTAATGCTTGCGACCGGTAACGTCTGGGCTTACGGCAGTAGCAGCAGTACAAAATCATGCACTAAACCAAAGTTTAGCGAATTCTCCCCGGTTAATAATGCCGAAGTTGCCGCAAAGTCGGCATTTTCTTTTCTGGCGTCGGCAGGAACCAACCCGGACAGCATCAACGTTACTGTCAAGGATCTGCCTGTAGCGGTGACCATCACGGCTAAAAATAAGAGCTTTGAAGTAACGGGCAAACTTCCTGACAGCTTAAAAGGGACATTCGCCAGAATCAGCATTAGCGCCGACGGTCCGAACAAATGCAAGGGCAGTGACGGCTGGTTAGTAAAGATTGCCGAGTAAAGATTACTGAATCTCTGTTTATTGAATGTGCCGGACTGCCGCAATGTGACAGTCCGGCAAAATAAAATTAATCGTATTTGATGTATTTGAACCGGGGATCATCGGGCGTACCTTCCAGTGATCCGCCTTCCTTACCGGGCTGCCACATAATGACATCCTCGATTTTTCGCGCCAGTTCAAAATCCTTGTTGGTAATGCCTTTTGCCGCATGGTTCATCAACTTGACAATGACGAACGCATAGGAAACGGTAAGATCGGGATGATGAAACGCTGCCTCGGCCAAATGACCGACCGTGTTAACCACCATCAGCGTCGCCTTCCAACCACTGGTTTTGTATTTGCGCCGAATCCAGCCGTTTTCCAGATACCAGTGCGGTAATTCATCTTTTAATCGTTCTTCGACTTCTGCATCGGCATAAGCCTCTTCATGCTTGCGTTCTCTCCAGCCCATAAACTTAACCTGCTTGATTTGATGTTTGAAAAAGTGACGGATGCGCGATTCAATACTGCACTGCCGGCCGGTTGCTCATTGCCTGTTATTGTCAATGACCCGACAAGCAATCATACAATCACTCGTCTTATACTCAAGATGGAGGTGCATTGCCGAATCGACTTAGGGCAGTATAATTTAACGCAAAATCAACTATTCTTGTACCATTACCTCTTCTACCCTAACTTTTCGACACGCCTGACAAGGTGATTATTATGACGCTAAAAAAGACACAACCGGATAAAGACAAATTAAACCAGATTGTTACTGATGCACGACGCAGTCAGGAACTGAGGGAGCAATCCTATCGCGGCCAGGCCCTTAAGCTGTATCCATGGGTTTGCGGACGTTGTGCGCGTGAATTTACCCATAAAAATCTGGCTGAATTGACGGTTCACCATAAAAACCACAACCACGATGACAATCCTTCGGATGGCAGTAACTGGGAGCTGTTATGTTTGTATTGCCACGATAACGAGCATTCAAGATACGAGGAAACGCGCTTTGGCAGTTCCATCGCAAGCAAGTCATCATCACCGGCGGCGACTCATAACCCGTTCGCTGACCTCAAGGCGCTGATGAGTAACAAAAAATAAAGGGCCGCGTTGATTCGTATTGCACCGGGACAGATTCGACAGCAAAAACCGAAGGATGGCGCTTGCAACGTGCCGCCTAAACCCTGCGTGTCAGAGAATTAATGCCAAGATTGGCAAGCGCATCCGCCCGGTCATTACCTTCATCGCCGGAATGCCCTTTGACCCAAAGCCATTCGATTTCATGCCGGGCAATGGCGGCATCCAATCTGCGCCAGAGGTCTTCATTTTTGACCGGTGATTTCGAAGCGGTCTTCCAGCCACGCTTTTTCCAGTTGTCCATCCATTCGGTAATGCCTTTCAAAACATAGCTGGAATCGCTGTGGAGCCTTACTGAACAGGGATTGTTCAAGGCTTCCAGCGCCTGTATTGCGGCCATCAGCTCCATACGATTGTTAGTGGTGTCGGGTTCGCCGCCGTAAAGTTCCTTAAACCGGCCTTTGTAACCCAAAATGACGCCCCAGCCGCCGGGCCCCGGATTACCACGACAGGCGCCATCGGTATAAATGATCACACTATTAGTCATGTTTGTTTAGTTGCGCGGATGGATTAAGTGAATTTGCCAGAGCCAGACGAGGCGAATCGTTTTTAACCGGTGTTAGCGGAATTAAATTATAACGGCGTTTTATGGCTTTAACCGCATAAGCCGTCGCTACAATGGAGTTCCTGCTGCTGATAAATTTTCCATGTGTAGATACGACGGTCTCCATATAAAATTCTGACGAGACCGTGATTTCGAAATTTAATAATTTTAGCCAGTCGACAATCCTTGAGCGACTGATAAAGTGACCGCGCCAGTTATCCGCCATTTTTTTATCGAGTAAATACTGGTATCGCACCCATATACTCCAGGGATTGAAATTCATGATCAAGACGATGCCTTCCGGCTTCAATACACGCTCTACCTCGCGAATAGTCTGGAAACGGTAAGCATCAAACTCCAGCAGGTGCGGCAAGATGACCATATCTATACTGTCGCTTTGCAATGGCAAGCGATAGGCTTTTGCCTGAATTCTTCTTGCCCCCTCGGAGCTTAAGGCTTTTGCATCGAGCACTGTATAATTTTTATATAAAGAGCAATCAATGAAGTCACTTTCCCAACCCAAACCGCCAATTTGCAGTATTGTCTGTTGGCAACTGACAGTAATCGAGCGCTGCAGGTAATCGGCTTCAAGCTCTTTTAACAGCTTGCCTCGAGGGGTTTCATACCAGGAAAATAAAAAATTGCGCTTCATTAATCAACCTCAATAATACATGACTTTAATGATTTTCAATAAAAACAAGCTATAATGACAAAATTCCATATAAAACCACTCTCTTGGGCTTAAGATGATGCATGTTAATTTTAACAGGTCGGTTAATTTTTTATTAATTTCAATCTCTTTAATTGTTGCAGGTTGCTCGGAAACTCAAAAAGTACCTGTGAGTGTCAATGATCAAGTGCCTGAATACGACCAGGATATTTACTATGCGACGCACCCGCGTCCCAAACTGACATTCAGCAATCAAAAACATAAATCCGCATCGACCCAACACAATACCGAGTGGGATCGATTATTGTCATTATATTCATTGCCTGAAATTGAAAATGACCGGATTGACCGTGCAATAAGCTGGTACTTACAGCACCCGGCGTCTCTTGCAATCATTCAGCAGCGGGCCGAGCCTTATCTGCATCATATTCTCGATGAAGTCGAGGCAAAACATATCCCGGGCGAGCTTGCTTTATTGCCTGTCGTTGAAAGCGCCTTTATTCCCAATGCCTATTCACATGCCGATGCATCCGGGCTTTGGCAGTTCATACCGTCAACCGGTGAAGAATACGGTCTTCAACAAAATGCCTGGTACGATGGTCGGCGCGATGTGTATGCCTCAACCAAAGCAGCAACCAGCTATCTTAAAGAGTTGAGCGAAAATTTTGACGGCGACTGGCTCCTCGCCTTGGCTTCTTATAATTGCGGCAAAAACCGGGTCAAAAAATCCATCGAAAAAAATGAGTACCGCAATCTGCCGACCGATTACTGGTCATTGGATTTGCCTGATGAAACCGTAGACTATGTTCCCAAATTACTGGCTATTGCCAAGATATTCGCCAATGCCGAACAATATAACATTCATTTGCAGCATATCCCCAACAAGCCTTACTTTGAAGTCGTTGACATAAAATCCCCACTGGATTTACGTAAAGCCGCCCAATTGGCGAATACGCCTTTTGACAAATTTATTAAGTTAAATCCCGGTTTCAACCGCTCCTGCACCGCTCCTCAAGGACCGCACCGCTTATTAGTGCCGGTTGAACAGGCGCAATCCTTCAAAAAAAATCTGGCGATGCTTCCCTTCGGAGAGCGCGTGAATTTGGATCTTTTTAATGTGGACAGGGTAGAGACAGTCAAACATGATGAGATAAAGGTAGCGCAATTGCGGCAGAGCGAGGAAAGAATCACTCAGGTTGTTCGGCACGATCCCGTAAAGCACACTTCACTTCGACATGACGAGGCAAAAGCGTTACAAACACGGCATGACATGGAAAAAACAGTCAAGACTCACCATGAAGAAGCGCCTGTTGTTCTCAGCACAAAATACAAGGTCAAGGCAGGTGAAAATCTGGCGTCAATTGCCAGCAGAAACCATACAACGATCAAGTCTATCCGCGAGGCTAACCATCTGGCCGGTAGCACGGTTCGCTCAGGCATGTTTTTACAGATCCCTTCAACAACAAACAAACGTGATAACAACGTCTTACTTGCCAAAGCTTCTAAAATCAAAACTGTAAACAGTCAAATTTATGCGGTAAAAAAAGGCGACACTTTCTGGAATATTTCGCAACGGTTTTCAGTTAGCCCGAAAGAGCTCGCAGAATGGAACAAAATTACGTTAAAAACAGCATTGGTTCCGGGAAGAAAACTCACGATCAAATCTATGAATCAACAACTGGCCAGTTCTTCATCTGCGGTTCGCCTGATTCGTTACACCGTTGGCAAAGGTGACTCACTCACACAAATCGCCCGTAAATTTAATGTATCCATTGCAGATTTGCGTAAATCGAACTCGGATACTTTGAGCAGAGGCTTGCAAAGCGGTCAAAAGCTGAAAATTCTGGTCGACGGTCAACCGTCAACCTGAGCCTGACCATATACCGGCGTAATAATAGCTGATTCGGGGATGTCCGTTATTAAGACATCCCCTGTTGTTATCCTATTACGGACAGCGGATATGGGTACTGAACCACGCTTCGGTATTGTTGGCATTGGCCGGTGTTGTAGTTATCCATCTGGCGTTTGGATGAATTCCCGGCTGAGGCCCCCATGGGGCGACTCCATTAAGACCCAGCGACGTTGGTACTACTGTAGGTACAACCCAAGGGGGCAAGTAGTTGCTAACCCATATCGGATACCCGGCAGGTGACGGCGCACTCGAAAGAGGTAGCGGCTTCGTTACTTTCCATCGTCCTGTATTGGTCAGAATACGTGTCAATCCATTATCAAATGCACACCCTGCCACCGAACCACCACCGGTTACACCGGGCACGCCTGTCAATTGAAAATCCCCCAGTAGATCAGGCCCGCCACCGCCTACATCCTGAACCCAAATATTAAGCCAATAATCTTTATAGTTAGTACCGGCTGATGTTTGTGGAAGCAACAGGGTATTGGTAAAGGTGAAATCCCAACCAAAGCCGTTGGCGTACTGAAAACCCTCGGGTTGAAAAGGCAATGGGCTCGTAGTAGGGTCGACAGGGCTGAGATATATCTTGAACTGATCATCCCCATTCACCTTGCTGGTGATAAAAGTTGCGCTCGTGGCACTGGTTGCGTTTAGCATCAATGCGCACAGCACCGCTACTGGGAGATATTGCGAACCATGAGTGAAATTAATCGTTTTCATAACAAACTCCTACAATCGATATTGCTGAAATCAGATATTATTCCAGGCGAATCTATAAAGTTTTTTCCTTATCGTTCGCCATTGAATTAACAGGTGGCCAAACTCGCTGTTAATTGCGAGTTTGAATTCAGTATCAGCTGTTAATGTTTCTAAATGATTTCAGAAAAGCAGGTATTTGTTTCAATTGTTTCGGCCCGTATAAAAACAGCCCATCTATAACCAACAAAGCACGATTATTGATCACGAAGCAGACTTGGGCTTGCGGCGATCATCATTGTTATGACTCGATTCGCCGTCACCAAAACTCAATATATCAACACTGAGCGTACCCAGCTTTAAATCCTTATTGGCTTTCTCGGCGCTGTCTTTGCTCATATCAGCGGAAGCCTGCGCAACCTGACTGACGTTGGCGTTCAAATTACTGACGCCGGTCAAGCCTGCGGCGAGACTGCCTGTTGACGCCGCAGGAACGCCGGTGCCGATACCGCCGACCTGAATATTATTAGCCCCGAGCACCGCTGTTGCCGAGATGGTCACGTTGGTTCCGCCGATACCGGCTTCACCGGCATTAACTACGCCTTTCGGGGCAAACAGGAAGACGTCGCCGGGCGTATCGCCAAACGTTGCCGCGGTACGGATACCGCTACCGGATACGATAGGCGGAAACACAATAACCAAGTTGCCGTCCTTATCGAAACTGATCTCCGGCGGCGGCGCAGCAATCGCCGATTTGGCGCCGCGCCCGGCATCAATATCGCCTTCCGACGACCAGATCAGGATATCGCCGCCGCTCAGCGCAAAAACGCGGGATTGGTTGACGATAAAATCATCGCGAACGAAGGCGTTGATTTCACCTTTGCCCTGGGCAACGATACCCAGTTCCGATGCCGCTTTTGCGCCTGAGAAGGACACAGCAAGACCGGCATTGATCTCGCCGCCCGGCACCAGCAAATTAATATCACCGCCCTGGAGCGTTTGCAGTTTGCTGAAGAACAGACTTAAATCGCCTTTCCATTCCGACCCCGGAAATAAAGTCTCGATAGCCGCAAAGCCACGCTCATTACCAGCGTCGGCAGAGGCGGCGGAAGCCGAACCGGATGCTTTAAGTTCATTAAAAAACACCTTATTCACCAAGGCATTCAACTGCGGTTGAATAGGCAAATATTGATCGGGGGTTAATGTTGAAAACGCTTTCAGCGCAGCCGCATCGGTCAGTGTCGGATCACCGAGACGCGCCTGCATGAATGGCGTCACCAAGGCCTCGATTTGACCATATTGGTCGCTATATTCCTTACTCTGCAAGCTATCCAGCGTCGGCTGAATCGATGCATAGTCATCGCCGCTCAATTGCCTGAATGCAGCGAGCGCGGCACTTTCAGTCAACGCCATATCGCCTGTGCGTTCACGCATGAAATCAGTGACCAATGATTTATAGTCGCTATAATTTTCAGCGTATTTGACGACATCCAGAAACCCCGAATAATCCGGCGCACTGGTATTCAACCCCGCCAACACGGAAATATTGGCCCCGGCATCGCCGACAAGATTGGCATTGGCTAAATTGCCCAGTGTCGACAAACCGCCCGATGCGCCAAAATCAATATTACGCCCGGACTTGACCAGCACATCGCCGGAACCGGCAACGGTAATCTTGTTAAAATTATCGACCAGCAAGCCATCAACACTGCGCGCGCTGGTAAAACGAATATCGCGGCCCGCCGATACAATCGATACATCGCCGTCATTGACATGCTGGATATTGACCAACACGTTATTGATGTCCCGCCCGCTTTGGATGATCGCCTTTTTGGGCACATTAACCTGAATGGATTTAATATCGCCTTCGCCGGTCACCAGCCTGACCGGCTCCTGATCATTGGTATGCACCGGCACCGCGGCATGCACTAGGCTGCTGATACCATAAGGATTCAGGATCGCTTCGGCATCATTCAACAAGCTTCTCGCCAGTGGGAACAGCGCGCTCGGCAACAAGGTTTTATCGGCATCGGACATACTGAGCCTTAATGAATCGACCGACGAGCTGATATTGTTTTTCGCCAGAACGCTTAACGTTGATGTCGCGGATGGATAAAGCGTGACTTGGTCATCAAGCATTACACTGCCGCCAAATGCCGTTGTTTTCAGCGAAGCCGGGTAAATAGTAGACAGGCTTGCCTGGCTTCCGGTCAGGTTTAAACTGTCCTCAGCGCCTATGACACTGGTATCCGCGCCTAAATGCACGTCACCGGACAAGGATTTCAAGATAATGCCGCTGTTATCGGTATAACTGAAAAAATTGCTGCCGTCTTCCGAATAAGCATTACCGGAATGCAGCATCATCGCATCGGATACCGCCGACACCGTGATTCCGCTGTTCGCATTCAGGCTCAGGCTACTATCGCCCATCGCCAACTGAGGCCCGTCAACAAACTGGTTGGCGCTGCCGGTTATCGCTCCACCCGCCGAAATCGCGCCATCACCTTTACCCAGATAATAAGCGCCGCCGCTGATGTCGCCACCGGCATTCACCTGCATTTCACCACCGCCCTGAATTTGCACGACATTGGTCAGATAATCGGAAAACGATGTCGTGTCGGGCTCACCGACCTGCTTGCCGGTGGTCGGCATCATCACAGACAGATCGTTGATATTGCCGGATGCGCTGACATTGACCTTACCGCCGCCGAACGAACCTACATTTTGCTGGAACAGCGGCGCCGTCGCATCGGCGGCATTGCCGAAACCATCGACGGTATAGCCCAGTGCAACACCCCAGGCGGTGGGTAATTCATTGGCATGCGTGGTATTGTTGGTCCAGTTGCCGATACGTAGCAGCCAGCTGTCGATAAACTGGTTAGTAACCGCTCCTTGAATATTATTACCTGCCTTGATAACCAGATCACCGCCATCGACCGGGTATTCGCTATACAGCAGGAAGCCGACAATCTGCTCGTTCAATGTGCCGTAGCGTCCGCTATTCTCGGCCCTGCCGGCATTGTAAACTGTTGACGTTTGGTCGGTGAAAACAATGTCGCCGCCTGCGCCCAATGCAATATCGCCGGTTCCGGTACGCACCGTCACCGCCGAACCGATAGTCAGGTCTTTTGCAGCAGCCGTTGCATTGGAGTCGGCGCTGCCAAGATCAGCGCCGGCGTTTATTTGATATGACCAGGAATCACCGGTTTGCAACAGGTCCTTCACATTGACAAAGCCCAGCAACAAGCCGTCTTTAAAACCATCAGTGACGGAATTATTCAGTGTCAGGTTACCACTGCTGTTAAGAGTCAGAGTACCGGGCGGCAAGCCTATGCCGGACGAGTCGCCGTAACGCCAGTCGACCAGATCCCACTGACTGTTCAAGGCCAGATCGCCGCTATAATCAATCTCTATACCGGCCCGCAATCGAATCCCTCCACCCAGATCGCTGCTGACTTTCTGCATCGTCGCAGCGGTCATATAGACATCGGTATCGTTTTTGATGTGATTAATGTCGTCGCTGCCGATCTCTCCAGCAACGGCAAAATCCGCGTTGTCGTATTTCTTGACGCCTTCAGCATAAAACTTGCTGTAACCCTGGGACAGCAGATTGCCGACATCATCAAAAACAGCGGCTTTTTGTGCGTAGCCCTGCACAGTACCTGCAACAGGCTGGATGTTAATGGAATCATCCGCGCCATCGTGATTGCTGTCGGTGCGCAGTGCCCGCAAATTGACTTCACCGCCGGTTTCCGGCGTAGCGCCACTGACATCAATGAATGATCCTGCTTTGACAGCGATACCGCTTACATTATCGTCGTCATTATCCACCGACGACAGCAACACCTTGCCGCCCTTGTTTCCTGTCGCCGTTAATACCGCGCCGTTTTCCAGCGTGATGGTATCGCCGGCGTACAAATTGATAGCGCCGCCTTCTTTAGTACCATAGGCATCTATTTTGCCGGACAATGTCATTGCACCCTTATCCGCCACCAGCGTCACGGTGTCGGCCTTGATGGCCTGACCTGACGACTGCACAATATCGGCATCGCGGCTGCGGAAATAAATCGAATCGGAGATACCGGCGGCACCGAGCGTATTCATCAGGCTGTCAAAACCCGCATCGGCGCTAAAACCCGAGACATCAAGCTCCGCACTGCCTGCCCTTGCGTTGATCTGTCCCGCAAGATCGACCGTCTGCTCAAGCGCTTTTAATACCAGCTTGCCGCCTTTGGCTTGACCCCCGCCGGTACTCAGGTTAACGACAGACCCTTCGGCCAGCGTGATTTTTCCGTGATCGGCAATCGCACTGAAGATGCCGCCGGGCGTATAGTCAACCGTATCGGCAAAGTTGACGGCTCGTCCGGCAAGGTCTATATCGGCTTGTGATCCGACGCTGACATCACCTCTCAAAGCCTGCAACCCGAAAGAACCCGAAGGCATCAGGACACGAGCGTTAAAATCGACCGTATCGGCCTTGATGTTAACAGCCCCGCCAAAGCCGGTTGATGCAGGGACGACGGTGCTGCCGTTGCCGTTCAATTGTACGTTGTGACCGGCGGCGTCAATCGTAAGATGACTGCCGCCGCTTGCGCTGATATAACCCGCCGTCAGGTTCAAGTCGCCGCCGATAGTCAATGCGCCGTCGCCATTCGCCTTGAAGCCTTCCGTCACATTGACATTTACTTTTTGAAACCCCTTAACACCGAAGTTACCGCTGCCTTGCGCGTAGTTGTTCGCCGAAATATCCAGGATGCCTTGTCCTGTTGCCGCTTGCGTGGCGACAGCACCTATTGTGTTTTGCAATTGCAGGTTGTTCGCTTCCAGTTTTACCGTTTGACCGGAACCATTATTGCTTCCCGAGGCAAAACCTGAAAAACCCGCTGCATTAATGACCAGACTGTCGAAGGTAATGGCGTTCAAGTTGCCGCTACCGTCTACCAGCCCGACATCGCCATAAAAGTTAACGCTGTCACGGCTGCTTAATACCAGCTCATCAACAGCCAGGGCATTCAGTTTTTCATTGGACAAATTCAATGCGCCGTCCGACAAGCCGCCGACATCGCCGATATTGATGCTGTTAGCGCTTAGGTTCAACGAGCCGCCATCCATCTGGATATTCCCGGCTAATGTCGTCGATTTGCTCGCATCCAGCAATATGGATTGCGATGCCGCCAGCGTTGCACCGTCCTGAATCAGCAACTCACCGGTATTACCGGGTGCTGACGACCGGTTCAAAGTCACCTGGTCATCGGCGCTGACCCTTAACAAGGCCCCGTCACCCGTCACGTTAAATTGCGTATCGCCGGTGTTGACACTGCCTGACGCACTCAACACAGCGCCGTTCCTAACTTCCACTTTATCCAAAGCGGCGGCGACCAAATCGGTGACCAGCACCTCTGCACCGGTATCAAAAATGACTTCTTCAGCCGTGACATTTAAATCCGTGGCGCCGGTAGCGACATTGTTACTACGCTGCCCACCCAAAAACAAACTGTCGACGCCTAAATGACTCAGATCGCCTGCCAACACTTCCAGCGTGCCTTCTGTCGGTGTCGCGCTTAGACTGTTGACGACTTTAAGACGATTGGCGGCAATATCCATGCGCGCGCCTTTTCCGCCCGCCGAAGCCACTTTAAACTCGCCTTCCAGAGCCAGTTTATCTTCCGCCGTTATTGAAATCTGGCCGCTATCCATCGGCAGAATCGGCGTGCCGGTTTCATTTTTCAGCGCTTGTGCGGGATAGAAGGTATTAGCGGTTTGCTCATCGTATTCAGAATGCCGGCGAATATCGACGCCGTTCTCCAGCAAATAGCCGCTGGTACGCGCATCCCTAGTACCGGTACCAGCGTTTAGCTGATAACCGGCAACAATCGGCAAGCCTGCCGTCGTATAGGTCGTCGCCGTCAAATCCCGGGTGTGGGCCTGCGGCGTCACCAGGAAAGCACCCGGCAACAGCGCATAACGCGCCGGCAAGATCGTATATTCGCCGGCAGGCAAGCCCGACGTACCGCTTAAATAAATCTTGCTGCCGACTGCGTAATCAAAACCCGCGCTTTGCAACGGGTCAAAGGGTGCAATATCCGAGCCTAAGTTCGGCACCACCGCAAAACCGCCCTGGTAAGACGGACTGTTCGGATCCAGGTAATCAAAAGAACCACCTGAGCCCGGTAAAAACTCATGCGCCAGCAAATCGCCGCCGCCCGACAGATCAACGACACTGCCTTTTGCCAATTCCACACTAGGCGCCGATAAAGCCAATCGCTTTTCAGGCGGTGCAGAAAACACCAGGTTGTGGTTGCTATCCAATGGATAGAGCCAATCCAGGCCGCCTTGTATCACTCCGAATGGAATCAACTGCCCCGCCCCGGAAACGGACGTCAGGCTGTTTTCACCCAGTCTCAGGCTGGAACCGGCAGTCAGGTTAATCGTACCAAACGGCGCTTTTACCACACCGTTCTGATTAATTATCGGCGCTTCAAAATTCAATATGCCTGCCGCCGACAACGGCGAGTTATCGCTATTGCCGTTACCGGCGACAGTAATTTGGCCTTCAGGATTATTCCTGACCGCAAAGGTAAAATGTGTCAGCGTGGAAGGATAAATCTGGCTCGCTGTCAGATTTAAATCAGCTGCCGTCACCAGCGTGCCGACATAATCACGATGCGTTGGACTGATGTCGACCACCCCCACCGTGCGTAAATCATGGGCGCTATTGAGATTGATGTTGCTGAAGCCATTCCATAACGAGGCGCCGCCCAATTCCGTCCATTGCGAATGCGCCGTAAAAATACCGCCGCCGCTAACCGGCAAATCGTTCACGTCCCGAATTAATGATGAGCCCATTCTTAAATAAGCGGTATTCAGGTTAACGTTGCCTGTAGTTGCGCCATCAAGACCCGTCCACGCAATACGAGGCGCATCTATATCAATACGCGCCCCCGTCGCCAGATTAACATCACCCGAAAACCTCACCTCTTCGGTTGAAGACAGGCGAAGGTCATCGAAACCGCCGGCGTTGATTTTATCGGTGCTAACCGTCGCCCCGCCGTTTAATTCGTCAGGAATCACATCGCCGAACTGCAGCGTTTGATCGAGTATCGGTTGCTCAGCCTGCACGACATTGAGCACCAAATCGCCTTCCGGGAAGGGTATCACTGCAGGGTTTGGAGGGTTACGCTCGGCACGGTTCAGCACCAGGTCCATACGTCCACCTTGCGTTGTCGCAGAACCCGCAGCACCTTTGAGATCGCCGTCCAGTGCCGCGCCTTCCGCCGCCGTTAACGAAATCTTACCGGCATTGGAACCAACTTCAGTCGGCACGTAATGAATGCCCGAACCCGAAGCGTCAGCAACAGGCAAATCGAGCACCGCTCGGGTACCGGAGACATCAATCTGCGAGCCTTGCTCAAGAATGACATAACCTCGTTGCGCTTTTAGCGTAATGTCGCCGCCATCCAGCACCTCGCCGTTGCGTCGACCTGAAGCATCGGGAGGATTCAATCGTGTTGTGCCCAAGGCGGTTAATTGCCCATGTTCGCCCAGCCAGATTGCCTGCGCCGCATTGTATTCCACAGCCGGGTCGGCATTGATATTCAGGTTGATAGAACCTGCCGGTGCATCAATCAAGCCATCAATATAGAGGCCGCCTGCCGTCGATGCCAGGCTGATGTTCGCTTCCTTGTCACCCAGAATCTTGCTGCCGGTTTCCAGCTTGACATCCTTAAACGCAGTCAGCGATAAATCGACCGGGTTGCGTAAATGTTCCGGCAATGTTTCGATACGGCTTATATCTGCCAAGGATTGGCCGCCGGCCTGCTGCCTGAAATCGCCTTGCAGAATCCGGTTTTGCTGCATCAATGTGAGTGTGGTATCGGCCTTGACCGTCAAATCACCGGCATTAGCGCTTAAATTAATAGCTCCAAACCCCGAATCTTTGGCAAAATCAAATTGTCCATTGTGAACGCCGAGCACCAGAGCCGACGCCGCTTGTTCGGCATTATCCGCTGCACCGACAATAATATCGCCGCCGGTGAGGCTCAGGCTACCGCCCTCCGATAAACCATAAGCGGATAGCTTGCCGTCGAGATGCAGTAATGACGATTCATTATCGCCTCTGGGAAGCGTTTCCAGACTGATAGCACCGCCCTTCCCTTCAGTCAGACTGTTATCCTGCGCCAGCCAGGCCCCGCCGTCGGCCCTGATGGCCGATCCCGACGCCACATTCAGGTCGCCGCTTGCCGTCAACTTGACACTACCGCCGTCAATCGCCAATGGCTCGACAGGCGTTACATCCAGACCCAGTGCATAATCATTGACCCAGCGTCCCGACACATCAAGGACTGATCCGGCGCCGACGTCCAATTTACCGGAATTGTCAGGAATGCCGGTATTCCGGCTGGTCAGGTTGATCGTACCGCCTGCTGAATAAATATCACCCTGTACATCAATATGACCGGCGTCCAGTTTAAATTCACTGCCGGATTTCATGACTATGTCGGCATCAGCCGCCACCTTCACATCGCTGAGTGTTTTAATACTGAGTTTTTGCAGTCCGGAATCATTGGTTAATGCGGTGGACAGCACCAAGTCAGCCGACTGGTTTTGTTTATCGGTGGGAAACTTGTCGTCAACACCAATATCCACGGCATTCTTTTCGGTCTGGAACAGCACGCCCTGGCTGGAATTAAATACGCTGGTATCCACCGAAAAAGAGCCGCCGAAAGCCATCGTCTCCGCTGTACGCTGATAAGTATTACCGGCTGAACCCGCTATCAATTCGCCGTTCCACGCGAGCGTCGGCGCGACGATATTCAGGGCACCGGCGGCCAACCCCTGTGTATAGCCTTGTTCAAAAACGCCTTGACCAAGCTGCGCCTGCGTATCCCATACCTGGGTAACGCCCCATTTTTCATGCACTTCCCTGACCACGCCATAGATCGAGACATAATGTTCATTAGGGTCGGCGTCACTGATATCGACAATCCTGCCGTAATCGGTTAACAACTTGGTCGTACTGATGTAACCGTCCTGGTAATCGATCGAGCCGCCGGAAATATCGACAACGGCGTCATTATTGACGATCACATCGCCGCTGGAGGTCAGGTTAATCTCGCCGCCGACGCCGAGACGCTCTTCAATACTGCGCTCAAAGCGCGCTTTGGCGCCGCTGGTGTCAATAATATCGGTATCCTTGCGAATATCCACCCGTACCGTTTGACCTTGCAGCACACCGCCTTTCTGCAACGGCGAATCCCGTAACTCATAGGTCTGCACAGGCACATCAACGACGTTCCGGTCAATCGGCGCCGAGACATGCTCGGTCCCCGAAACGTCTATGCGCGCACCTTTATCGAGAATGATACGACCATTTTGGCCCTGCGAGGGATCGAGCAGATTGTCGGTTGCCGTCACATCCACCTTGCCGGCGGGAACAACGATAGCCGAGCCGGACTGCATGTGTACGGTATGCCCCGATACTTCCAGGTAAGACAAGGGCTGCTCTTGTTCATCAATCGCTGAGCCGCCGTCGGCATCGGCAATAATTTGCGTGGTGCTGCCCGGCGCGAAGGTGACCCTCGACTTGGTGCCGAGACCGTCGTTTAAGTCCTGGTCGCGATCGGTGCGCGTGGCGACCAGCGCCTCGCTCTGCTTTTCCGCCGCTTCCCTGGCCAATAAGCGAATGGAACCATTGACGTTGACCGAGCTCGTTGCGGTAATCCGCCCGCCCTGATTGACGGCAAATCCGGCCAGCGTGACATTGCCCTGACGCGCCGCAATGTCACCCAGATTGGACACTTTACCGCCGCTGCCGACTTCGACCAGCAAACCGGCGAAAGGCCCGCTGTTATCCGCCGGTTGTAGATAAACCTTATCCTTGCTGGCGACCAGGATAATCTGCCCTTGTTCATCGGCAGAGATTTTACCGGCATTGGTTACGGTAGGGGCTGCCATAATAAGCCGTCCGTTTTTACCGATATGAATATTGGCGCCTGCCTCTACTTGAATAGCCGCAGTTTGAGGGTCGCCTGCCTGACCTTGCAGCGCGGCGTTACCGGTATCGTCGAATTCACGAACAATACCGCCTTCAAAAACCTCATCGGAAATATTTAATGTCGAGGCAACCAGCGTGTTGGTGTCAACGACCGAATCCTTGCCGAACACAAAGCCGTTTTTGTTATAAAGATAGATCTGGCCGTTGGCCGTCACTTTGCCCAAAATTTTACTGGGGTCATCCTGGAAAATGCGGTTGAGGGCAATTGATGAACTGTTAGGTTGATTGAATTGAACCTGGTTTTTAGCACCGACATTGAAACTTTCCCAGTTGAGAATAGCCCGATCGGTTTGCTGATCAATACGTAGCGTATCGCCAATCACCTGATTGGTCGCGCCGCCCATCGTCACCCAGGTCTGGGCGGGCACCGGTAATTCGGCATAGACAGGTGAAACAGAACCGATAAATACACTGCCCGCTATGACCATACGCACACAAGCCGACAAGGGCCTTAAGCGAAAAATATCCAACGTTTTTATATGCCGAACGCGGTTTTGTTTAGTAGTCATGTACATTTGCTTGCAATAAAGATTCATTCTCAAAATTCCGTCGCAATATTGAAATGCAATTTCGGATCGCCTTTCTGCACCGGCGCCAGATCAATCAGTGGGAAGCCTAAATCAAACGCACCGGCCACGTATTTCCAGACTTGAAAATGCACCCCCAAACCGATGCTAGCGAGGTCATTGCCTTTCGGGTTACCCGGCAACGCCTGCTGTATCCAACCCTTGCCGCCGTCGATAAACACCAGGGCCTGTAATTTATTAATAAAGTCGATATTATCAGGGACCAGACGCGGCGAACGTAGCTCCAGCGAGCCGATCAAACCGTCGTCGGCCAAAGCCTGGGTTTCAAAATAGCCGCGTATCGTTTGTGCGCCGCCGAGTGAAAACTGTTCGTTACTGATTAAAGGCGAATCCGCCAACTGTCCGGAAAAGCGGCTGGCAAACTCCATACCCCACGGCAGGTTATGATTAAAATTAATACCGCCGGTCAAATAGGCATAATTCGAGCGCGCATTAAAGCGCTTGTTTTCGAATTCCTGCTGGTCGTTACCCAGCCCGCGTATTGAAAAATTGACCCCTGCATTAAACGACAACATCGATTCTTTACCACTGAACGAACCGTTGTACTGCAGCATAAAGGGCAGATAGGAAATGGGCGTCGTTATGGCATTGTCGGCGCCTAGTAAATTAAGGTTTTCCTCAAAATCTTTATAATCCACACCCGCCGTAAGACTGTGATAATAGTCATCCAAACCCGGCAGAGGTTTGACCAGCCTGGCCCCGTAAATATTACCGATCCCGACGACCGATAAAGCCCCAGCGCTGGCTATTTGAGCGTTTGAAGATGAGCTGACCGCATAAAAAGCAAGCCTGGCATCGCTATCCACTAAAGGTAAAGGCATTGCGTAAGTACCGGCCCAGACATCGACTTCTTCGCTATTTTCCGGCGCGACCTGATACATCAGCGAGGCGCTGTGCAATTTTTGCCATAAATTATCGTAATGCAGTGAAGAGACCAGCCTCAAGCGACTGGTTGATGACGTATTGCGGCCATTCAGAGCGATACTGCCATGTAAGGGCAGTTGATCTTTTACTTTCAAATCGACTTCCAGCGTACCCGGCGTATCACCGGCGCGCAACACCGGTGTTATCTTGCGGTCTGCACTTTGGGCGCCGATTGCGGCAAGCTGTTGCTGCATGATCGGCAAATTGGGCACCTTGCCTGGCGCCAATTCAGGCACACCGGCCTTGATAGCGCCCAATGAAAAATAGCGGGAATCCTTAACACGCAAGCGGGACACCTTACCCTCGACCACTTGCAGATAAACTACGCCGTTCTCGACGTTTTGCTCGGGGATATCGACCGCGACCGTCTGGTAACCTTTTATCCGATACAGGTTTTCCAGCGCGCTACGCGCTTCTTCCACGGTATCGATAGTTTTTTTGGGCCCCAAGAAGGGGTAGATAGTACGCTCCAGTTGATTCCGTTCCAGCAAGGTATTGCCCTTTACGCGCAACTCCAACAAATCAAAATTGGCTTCCTGCTGCGGTGCTTCCTGTTGAGACGCCACTTGTTCGGCTGCAACGGCAAAATTCAGGTTTGTCGCTAAAAAAAAGGCAATGCCGCCGATTTTGAAGGCGCTTTGCTTGGTTTCATGTATCCGCATGTTTTAATTCAGCTGTGTTTGAGTGAGTGTCGATGTGGTGAACCGTTGCTTCTGACAATTTGTCCATTTTGTATTCGGCGAGCTTTCTCACTGAAGCTGTACTTGGCTCTACCCGTAGAGCTCAAGCACCTGTTTCTGTTTTCAGATTTATTGGCGAGCAATACTTTATGTCAGGTGCTCTTTATCAAAAGGGGGCCTGACATAAGTTATTTTATTAAGGTTATATTAATTTTTGATGACAGCCTGTTGATTGCCGCCCGCCCGGACTTTTTAGTAAAAGAAAAGAAATCCTTTAATAACCGCCAATGCACGAACGCTAAAAAACGGTTTCAAATGCCTTAACAGCAAGAAGCCAATCGTCCTGAAACGATTGGCTTCTCTGCAATCAGGCAAGGCCTGCTTTGTATTTATCCGACAACAGCTATCTCAAATTAGAAAAGCTGCAAACCGCCCGCTGGACCGGGATTATAGATCGCCGGCATACGGCAGTTGTCTGTTTTGGCGGCGGTAGTACCGTGACTTAATGGATTGACCGGCTTGCTAAGAGCCAATTTACCGTTGGAAGGCGCTGCAAATAATTGAGGTACCGCCAAAAAGCCGCCTTGACCGAAACTGTGTATCGCGGTTGCATTCAATCCCGCCATGACAATTGGATTGCCGGCTTCTTTTATGATTTCATCAACGATGGCCTTTTCACTGGTATCAAAAGTATGCGTTGAATTGTATTGGAAGGTTAATTCAACCCAGTCTTTGTACTTGCCCTTGACCACATTGTCCAATGTCGGCAAGACGCCGTCGATTTTTACGAAACGAAAACCATTGGCCAGGTTGGCATTCAGGTCGAGCGCTTGTATGCCGATCGCCCAACGATCACCGTAGATATTATTGAACGATGTACCTACAGTATTACTGCCCGTATTCAGCTCATTCAAACATTCGGTAACACCGCCTGATGTCGACAAGGCATGAACCTGTGCGCTGTTAACCGCCTCAGGCAGCGCGCCGGTATCCACTGCCGGTGGCGTCGCCGTATCGTTGCAAGGGTAATTCAAAAATTTGATGCCCAATTGCGCCTGGGTGCCTGAACCGTTGACTCTGCGACAGATATGCAGACGATCGTCGGATACGGTGCTGGCAGGACTTGCGGCATTGGCGAACAAGTCTCCGGAAGTACCCAACTTTACTTGCGACCAGGAATTCAGCTTGCCGGTAAAAATACTGGTGATCAAGCCTGAATTTAAACTCGGCATACAAGTAGCGGATTCGGCGGTTCCCTTAAAACCGTTTGTGTAGCCGGCATTTAAAGGATTACATTTGCTGGTTTTTGGAAACTGGGCTTCCTGCAAGGCGTTACGCAATTTCAACGTCACCGGTACATTGAATACGTTAGCGGCGGCGGCTTTTACCGTTAATTTCGCGACATCAGCCGGCGTTACTTCAGGAAAACCGGCCTCGGTATTGGCGCCGCGAAATTGCAGCGGATCCACATCGGAGATGCCGAAATCGGATTTATGAGCTTGTGAGAAAGCCGGATTACCGCCGACATAAGTACAGGTGCTCCTTGCCAAACCGCTGCTGATTACCGGCACCGTACAATTGGCGGCATTATCCACTTTCAGGTAGTCAATCGTCGCATTAGCCGTATTGCCGTTTGCCTCGGCAATCAACGGACTGACGCCCATCGCCGAACCGCCCAGATTGCGCTTGTAAATCAGCAGATTGGTTTTACCGCCCGCCAAACCGGTCAATGTCGGATTAAAAGGGTTCAATTCGCACAAATAGGCGTTTTGGTCTTTGCCGTTACCGTTATCGCTATATTTGTAGATCACTTTGGTAAAATTACAAATTCTGTTGGCGATTGGAATTCTGGTGCTGGTCAACAACAAATCAATAAAGTTCTGCGCGGCAGAAGCGCCTGACAAATAGATCTCATAGGTATCCGCCGGCGTAATAACCGGTTTACCCGAGCCGTCAAGTGTAATATTGGCGTTGGCGACACCACTCAATAAAGCAGCGGAAATCGCCGCACCTAACATCAATTTTTTCATGATTTTTCTCTTGGTTTAATTAAACAACAAATTATGTAAACATCCACCCTGTAAAACCGAGACGCCCGCATTCCCTGTTGTCAACAACAAAAACGCTATCAATCCGTCCTCTCATCAGCTTTCCTGACAAGTCATCGCCCCTGCGTGTCGTCTCAACTCAACGGCTATTTTTTCACAGTTAATGTGCCAAAATCGTGACAGGATCATTAAGGTTCTGTGTAACGTAATACATTTATATGACATGACTTTTCCGCCCGCCCGATTGAAGTTGTCGCATTTCTGTAACATTTATCTTTTATCTTATTGACGTAATATTGATAACAACGCGAAAGGCTTCACGAATTGAACGATCTGAAACAAATTATTTCCTTGCGTCTGGGCGATAGTGACCGTACGGCGGTCCAGGCGATTGCATCGCGGTTGTTTGTCAGGGAATCGGATGTCTACCGGTTTGCAATTAACTATATGCTCAACCGATTTAGCTGCCTGTTTGATGACACCTGCACCGGAAGCGATTTATTGATGGCTATGCTGGAAATCAGGACTGAAATCAACCATACGCTGGGACTCAAACGCCATCAGCTGGAAAAAATCATTAACGGCAATAATCTGCATCCTGATAAATATGTTGCGATGTCGGACATAGAACTGTTGCTGATGCCGCAGCACCTGCTTAAGCAGAGACTGATGAAACTGGATGAAATATCAAGACCCCCTAGTGATCCCGAATCCTGGCTCAAGGCTTATTTAATGGAGAAGTACAGCTTGTTTGAAATTGAAGAAAAAAATTAAGGAAACAAAACGTTTGCCGGATGAAAAATATACCCGGCACCCGTCTTACGGCAAATATCCCGGCAGGCCTCTTTCATCGCTGCCCAATACCTTGCAGAATAAAGGTTAAAACTTCCTTTCCATAATCCCGGTTCATGTGTACGTAATCCGTTTCTTTATGCAAGGTTGTCAAAAGATGGTCGTCAAAACGTACAGAGCCTACCGATAACTCTTCTTTGGTGAACAAGAGACCGGTAATGGTGGTGTCCGGTTGAGTAATCAGTGTTGCGGCAAATGACCGGCATAAACAAGCGAGTCCTTCATAATAGCTTTGCTGAACCGTTTTGCTGGCAATGCGCTTTAAAAAAGCCCATCTTGCCTGATCATCATAGGCACAGGCTTCGCTTGGAAAGGGACATGGAATGATAAAAGCGGGAATGTTACTGACGGATCGAATTAAGGAGAGAACCTGGAACAGCGATGTATTTTTCATTTGATCCACGCAAATCTGAGCAATACACGCGGCGGATATTGTCCGATAAGACGCTTTTTTTCTTGAAGGAAGAGAAGATGAAGGAGCATCATAAACCCGATGTGATTTCAGTGCGCTATAAAGCGGCAACATCCTGCAACCCATGCCTATCAGTAACACGGCATCGAAATCGGAAAAATCAATTTTAGTCAAACCGCCGGAGGTAAAGTAAAAATCGTTGCGGGCTTCTTCAGTAACTGCGACTAAACAATCATCCTCTATAGCGACCTTGCTCCTCATTTCCTCGCCGGCGGAGCCAAAAAATACCAGCCTTACATCCTGATAGTTATCCGCCAAATCGTCCCACGCCAGCTTGAACGCTGCAAGATGAGAATTTCCTATTACCGCTATTCTCATAAATCAACCTTTTTAGATCCGAAAGCAGCCAATAATTCCTCTTCGCAAACCACCTCGTTTTCACCCGGCATCGATGCAAAATCGTCAGTGGAATTTGAAGGGATGCTATTGCTATTTGCAGGCCCTTTATCGTTTAAACCGGAATCGTTCAAACCGGAAAAAAACAAATTCATTACGAAGTCCACGCCTTCTGTACTGATACTTCTGAGGTTTTCTTTGAAAAACATAGCGCGAAAAGGAAAGCCGGTGATTATTTCATAAGACGGAAAATAATCGACATCAGGACGCGTGTTCGCCATATCGCCGGCAACGGCTCGGAGGGTTGACTTGGAATAGGTCGTAGCAACCAGCACATGCTGATTTGAAGCGGTTGCGGTCAACGGCACCGGAGAAACAGTCAGCAAAAACCGGCAGCGGGGATTCGCTCGTCTTATCAGATTAAACGAATCGCGCAAATCCAGTTGAATTTGCCGGTAGCTGTAATTGATAAAGGCGTGTTTGCTCGCATCGAACTCTCCGGCTACAGTACCGGGACACATGGGATAAACATAAGCATGCTGCTTGTTGGTCCATGCCTCGGTCAGACCCAAGGTAAATATAAACAAGCGGCTTTCAGATACAACCTGGGCAATGGCGGTGAGGGTATCCTTTCTGGATGCTTGCAACTCTTCAATACTGATAAAGCCGTTAGGTTCAATGGCCGGCCTGAAAGGATCATAAAAACGACCGTCCTTTATCCAAACTTCATCCGGTACCGGCTCACCGGCCAACGCCCATCTCAACCATTGCTTCAACAAAGCCGCCGTATAAATATTACCGGTACGAAAGGAAAAAATACCGTAATTGAAGGCTGTCCGTGATTCAGCCGACAGTCCGCGGGGCGCGGGTTCGCCGTCCAGCCAGTTATAGCCGCGCGCTATCAGTGCTTTACTGATATGTTGAGCGAAACAGGAACCGGACGTGGCGATATTGTGCTTTTTATTCAGTCGGAACTTGGGTTTCCAGATATTGCTAATTTGCAGGGGATCTATATCCGCAATAGCCGGTCGCCAAAACGCTTCAGCCGGTAAATTTTCGTAGGGGTTTGTCATAATTTGTCATAACAACAGGTCATTAGAGGATTTAAAAATCATTTTGTATGCCGTAATTTACGCGTCCAGAGTATATTGGAAATCAAAAATCACGACAAAAACCGGCATATAACGCTCCGGTATGTTTATTCTATATTTTGTATTTGCTCACGCATTTGCTCAATCAGCACTTTCAATTCTATCGCTATCTGCGTCATGTCCTTATCGGCTGATTTGGAACCCAGCGTATTGGCTTCGCGGTTTAATTCCTGCATTAAAAAATCCAGGCGCCTGCCTACCGGCTCTTTTTGTTTCAAAACGCGCAGCACCTCTGTGATGTGGGTTTCGAGCCTGTCCAGTTCTTCGCTAATATCGAGTTTTTGAGCCAGGAAGACCAGCTCCTGTTCCAGGCGATCGAAATCCGGTTGCGCGACCAGTTCGACAATCCGGTCCTTGAGGCGATTGCGGATCAGCAACAGGACTTCGGGCAGGCGCTGACCGGCTGAAACCACAAATTCCAGCATTTTTATACAGCGTTCCTCGATCAAAAACTTAAGTTGGGCGCCTTCTCTTTCACGAACGCTCAGAAACTGGGTCAGCGTTTGTTTAACCAGGGTTATGATTGCTTCATTCAGTTCTTCCTTATCTGTCAGAGGCTCTTGCTGAATACCGGGAAACGCCAGTATATCCAGCGCGGAAAAAGACAATGCGGCGGGCATCAACTGCTCTATCCGGTCTGTCGCCGCAAGCAGGGCGTTTACCGCGTCCATGTTGACGACAAAACCTTGTCCATCGTTGGCTCTTTTTTTGTAACTTAATGCGCATTCAACCTTGCCCCGGCTGATCTGCGCCGCGATAGCTGAGCGAATATCCGCCTCCATAGACCGCAAGCCGTCCGGTAATTTTAATGAGATGTCGCAGTAACGGTGATTGACCGAGCGCAGCTCGCAGCTTATGGTCAGATTGCCTATTTCCACCTCATTGCCGGCAAATGCGGTCATACTTTTTATCATTTTTCACCTGTATTCGATTATAGAATTGTAAAATGCGCCGCCCGACAAGCGGGTCTGTTTGCAGACGGCACTATATAGGATTGACGCAAAATTAGCACCCTCAAGCGCTTTAGCGTTTTTATCGGCTGATTAATGTTAAATTGAAACCAGTCGGACGCACAGTTCAGGTATACTGTGCGGTTTTCATTTTGGCGGAAAACACATGAGACCTAGCGGACGCAACCCTGATCAACTCAGAGACATTAAATTTACCTGCGGCTTTACCAAACATGCAGAAGGGTCTGTTCTGGTTGAATTTGGCGATACCCGCGTACTTTGTACGGCCAGTGTAGACAAAAACGTCCCGCGCTTTCTTAAAGGCAAGGGCGAAGGCTGGGTAACGGCGGAATACGGCATGTTGCCGCGGTCAACGCATAGCCGGATGGGACGCGAAGCCAGTCACGGCAAACAGGGTGGGCGGACCCTGGAAATCCAGCGTTTGATCGGCCGCTCGCTACGAGCGGCGGTTGATTTAAA
>SXIP01000079.1 GCA_005772825.1 Methylococcaceae bacterium | reverse complement strand
GTAGAGCAATGCAGGAGCAATTGCCGAGATCACGAAGTTTTCAATATATTGAATTACATAGATATTTTTCTTCGTGTTCTTCGTGCCTTCGTGGTGAAAAATGCTTTTAGACTGATTTTTGATAATACTTTCACAGTCTCCGGAGCTTGGGAACGAGCTGGGTAGTTCTTTATTTTTAATGTTATGACAGTCACTCAAAGCCCGCAAACGGATATAAAACAGGAGTTATAAAAACAGATGTCTTTTTGGCAATTTTGGATCGACCGGGGCGGTACCTTTACCGACATTGTGGCATGCAGCCCTGACTCACGCATCATCACCCGCAAACTGTTGTCGGAAAACCCCGAGCGCTATCGGGACGCGGCTTTGCAAGGAATACGCGAGATTTTACAGCTACCCGCCGATGCGCCGCTCGACAAATATATCGATAGCGTCAAAATGGGCACGACCGTCGGCACTAATGCCTTGCTGGAACGTAAAGGCGAAGCGGTGGCGTTGGCTATTACGCGCGGGTTTAAAGACGCTTTGCGCATTGGTTATCAAAATCGCCCGGACATATTTGCGCTCAATATTCGCCTGCCGGAATTGCTGTACCGGACCGTCATTGAAATCGATGCGCGGGTGACGGCGCAGGGCAAGGTGCTGGAACCGTTGAATGCCGATAAGGCGCGGGTGCAATTACAGGCGCTGTATGATCAGGGCCTGCGCGCAGTGGCGATTGTTTTGATGCATGCCTGGCGTTATCCCGGGCATGAACGGGAACTGGCGGACATCGCCCGGCAAGTCGGTTTTACGCAAATTTCGGTTTCGCATCAAGTCAGTCCGCTGCTGAAAATTGTCAGCCGAGGCGATACCACCGTCGTCGATGCGTATTTATCGCCGCTGTTGAAACGCTATGTCGCACAGATAGCCGAAGGGCTCGGCGGCGATACGCGCCTGTTGTTCATGCAATCCAACGGCGGCCTGGCCGAAGCAAGCGCCTTCCAGGGCAAGGACTGCATTCTTTCCGGACCGGCAGGCGGTATCGTCGGTGCGACGGCGGTTGCGCAACGCGCCGGTTTGCACAAGATCATCGCCTTCGATATGGGCGGCACATCGACCGATGTCGCGCATTTCGCCGGGGAATTGGAGCGCAGTTTCGAAACCGAAATCGCCGGCGTCAGAATGCGCGCGCCGATGATGCATATTCACACCGTTGCGGCGGGCGGCGGCTCGATATTGACTTTTGACGGCAGTCGTTACCGGGTGGGCCCCGAATCTGCGGGTGCGAATCCGGGCCCGGCCTGTTACCGGCGCGGCGGTCCGCTGACGGTGACCGACGCCAATTTGATGCTCGGCAAATTGCCGCTGTTTCCCCCCGTGTTCGGCCCGAACGGCGATTTGCCGCCGGATGCGGACTGTGTCCGCGCTTTGTTCAGCGAATTAGCGGCACGCATCCAGGAGCAAAGCGGCGATCTGCGCAGTCTGGAACAAGTCGCCGAAGGCTTTCTGGACATCGCCGTCGAAAACATGGCGGCGGCGATCAAGAAAATTTCCGTGCAAAAAGGCTATAACGTCGCCGAATACGCGTTGTGTTGTTACGGGGCTGCGGGTGGACAACATGCCTGCAAGATAGCCGATCGACTGGGTATGCAAACGGTGCTGCTGCATCCGTTGGCTGGGGTATTGTCGGCGTACGGCATGGGCCTGGCGGATTTTCGCGTATTGAAGGAACAGGCGCTGGAGTTGCCCTGGGATATGGCCGACGAAAGCCATTTGCGTGCTTGCCTGCAACACCTTGAAGAGCAGGGCCGCACCGCCTTGCAGGCACAAGGGTTGGCGCACTTGCAAATCACAGTCGTGTATCGCCTGTTATTACGCTTTCAGGGCACCGACAGCAGCTTGCCGGTTGATTTCGGCGACAAGGCGGAGATGCTCGCTGACTTCCGGCGGCAATACCGGCAGCGTTTCGGCTTTTGTTATGAAAACCGGTCGCTGCTGGTTGAAACGGCGATGGTTGAATGTATCGGCAGCGAAGGGCACGCGTTTGTTTCCCCTCTCCCCAACCCACTCCCTGAGGGAGAGGGGGCAGAAATTTGCTTCATTAATTCCGCCTCTCAAAGTGGTTTGGTAAAGCCGGCCATGCGTTTACGCCTGTTCAGTAACGACGCATGGCATGACACGCCGGTTTATCGTCGCGAGAATTTGCCGATGCGGCAGTCTATCGCAGGCCCTGCGATTATCATCGAGCCGACGTCAACGATAGTCATCGAACCCGGTTGGCAAGGCGAGTTGCAAAGCGACGGCAATCTACTGCTAAAACGGGCGCAGCCGCTGCAACGCGCGTTCGCCGCGGGAACCCGTGCCGACCCGGTGTTGCTGGAAATATTCAACAAATTATTCATGTCCATCGCCGAACAGATGGGCTTCGTGCTGCAAAACACCGCGCATTCGGTTAATATCAAGGAACGCCTGGATTTCTCCTGTGCTATTTTTGATGCCGCCGGCCAACTGATCGCCAATGCGCCGCATATCCCGGTGCATTTGGGCTCGATGGGCGAAAGCGTACAGGCGCTGTTAGGCAAATACGCCACTACCATGCAACCCGGTGACGTCTACCTGCTCAATTCACCCTATGCAGGCGGTACGCATTTGCCCGATATTACCGTGGTCACGCCGGTGTTTGCGGAGGAGGGCGGTGAGTTGCTGTTCTTTACCGCGTCGCGCGGCCATCATGCCGATGTCGGCGGTAAAACGCCCGGCTCGATGCCAGCCGACAGTCGCCATATCGACGAGGAAGGCGTGATTAGCGAGGGCTTGAAAATCGTCGATAACGGTCATTTTCAGGAAGCAAGCTTACGGGCTTGGCTCGGTTCGGGGCCTTATCCTGCGCGCAATCCCGAACAGAATATCGCCGACCTGCAAGCGCAAATCGCCGCCAACGAGAAAGGCGCACAGGAATTGCTGCGCATGGTGGCGCATTATTCCCAGGCCGTTGTTCAAGCCTATATGCAATACGTGCAGGACAACGCCGAAGCCTGCGTGCGGGCCGTGCTTGCCAGGCTCGCCGATGGGCAGTTCGAGTATGACATGGATAACGGCGCGAAAATCGTTGTTGCAATCAGTGTCGATCGCAACAGGCAACGCGCTCGCATCGATTTCACCGGCACGTCTCCGCAACTGCCGAACAACTTCAACGCCCCGGCGGCGGTCAGCAAGGCGGCGGTGCTGTATGTATTCAGGACGCTGGTGCAGGATGACATCCCGCTCAACGCCGGGTGTATGAAGCCCCTGGAGATCGTCATCCCCGACGGCTCATTGCTCAATCCGCATTATCCGGCGGCGGTGGTTGCAGGCAATGTCGAAACCTCGCAAACCATCGTCGACGCCTTGTACGGCGCATTGGGTGTACTGGCCGCCTCGCAAGGCACGATGAACAATTTTACCTTCGGCAACGAGCGCTACCAGTATTACGAAACGATCTGCGGCGGAGCCGGGGCGGGCGACGGTTTCGACGGCTGCGATGCCGTGCATACGCACATGACCAACTCGCGCATCACCGACCCGGAGGTACTGGAACTGCGCTTTCCGGTGCTGCTGCAAGACTTCTCCATCCGTAAGGGCAGTGGCGGGGCAGGGCGCAACCAAGGCGGTGACGGCGTCATTCGCCGCATACAATTCCTGGAACCGATGACGGCCGGCATACTCTCCGGTCATCGACAGATACAGCCGTTCGGGTTAAACGGCGGCAAGCCCGGACGAACCGGCGTGAATACCGTCATCCGAAGCAACGGCCCGGTTGAAATACTCCCCGGCTGCGCAGAAATTGACGTGCATGCAGGCGATGTCGTCCAGATTGAAACGCCGGGTGGTGGCGGGTTTGGAGGATGATGACGGGCACACTCAAGATAGAGGCATTTCCCTTGCTGTTAGCTAAAGCGTCTTAACTAAAACCATCAAATCAGTAAGGCAAGTCGCGATAAGTAACCCTTTACTTCACCGCTTTTCCTTAAGTTGGTACAAGCCAATCTCAATACGTAATCCGAACCTGGATAAGCTACAGGCCCAAGTAGTTTCTAAATCGATCAAACAATTGCTTAGCGCACAGCCTGATAGACGTACGTATTTATACGAATATTTTTTCTCTTGTTTTTCTGCTCAAATGGCCCGGATCAGCATCGTTGTCTTGGCTTTACCGGAAATCATGCGAGCGAAAGACCATGCCACCGGTTTACTTCAATTTAAGTAGCCCGTATGGAGCTTGCGTAATACGGGAATTCGTAGCGTCGATGCCCCGTATTTCATTGCGCGTCATGCGCTCTTATACGGGTTTCACAGATAGTCAATTGCAAAGAGAAAATCTATATGAGTTTTCAAATGAACACAAAACACACATTCAAGCTGCTCGTTGCGCTGGTCATATCGATGCTCCTGTTCAGCAAACCGGGGTTAGCGGTCTTTCCAGGCAAGAACGGGGAAATTCTTTTTTCTCATCAGGTTGGGGGGCTTCGGCTCATACAATCGAAGTACCGTTTGATTCGATCTTCACCCCTTTGGACTTAGGTGTGGTACGAGACATCAGCGGCAAGGGCACAGCGGGTTTCGCCGTCTTGCAACAAAGTGACACCGAACTGCGGGTACAGCTTAAAAATGCCTTGAGCGGTTTGCAAATCGGCAACATCAATTTCAGCGCCGGTTACAAAGGCATCGACCTACTAGTGCTGGGCGATCTCAATGGCAACAGAGCCAAAGAAATCGCCGTGCTGGCCGACAATAAAACCGCCACCGCTGCCGACACCGTGGAGATGCGCGACAGCAAAAGCGGCGTGTTAATCCGTACCATTAGCTACGGCACCGGCAAAGACCTCCAGCAACTGATCAACTTGCCGGACCTGAATAACAGCGGCGGCGCCGAGTTAGCGGTACTGCGGGCCAACACCGCACGGGTGTTAGTGAAAGATGCCAAAACCGGCTTGCCGGTCAATACGCTTGATTACGCCGTGTCACAACCGTTCCGACTGACGACGGTGGCCGACAGCAACAGCCAAACCAACCTGGCGATGCTGGGCGTACGCGCCGCCACCGGACAGCCTCGCGCCGATGTCCATGACCCCCTGAGCGATACCTTCATCAACAAAGTCCTCTTTGACAATTACGGCACCACCGTCGGCTTTATTTCCATCCCCGACATCAACGGCAACGGTGTCGCCGAACTGGTGCGCCTCAGAGAACAACCCGGCCCGCAAAAGCTGTTTGCGGAGGTGCGTGATGGCAGGACAGGGGTGTTGCTTCAGGGGATGTATTTTTAAGTTGCATCTGGGGTAGGTTGGGCAACATCTTTTCGTTGCCCAACATTTCGAGGCATGGGAATGTCGGGCATAAACAGCATGTCCGGCCTACACGGCTCAGAGAACAACCAGGCCCGCAAAAACTGTTCGCCGAAGTGCGTGATGGGCGGACCGGGGCGTTGTTTCAGGGGATGTATTTTTAAACGATGCTAAAACAATAGGTCGGGCAACATTTTTTGGTTGCCCGACATGTCGAGGCATGGGAATGTCGGGAATGAACAGCATGCCCGACACAGCTTACCGCGTTAATTTGGCAGTTACGACAAGAGGAGAAACACCATGTTAATAAATCTATTTTCTAGGTTCGGCTATCTTTCCACCATTCTAAGCTCAGCTAAAAAATTTTTTCTAGCGGGGACGTGTGTGTTGGTTTCGCTATCGGCAGAGTCTACAGTCTTGTTTCAAGATAACTTTAATTCGGGGACGGCATCGTCTGAGTGGGTTTTAAAAATGTGCTGCCAATGGGTGCAGGATGGCTGGTTTCACACCAAAAATACCGAAGGTCCATATGACTCTATGGCGATAGTTCACGATAGCGATCAAGAGTGGCGAAACTATAAAATCAAATTGAAAGCACAATATATAGACGAAGCACTTTTACACACTATCCTTTTACGCACAAATAATTTTTTATGGTCGTCATACCAATGCAGTGGCAGTGCATATACAATCGCCTTCTATGGATCAGATTGGGCTGCATCCGAGGCTAACAAAGTTATTCTTCGGAGGAATATTTGCGGAGGGACCACCAGTATCCTCGCCGAGAAAAAATTTACGCTTCCTTTCAATCTTCCGCAAAACATTGAAATCATCGCGCAAGGTGGGAATATCCGTGTGTCGATCAATGAGAACCTTCTTATTGACGTTACCGATCCACAACCCTTAGCTTACGGTGGTGTGGGTATCCATGGTATTTGGAATATTGAAGCCAAGTTTGACGATATTGTTGTTAGCACTCTGGACACCATTGTTCCTCTAATCTCACTAAACGACATCAACAAAGACAACAGCCCCGAAATTGCCGTCATCACCTATAACCCCGCCCTCCAAAAAGCCACCGCCCAAGTGAAAAACGCCAAAACCGGTGTATTAGTCAAGCAAATCCCTTTCAACGGCCAATTTGTACCGACTAAAGCCAATGTCCTGCCTGACCTAAACGGCAACGGCGCGCCGGAAATCGCGGTGCTGGGTGTACGCAGCAGCGACCAGGCGGTGCAGGTGGAAGTGCGCGACAGCCTGAGCGGCGTCAAACTCAGCGCGGTGTCGTTTGATTCGACCTTCAAAGCTCTTGACTTAGGCGTGGTGCGGGACATCAGCGGCAAGGGCACTGCCGGTCTAGCCGTACTGCAACAAAGCGATACCGAACTGCGGGTCCAGCTTAAAAATGCCTTGAGCGGTGTGCAAATCGGTAACATCAATTTCAGCGCGGATTACAAAGGCATCGATCTGCTAGTGTTGGGCGACCTCAACGGCAACAGAGCCAAGGAAATCGCCGTGCTGGCCGACAATAAAACCGTCACAGCCGCCGATACCGTGGAGATACGCGACAGCAAAACCGGCGTGTTATTCCGCACCATCAACTACGGCACCGGCAAAGACCTACAGCAATTGATCAATCTACCGGACCTGAATAACAGCGGCGGGGCCGAGTTAGTAGTTCTGCGAGCCAACACCGCACGGGTGTTAGTAAAAGACGCCAAAACCGGCTTGCCGGTCAATACGCTGGATTACGCCGTGTCACAACCATTCAGACTGGCGACCGTCGCCGATAGCAACAGCCAAACCAACCTGGCGATGCTGGGGATACGTACCGCCAGCGGACAGCCTCGCGCCGACGTCCATGACCCCCTGAGCGATACCTTCATTAATAAAGTCCTCTTTGACAACTACGGCACCACGGTCGGCTTTATTTCCATCCCCGACATCAACGGCAACGGCGTCGCCGAACTGGTGCGCCTCAGAGAGCAACCCGGCCCGCAAAAGTTGTTTGCCGAAATTCGCGATGGCCGTACCGGAGAGTTGCTTCAGGGAATGTATTTTTAAGGCTTTGATTTTATCTACTCTTAATAGGTTCTAAAAAGCAGTGTAATCAAAAGTAGCCCGTATGAAGCTTGCGTAATACGGGACATCAGAGCCACGAAATCCCGTATTACGCAAGCTTCATACGAGCTACTTGCTGGGGCACAAGCGGATTGCCGGAGCCGTAGACCGCATTAGCGACTTGCTAAAGCACGAAGTGAAACCAGAACACATGGATGTGTTTGAAGTTACCGTCCATGGCGCTGGATACCCGCTTCCCGGCGGGTATGACGACATTTGTGTATAACGATGAGGG
>SXIP01000078.1 GCA_005772825.1 Methylococcaceae bacterium | reverse complement strand
TATCGATTTAAACAGCGGAAAAAGGCGCTAGAAAACCAATAACCCCATAAGTTAACTGGAAACTTTTCGACGATCTTTCTTGGAAAATTATGGAAACTTTTCAAAGCTGTTTGACACCCTTGGAGCTAATTAAATCGTATAAAAGTGACCAATGTAATTCGTGCAAGCTCGTACGGGGTGACACGTATTCAGGGAGTAGTTGAAAGTTGACACGCATGATTAGGCAACTCGCAATAAATAACCCCCACCCCCATCATTCCCACGCCGGAGCGTGGGAACGATGCCGTGTATGGGAGGTTATTTTTTGCGAGTTGCCTTAGCGATATTAAATAATCGGAATTCGAGTAAGGATCAGAGAGAAATCATTGGGTTTCTTTCTTTCAGGAAGACCAGAAATAATCCGTTGAGTCGGTTGTTGATAAGCATCTTGCCCTATGAAGTCCTACAGAGCGAAAACTGCTCCATAGATGTTGGGCTATTTCCATATTTCGAGTTGCAGCAATGCCTGAATACGTTCGATCAACAGCTTTATTTGAACCGGTTTTGTCATATAGTCCACCGCCCCAGCTGTGAAGCTGCGGTCAACCGTGGGTATGTCGCCATACGAAGTGAGGAAGATAATCGGCAATAGGATATTACGGCGGATGAGTTCGGCTTGCAGCTCGTCACCGTGCATACCCGGCATGATGATGTCCATTAACAGACAACCTGGCGTTCCCGGAACATAACTTTCCAGAAAACATTCTGCATTTTCAAAAACCTGACAAGCTAGTCCGGCCGTTTCGAGGACCATGCCAAGGCCATCGCGGATGGCATCGTCATCATCGACAATAAAAACGCAGGGTTTGGTATTCATAACACGAACGGTAAGTTGATGTGGATACTAATGCCAATACCGGCGCTTTGCTTAGCCCACACCTTTCCACCAAGTGCTCCCTCCAATGTGCGGCTGATGGCAAGGCATGCCTAAACATGAAGTTTTGGTGGTGCTTACCTAAAATTTGCCATCCGTCTGACATGTTCACATTCCCCGGCTATTGGTAAATAGAAATTCCTTTACCCAGGTCTCTAAACACAAACGGATAGTCAATTTGCCGCCTTTCTCTTGTCAGTACGAAAATTTGTCAGGCAACTTCTTGTTCTTCGATCAGATCAGCATTCGGGGCGCTTAAAGCCCAGCTTTTGTGTAGCTTGATCAATCGATACTTGTGCTCTTGCATGGTGGCGAGGAATGCTTGCGCCTCCTGACGTAAATTAAATGGGCCATAAAACGATGCCTGCACGTTAAATCGTCTAATTCGAATAGTATCCGGCCAAGCAACGACATAATAACCGGTTGCCAGAGGTTGGTTTTGGGTGGTGTGATACTGCCGCTGATAAGACTCGGCATCGATAAGCCAAAAATCACGAATGACTTTGACAATTTCATGAACATCGTAATCTGCATCCATTGTGTAGTTCCTCTTGGATAGAATGAATTAATCCTGGATGCCGACAAATTAAGCTAACCTGCGACATCGTAAAGAAAAAGGCGATTCCCCGCCTAATGGAGGACAGGCACATGGCCACTAAACTATAGTGGCTATACTTCTGGGAAAGGTTTTTGTTTGAGAATCGCCCTTGGCAGGTATTAGAATAAATATCTAAACAAATTAACATACGAGCAAGCTCTTACGTGTTAACACGTAGTTAATTGCTTACATTTTCATTTTCCCGCAACAATTTTGGAAGTGGTAGTGGGGGTTAAAAGGCTAATTTTTTACTCAAAATTATTGAAATCAGCAGCTTACAATGGAAATCAATGATATTTAATCAGGTGTTTTCGTGTTTAGTCTCAATAGAAAACCGGATGGCTTCGCACTGCCCCGCCAATTCCAGAAAATTGGCGGCTCCGGTTTTTCTTAAGATATTGGTACGGTGAAGTTCAACGGTACGGAAACTGATGCCCAGTTTCTGCGCAATTTCTTTATTGGGAATGCCCTTTATTGTCAGTGGCAAAATCTCCATTTCGCGGGGTGTCAGGGAATTTAGCCGTTTACGGAAATCTTCATCACCTTTATTTTGCTCCTGCAATTGGGCTATGCGTTGCAACTCTGCTTGGATACATTCGATGAGCTGGCTGATTTGAACAGGCTTCGTCAGGAAATCCACAGCCCCTGCTTTTATTGTGCGGACGCTCATAGGGATGTCGCCATAGGAAGTGAGGAAGATAATCGGTAAACGGATATTTTGGCGGATTAGCTCAGTTTGCAGTTCGTCACCGTTCATGCCCGGCATGTTAATATCAAGCACCAAACAACCAGGCGTTCCTGGCTGATAGTCCTCAAGAAAGCGTTCAGCGTTACCAAAAGTCTGGCAAGCCAAACCGACCGTTTCCATAACCATCTCAAGGCCGTCGCGGACTGCCTCGTCATCATCGACAATAAAAACGCAAGGTTGAACGTTCATAACACGAAAGGTAAGGTGAAGTGGACACTGATTCCCGCGCCGGTATTTTGTTCAGCCCACATTTTACCGCCGTGGGCTTCGATCAAAGCGCGACTAATGGCAAGGCCCATCCCTATACCTGTGGATTTGGTGGTGTAGAAAGATTGGAACATTTGTTTCAGTGCGCCAGTGTCGGAAACACCTGCCCCGTTGTCGCACACTGTCACCTGCGCACTTAATGGATCGTTGGAGGAGCGGCAGGTGGTAACCGTCATCGCCCCGCTGTTATTTCCACTTTCCTGCATGGACTCAAGGCCGTTAATTAATAAATTAACCAGCACTTTTTGGACTTGCATCATATTGGCCAATACTGGCGGCAAACCGTCGGCGAGCTTCAGTTCAATTTTAAAATTGTTCAAATGTCCGCTAGCCTTAACAAGGGCGAGAGCGTATTTCACCGAATCATTGACACTTACCGACTCGCTGGTGGTCTCGCCTTTATGCAACAACTCCAACAATTGTTTGATGACTTCGCCGGCACGCAGCGCCTGTTGGCCGCACTTGTCCATGACGGTGCCAAGCTTTTGCGGATTCGGGTTGCCGGCTTTTAGCATTTCTTGCGCCACATAAGCATAATATGAGATGGCGGTCAGTGGCTGGTTCAATTCATGGGCGATAGCGGCTGCGGTCTGGCTGGCAACATATAAGCGGAATGACCGTTCCATCGCATCACGCCGCTCGTTCAGCTCCCTTGTCTCCAGGTACTCGGTGATATCTAAATTTAATCCGAGCATGCGATAGGGCTTATTATTTTGATCGTGTAACAATGCACCGCGTGAGTGAATCCAGCGGTACGTACCGTCTTTATGGCGCAACCGGAACTGTAATTCGAAAGTCGGTTGACGGCCGGCAATAAAATTTTCAGTTGAGTCCATAACGGTTGTGCGGTCATCTGGATGCAGACGATCATCCTTTTGGCTCCAGGTGGTGTCCAATTCGGCGTTGTCAAAACCGAGTTGCCGCTTCCATTCGGGAGATAAATATAAAGTTTGCTTTATGAGGTCCCATTCCCAATACCCTGCCTTCAGTTCTTCGATAGCAAGACCTAACCGGAGTTGCGTTTTATTTAATTCATCTTGAGTATGTTTGCGTTCGGTGATGTCCATATGGCTTAGGATAAGCCCGTCAATTCCCTGGCAAGTCCGTTTAGCGTACATAATGAACCACCGATCACGGGAAGGCGTCGGGCAAGGATATTCCATAACGAATTCTTGCCGTTGCCCAGATAGCAAAGATTCTAAGCCTTCGAGCGCCTCTTGCGCAAACGGGTCACCCGCCGCAGAAGAGGTGCGGCAAACCTCAAGGTAATTCGCGCCCTTCAAAACACAATGTGGCGTGGCATTATTCTCTATGGCGAAACGTTCCCAGGGTTCATTGACGGCGGTAACTTCCCCATTGGCATCCAATACGACAACATGTTCCGGCAACGAATTGAGTACAGCCCGTATGTACGCCTCACTAGCAAGCACAGCCTCTGTAGCTTGTTTTTCCGCCGTGATATCATGTATTGCAAGCGTTGCACGTAGGGGTTGACCTGCACTGTTGCCTTCGTCCGAAAAGAATACATGTTTGCGCACACGTAACCAACGTACCCTGCCATCCGGCCACAAGACCCGATGATCCATGGCAAACCAGCCGTCTCCAGAAGGGTCGAGACACGCCTCAATAAGGCGCAGCAATTCAGCGCGGTCATCGGGATGGAACGTTGCATGGACCGCCTCGCGCGGCAGTACCATTTCCGCGTCGCCCAAGCCAAACAGTTGTGCTGCCTGGGCACTCAGATAGTTTAGCCCTGAGTTATAGTCCACCTCTGCTATCCCCAACCCTGCCACTTGCACCCCAAGCGCAAGCCGCACCTCGCTTGCTTGCAGGGCTTGTGTGGCCTGTCTTAGATCGGTAATGTCGAAATTCGTCCCCACTACCCACTCGATTTGCCCTTGGCTGTTCTTGCGGACTGTTTCCACCGATTGGATATAGCGGATTTCCTTGCCATCCGCACACAGGATACGGAATTCGCGGGTACTGTGCCCCCCACGTTTGGCCGTGTCTTGTAATATCACTTCTTGATGTGGCAGATCCTCCGGCAGAACAGAATTGCTCCAGGTGCTGTAGTCAACAAAGCCGTCTTGGGTCGGGTCTATGCCATAGATCCGGAACATTTGGGCATCCCAGAACATCTGGTTGCTGATGACATTCCATTCCCAAATGCCTACCCCCGTCGTTTCAGTCGCCAGCCGCATCCGTTCTTCGCTTTCGCGCAAAGCGGCTTCCGCCTGCTTGCGTTCAGTAAGGTCAGTTATAAAGGCATAATAATGGATAGGCTGTCCTGCCTCGTCAGGCACCACTTCCACGAAAAGCTCAATCGGTACTCGCGTGCCATCCTTGCGATAATATTCCTTTTCATAACGGATAGTCCCCCGGTTACTCTGAAGCTCCTCAAGTTTAGCCTGCTCAATCGCTTTCCATTCGGGCGGTGTCAATTCAGTCGCCCAATTCATCGCTAACAGCTCTTCACGGCTAAATCCCGTGAGCCGTTCGAAAGCAGGATTGATATAACTTAGTCGCCCATCGGGATAACCGACCCCAAACGGTTGGTCTGCATGCTCCAGGATGTTGGCGAGAAACCGGTTTTGCCGTTCGCTTTCCACCAAGGCTAACTCGGCCTGTTTGCGGGCGGTAATATCACGGCTTACAGTGGCGATCCCGACCGATTCACCTTGGTCGTTGGTAATAATAAAAACGTTATAGATCATCCAAAGGGCGGCGCCGGTCTGGAAATGGCGGAAGCGGATTTCCACTTCGCCGCGTCTTTCCTGCCTTACCCGAGGGAAGAACTCCTCGATTATGAATTGCCTGTCTTCTGGAAAGAAAAACTCCTGGACTGGAGTCTGCAATGCCTGTTCCAGGCTATCGAGTCCGACTAGCCGCATCGCGGCGGCGTTAGCGTAGAACGGCATGAAATTCATGTCGCAGATACCGATAAACTCTTGGCTGTTATCTGCGAGGGAAACGAATTTCTGCAGTTCCAGTTCCGCTTGCTTTCTATCTTCAATATCGGTGACATGCACGACGACACCTTTCACATTGCCGTTTGCATCCTTGTCGGGAACATAATTGCCGTGGACCCAGCGCGGTCTACCTGTCCCATAAGGTATTTGATAATCGAATCTTACCTGCTCGCCAGATCGCGCCCGTTCGAGAAAGGGACTAACGATACGCCAGGCTTTTTCGCCAAGAATTTCCTGCGCGGTATGTCCGAGGATTTGTTCCTGATGAAGGCAAAGCCAGTTTTCATAAGTCTTATTGACGCGCAAATACCTGAAATCCGTATCCAGGTAAGCAATCAAAGCCGGTGCTGCGTTCATAATCAACCGTAATTCGGTTTCCCGTTCTTCTAATGCCTTTTCTGCAAGTTTACGGTGGGTAATGTCCTGGATATAACCTTGCCAAAGAATGCTGCCGTCCGGCTCGTGTTGCGGCATGGAATGGCCTTCAAGCCATATTTCGCCTTTCAAGGGATGGTTATAGCGCCACGTGTCTCGCCAAGGTTGCAGGTTACGGGCAGAATCGGCGATCGTTTTGTTAATTTGGCTTATATCATCGGGATGGATGCGTGCAAACACTGGGCTAAAATCTTCGGCTACTGCCTCATGGGTCATTCCATAGAGGGATTCAATAGCCGGACTGGCGTAAGGCATGCTTGCAGAACCGTCCTGATCCAACCTGAAAGAACAAATCAGCCCAGGCACCGATGCCGCAATTTTGGAGAGTTGATCTTGTAACCTAAACTGTTCTTTTAATATTGTTTCTACATGTACCCGTTCCGAAATGTCACGCAGGATGGCGGTAAATAATTTCGCACCCTCCTTTCCAGACTGGGATATGGACATTTCGATGGGGAATTCCTCACCATTGGCGCGTAGGCCAATCACTCTGCCCATTTTGCGGATGCTGTTGGAGGTGCGTCCGAACGCTCGGATATGTAAGTCATGGGCGTAGCGAAATTTCTCGGGGATAAACCGTTCGAGCGATCCCCCAATAGCTTCATCCGCTGGGCAGCCGAACATTTTTTCCGCTGCGGGGTTGTACACCAAAACAGTATAATTGTGATCAAAAGTAATTATTGCATCCATCGCCGACATGACAATATCGGCATAGCGTTGTTGGCTTTCTTCGAGTAACTTTTCGTTGTGTTTACGTTCTGTAATGTCGCGGATGACTGCGAGAAGGCCGCTATTTGCGCCATCATTATCGCGTAGCGTACTGACACTCGCATCAACATACAGATCGCGGCCATCGAAGGTGCGATGAATCGCTTCGCCCTGCCACTCGCCGCGTTCGCATAAGGTAGACCATACGGCAGCTTCGGCTTCAGCGCTCGGCCAGTGCCTAGTGTAAACCTCGTCGATCTTACGTCCGAGCACATCACCAGCGCGGACGCAATATTGGCGCTCCGCGGCAGCGTTAAAGTAAGTAATACGCTGTTCGAGGTCGATTGCGATCACCACATCGTTGATCTGGGTAAGGATGTCGTCGCGGAAGCGGTTCGATTCGGTATCGGCGCCCTGTAAGGTGTAAACTTGCGAGCCTGCGGGGCTTTCCACCACCAGTGCATCGACCTCGCCGCTGCGGATCGCTCTCAGGGTTTCTTCCGCCTCCTCCAGCCGGACACGAAGCTCCGCAATTTCTGCGAGGAGAACCTGATCGGTTGAAGATGGAGTAGCCACAATGGATAGGAAGTCTTAGGAAGAAGGCTTGTCAGCCACCTTGAGCAAGTCGAGCCCGAGCAGGATGCGCTCGGTCTTCGAGATGTCGCCAATGAAGCGGCGCAAGGGCAGCGGCAATTTTTTGATCAAGGTTGGTGCGGCGATTATCTGTTCGCCTGCCGCTAATGTCGGGTGCTGGGGGATGTCGATGGCTTCCAGGTCGTAGCGGCCAAGCAGGTGTTCCTCACAAATCTTACGGATGTGGTCAAGCACGATTTTTTTTTCTGCCGCAAGACGGTCGAGGTCGAAGCCGAGCGAACGGACATTGGTGGTGAGTTCCGCGGCGTTTTCTTCAAACATCATGAACACGCCCGGCTCTTCAAACTCAGTCGCCCCGCGTACCAGAAACTCCATAGCCAGCATAGTCTTGCCGCACCCCGCGCTGCCGCAGACCAGCGTGGGACGGCCTGTCGGCAAGCCTCCGCCGGTGATTTTGTCAAGGCCCTGGATGCCGGTTGGGGATTTGGGCAGGGTTGAAGAGGGAATCGGCTGTTTATTGTTCTTTTTTGCCATGGCTAGTCAAGTATTGCTGTTTTAAAAGGGATGCGATCCTTGGTTAAATGAAGCATTAAGGGTATGGAAACCCTGGCCGATTGCATGTACGGTACTTAAAATTGCCAATTTCGGGTCACTCAGCACTGTCTAGGTTTCCCTTTGCACAATACATGTTCTGGCCAATCCTCAATCCATCCCTCAGGCAAGGATGATGCTTTTTCCCTTGCTAAATAGGTACGACCTTGGGCATTCTGGATAGTCCTGAAATCGCCCTTATAATCATCGTACACGCTCCCTAGAAGGAAGGCCATTAGCAAAAAAATGTGGCCATATTGGAACATTAATTTTCAGGTTGAAAACTCATTATTGAAATTTTTACCTGCTTATTACGCTAAATTTATAGTATTTTCAAGTAGTTTTACAAGATTCTTATAAGGGCACCTTGGCTAACGCTGGCCATTTAAGATTTTACAATTTCTACCAATGGCAAAAGGGTGTGATTAAAAGTGCGGGGGATTCATAGCACCATTAAGCTGCTTCGGAGGAATTTCCCCAGTAATCATTCCATTCATCATTAGCCTTTACAACCCGTATAGTCAGCATAGGCTCAACATTCGCCGCTTTCCTCCAGGCGCCGGGTAATTATAGGCGTTTTTGAATGACATAACGGTGCGCACTTTCTATTTCACCCGAACCAATAGGCAAACCTTTCTCTATCGCGCCTTTGTAGTCGAGCTGGTTGGTACGGTTGCTTAAATAGCGATGACAGGCACGCACCGGTGCTTTGTTGTTTTCAACTTCTTACAAATAGAGCAAAGATAATACCCATTTAAGGTTAATCCGAATCCTATTTGTTTTGTTGCACTTAAAATTTTATCCGAATTAGCATTCATCCTGAGTATGCCCTTGTTAGCCAGGAAAATCGTGCGAACTACAGGTAATTTTCATAACCATGTCATCTGTAAGTTATTGATTATTTGTTGTTAAAGTTTCCTTATCAAGGTCGTATTTAAACCTATATGCTAATCTCGATAATGTCTATTAACTAACGCCTCATAAGGCGGGGTATAAATACAGGGATTACGCAGGATGCCCCAGTATAGGGAAAATAACGGCCAATCCTTTAGTGATAAACTCCACCGAGATGGATAAAATAATCAAACCGAATACGCGGGTAATCACATTCATACCGGTTGTCCCCAGCCAATCGGCAATTTTTTCCGCCATCAACAAACACAGCAGCACGGCCAAAGCAACCGTAGCGATAACGCAAACAGCCAGCACATCATAGTTCCAGGAAGGGTTCAGGTTATGGTTGACAATAACAGTACTCATCGCGCCGGGACCGCTGAGCAGCGGAATTGCCATCGGCACGACGGCAATTGACTCTTTATCAACCGACTCTACCCGCTCCTCCGGCGTATTTCTGGAGCGGTCATGCGAGGCTTTAACCATGGAAATCCCCATGAACATAACGACAATACCGCCCGCAATTTGAAACGAGGGAATCCCTATGCCGAAAAATTTCAGCCAAAAATTGCCTCCCGTGTGGGCGATCATCAGCGCAGTACCGACTGACAATGCACAAACACAGGCGATACGCCGTCGCTCCTCGGAACTTCGATGCTCAGTCAGGCTGATAAACAGCGGGATGGCGCCGATAGGGTCTACTACCGACAGAAGCCCGGCCAGCAGTTTGATGTATTCATCAAAGTCCAGCATTATTGTATTCCGCGGCAACGTTATGAAACTTCGTCAAGGCATTATCGTAAGCGATATGATGTTCCGAAAGTCGGCTAAGCATCATCTGCAATTCATCAAAAAGCAGGGCCGCCTTGTCTTTAGACAAATCCACCAACGGTTTTCGGCATGAGCCTACCTTCATACCCGCATGGTTCATGACATATTTAACGGGCGCCGGATTTGATCCCGATTTCAGTAAGGCGCGGCAAAAACCATGAATGGCCTGCATGATAATTCGGGATTGATGCAAATCCGAGCGCATGCAACAGGCGACCAGTTCGTCCATCACCCGAGGCATAATGTTTGCCGCCACGGAAATCACACCGACCCCGCCCACCGAAAGAATCGGCAAGGTCAGCGAATCATCGCCGGAAAATACCGAGAAGGGCCTGCCGAGTCGGGAAGTTTTGTAGATCACCTCGGTAATTTGATCAAGATCGCCGTTAGACGCCTTTAACCCGGCTATGGATGGACACTTTTCGCACAGCTCCAGGATGAGGTCAACGCCAAGTTCGAGTCCGGTTCGGCTGGGGATGTTATAAAGAATGAGCGGGATACCGACTTTATCCAGTTCCTGAAAATGCGCCAGCACACCTTCCGGGCTGGGCCTGTTGTAGTAAGGCGTTACCACCAGACAAGCATCGGCGCCCAGTTCGGCGGCACGTTCCGTCAACCTGAACGCTTCCTTCGTGCTGTTCGAACCGGTTCCGGGAATCACTTTGAGATGGGTGTTTTGGGCAGCTTCGATCACCGTTGACACGACTGTATCCCACTCATCGTCGAGCAGCGTGGGCGATTCGCCGGTAGTGCCGCAAGGCACAATCGCAGCCGTGTTGCTGTCGGCATGCAGCTTGACCAGCTCAACGAGTTTTTCCCTGTTGACGGATTGCTCCGCATCGTCAAGGAAGGGGGTAACCAGCGCTACAACAGAGCCTTTCAATAATTCCATGGTTTTTTCTACAATGAATAAATAGTGGATGAAACAGATTATATCAATCGTTCAGCACAATCGGCAGCATCCCATCTGCTCATGCGTTTAGAATCAACAAGGGCTCACGTGTGCTCTGCATTGCCAATACCGGATCGGTTCACCGTCGATAATACTGCCCAAACCGGTTTGCCTGAAATTCGCTTAACTTAAAACTTTCCTGCGTCACAAAACTGCGGTAAAGATCAGTTTGACTGAGTACTAGGTTGTGTTTTTTAGATATATTAAGAAGCAGAAAATGAGGGCTTTATTTGTTTCCCTTCGGCAATTGCTCACGGCATTGTCCTGCTGCCTGCATACCTGCAGTCGTCTCGGAAGGAGAGAGCAGAATGTTGCTTTATCAATGCCATTGCCTAATTATTAGCGTGATTGCCCAAAGAACCGGGCAATGTACCGGCTCTTTGGTGTGAGGTTCTGAAACCGTACCGCTTAGAACTTACGTTCAGCGCAATCGGCAAGTATCTCCGCTTCACAGAAATCCGCTTTGGTATTTTTTACGGTGCTTTTCGGCAAACAGCTTTGGTATTGTTTAAATCCGGCCTGGGAAACAAACATGACCTCAATGTTGGGAATTCTGCAGAGCGTTTTCAAAAGGTCCAGTGCAGCGCAGCCCGTCGATTTAATATAAATTCTCGGCTTTTCACACCGGCTTTTTATAAACTTTGAAAGCTCATTAATCCCATCCATGGTATTTTTGAAGCGTCGTAAAAATACGGTTTTCCCCTCGCTACGCTGAACCAGTAGCCATGTGTTTTCATCATTATCAAGACCAAAATAGCTTTGAGACGTCATAGATGGTTTTTCACCTTGTTGTTAAGACAGGGTTATCTTAATTCAATGAGGCATAAAATTTGTGTAAAGCATTATGGTAGATATATAAAAATTTTGTAAAAACAGTTCAGCCGGCGAGGCTAAGGCAGCATGAATGAACCGGATATTTTGACCGTTTGGGGGGATAATAAAAGAAACCCCGCGCCAATCAGAGCAGGGGGGCGATGTGAAAATACAGGACGTCAGGCTTTGAGCCGATAACCCACACCCGATTCCGTCAATAAATACTGTGGTTGGGTCGGGTCGGTTTCCAGCTTTTGCCTGAGTTGGCTCATGTAAATGCGAGGGTAATGCGAATTATCCTTGTACGACGGCCCCCAGACTTCCTTGAGTATGTATTGATGCGTCAATACCTTACCGGCATTTTTAATCAGCAGGGATAATAGCCGGTACTGAATCGGCGTCAAATGCACTTCGCTGTCGCCGACAAAGACCTGGCGCTTCAGTAAATCAACTTTCAGTGCGCCGCTCGTAAAAACACCATGCTGATCCTGCTCCGGGCTGCTGACCGAATGACGCAGGGCGACCCGTATTCTCGCCAGTAATTCACCCAAACCGAACGGCTTGGTCAGGTAATCATCTGCGCCCGCGTCCAGCGCTTCGATTTTATGCTGCTCTGTGCTGCGCGCGGACAAAATAATAATAGGCATCGCCGACCATTCCCGTATGGCTTTGATAACGGCGACGCCATCCATGTCGGGCAAGCCCAGGTCCAGGATGATAAGATCGGGTTTGCGAACGCCAGCTTCGATAATTCCTTGCCGGCCTTTGTCCGCTTCGAACACTTTGAAGTCATGAGCGCTCAGGCCCGTACGCAAAAACAGGCGTATTGCCGGATCATCTTCTATAACGACGATAACTGGGTTGGTATTAGTCATGGCTGTTCAATAACTCATTCTTCCTGTCCCATCACCGGTTGCGCTTGATCCAGCGGAATCATGAACGAAAAGACGGCGCCTCCTGTTTGCCGATTGTGTGCCTGAATACTGCCGCCATGCGCCTCAATGATCGCTTTGCAAATCGCCAATCCGAGTCCCACGCCGCTTTGCGTTGCTTCGTGGTGAACGCGATAAAATTTTTCAAACAACTTGTTTTCAGAGCCATTGGGGATACCCGGCCCCTGGTCGGCTACCGAAATTTCCACCGCCCCGGAAGAGGCTTCCACGATGATTTCCACCGGACTTCTCTCCGGTGTATAACGCACGACATTTTCCAGCAGATTGACCAACACTTGTTCAATCATCACCGCGTCAATGTAAATCATTGGAATGCCGGGCGGCAATTTAACGCTTACCGAACGTCCATCCAAGCGCTTTTGCAAACGCGTCAACACGACGCCGATAATTTCATCAAGTGGAACCCATTGCTTATTCAGCTCGGCAGCGCCCGCATCGAGCCGCGCCATATCCAGGATATTGTTGACCAGGTTCGACATGCGTTGCGCTTCATCGTAAATGGCGCGGCTCAGTTCAAGCTTGTCTTCGCTCCTGAGCGCATGGTCTTCCTCCACTAAAGTACTGGCTGAACCGACGATAGTCGCCAAGGGTGTGCGCAAATCATGGGAAATAGAGCTGAGCAACGAATTGCGCAAGCGTTCGGCTTCCATTTCCACCTGCGTTTTTCTGGCTTGTTCGGTTAACCTCACCCGGCTGATGGCCTGGGCGATTTGCCCGAGAAAGGTTTCCAGTAATTTTTGTTGTTCCGGGAGGAATACCCTGCGTAAATTAACCGGGAGTAAAGCCAGGACGCCCAGGACGGTTTCCTTAATGCTCAGCGGAAAATAAATAGCCGCAGTGCCCGGCAAGGTATGAGTGCCCTGGCCTGCGATTTCATCGTGATCAAAAACCCACTGCGCAACACTCAGATCGGCAGCGTGCAGGGATTCAGATATAGAACGCCCTGTAGGATAAACAATACGACCGTTAGGGTCAGGAAAAAGAATGACGTTTCTGCTGCCGAACTCCGAATAGAGATGATGGACCGCCGTGCGCACGATTTCATCCTCGCTCTGGCTCGCCGTCAGGTCCCTGCTCATCGCATAAAGCACCGTCGCACGGCGCTCACGGTGTCCGGCGACTTTGGCCTGGGAGCGCACATCAGCCATCAGGCTGCTGATTAACATCGCCACCGTCAACATCGCCAGCAAGGTCACCAGATATTGGCTGTCGTGTACCGAAAAGCTGAAATAGGGGGTTACAAAGAACAGGTCAAATATCGCAACGCCGAGAAAAGAAGCCAAAATGGAAGGACCACGACCAAAACGTGTCGCGATAAACACTACGCCCAGCAAAAACACCATAATCAGATTGGCCAGCTCAAATCTGCCGAACATCAGGTAAGCGAGCGCGGTACTGGCAATCGTCACTATCACGGCCCAGATATAGCCCAGAGTGCGTTTTTTTAGCGGTGACCGTTTCCCGCTAAGTCCGGGCAAGGAATTTTTCCGATAAAGAGATAACTCTGATTTATCTCTGCCGCCGCCTTTTTCGGGCCTAGGACTGCCCAGCAGATAGAGATTGATATTGTGCGCATCGCTAATCAGCACATCCACCACCGAACCCAGCAGTAATCGCTTCAATCCGCGGCGGGTCGGTTTCCCCATGACAATCTTGGTAACATTCCGTTCATTGGAAAACTTGATGATGGCAGCGCTCATATCGGGCGCGCTCAATGTGGCTGTCTCGGCGCCTAACTGTTCCGCAAGGCGCAGAATGCGCAGAACGCCGTCACGTTCTTCAGCCGGCAAGCGTTGCAGTTCGGGTGTTTCGACATACACCACGATCCACTCGGCACGCAAGCTGTTGGCAAAGCGTTTGCCGGCGCGGACCAGCCGTTCGGCCAGGGCATTCGGGCCGATACAGACTAAAATACGTTCACTGACCTGCCAGACTTCGCGGATGGAATTATCTTCGCGGTAATCCAGCATCTGGGCATCGACACGATTGGCGGTTTGCCGTAGCGCCAGTTCCCGTAGCGCAATCAGGTTGCCCTTGCGGAAAAAATGCTTAATCGCTTCCTGGGCCTGTTGCGGCAAATAAACCTTACCGTCTTTAAGTCTATTCAGCAACTCGTCGGGCGGCAGATCTACCAGTTCGACTTCATCGGCCTCTTCAAACACCGTATCCGGCACGGTTTCCCAAACCCGTATGCCGGAAATCTGGCCTATGTCGTCATTGAGGCTTTCAAGATGCTGTACATTGAGCGCCGTATAGACATCGATACCGGCATCTATGAGCTCTTCGATGTCCTGCCAACGCTTGGGATGTCGGCAACCCTGTGCGTTCGTGTGCGCCAGTTCGTCAACCAGGATAATCGATGGTTTGCGTTTGAGGGCGGCATCCAGGTCGAACTCCCGCAAGGTTGTTCCGCGATATTCAATCGATTGGGGTGGCAATACCTCCAATCCGTCCATCAGTGCAGCGGTTTCCTTGCGGCCATGGGTTTCCACCAGACCGACGATAATATCAATGTTTTCCGCGCGTCTCTCCCGCGCCGCCAGCAGCATGGCATAAGTCTTACCTACGCCTGCCGCCGCACCGAAAAATATCTTCAGCCGGCCGCGACGGGCCTTGGCTGTATCCCGCTCGACTCGAGCGAGCAATTCATCGGGGTCCGGGCGTTCGTTGTTCATGATCATTATCTCGTGCAGGGTGTGTGTATTTTTTCATTCCTGGATATTCATTTATAGCCAGGCGGCTCTTTTCAGGCGCCAATACAGCAGGAGACTAGCCAACGCTACGCCGCCGACTACCAGCGGATAGCTGTATTGCCACTCCAGCTCAGGCATGTGCTTGAAATTCATTCCGTACCAACTGAATACCATCGTGGGTATGGCCAGTATGGCCCCCCAGCCGGCCAACCTTTTGACAACCTCGTTCTGCCGCACCGTTTCAAAGGTCAAATGTACCTGCATCGCTGCGAACAACATCTCGCGCATGCCGTAAATCGTCCGATCGATACGTTTGACGTGATCGGCGATGTCGCGAAAGTAAACCCGTACATCCTTGGGAATAATCTCTTTATGAAAGCGCATCAGCTCGTTGCAGATATCGATGACCGGAGTAATAGCGTCTTCCAATAGCAGCAAATCGCGCTTCAGTTCGTAAAGGCCTTCCATAGTTTGCAAACTGGGACGGTGTTGAAAAACTGCCGACTCCAGTACATCGAACCGTGTCCGCAAGCCATCGATGACCGGCACATAGTTATCGACGATAAAATCCATGATCGAATACAACGCAAATCCCGGTCCTTTAGCCAATTGCTTTGGCATGGCCTCACAACGTGCTCTTATTTTGCTGTGACTACTCGAATAACCATGCCTGACCGTTACCAGAAAACGTGCCCCCAGGAAAAAATGGGTTTCCCCGAACTCAACACGATCTCCAGCAAGATGGGCTGTATGTAAGACCATAAACAGTGATTCGCCGTATTCCTCGATTTTCGGACGCTGATGCGCCATACAAGCATCTTCGATAGCCAACTCATGCAAGCTGAATTCCTCCTGGATTTTGGCTAACAGTTCGCTGTTTGCCTCGCGCAATCCCAGCCAGACAAAAGTGTGTTCCAGTTTCAGCACTTCACTGATGTCTTCGATGGTTACATCACCGATACTGACGCCATTTTGGTAGGCCACGCATTTCATGATCATGCTGTTGTCAATGTGTCCTATCAAAATCTACTCCTTAATTATTTGGAAATAGTGATTTCCGGCGCCCCTTGTTGCGCCAGATCGGTCATGGTCATTTGAAAGAGCTGGCATAACAGCCGAAAGGCTTCACGATTCCAGGGATAACCGTCATCCGGTTTGATTGCGTAATAGAAGTCGCCATACTGGACGCTAATATCGCCATTCCCCGGTGTGTCAGCACTGACCACCAAAGCCATCGTATTCACCGGATTTTGGCTGACATGGGGGGTTTGAGGATATTTGGCAACATCGTATTCAGGATTGTCGCTAATGGACTGACCGATAAAATTCAGTACATTATGAAAACTGCGCAAGCGGAAGACACCATGAATCGGCCACTCACCGCCCGGATATCCGGGCCGGATATCAACCATGACATCATTATCCGCGCCTTGATCGGCTTCTTCCTGCAAACGAATACGCTCCTCATTACTCAGTGTTGCGGGATCATAATTAGTCAACACAATACGTCCGGTCACCCGCTTGCTGAGTGTAACTTGCTTTCGTTGGGCCTGATAGTCGATCTTAAAGTCTTTTTGCAACGCAGCCATTTGTTCCGCCGTCAACGATTCAGACGGCAAGGTCCAACGCTGCTCAAACATCAGCGGCTCGACAAACAGCCTATTTCTATCCTGGATCGACGATAGATGCAACACCGCTTGCCGAAACATCCGATAGCCCTTGGCATCGCCTGGCTTGTTATAATAAATACCGTGTTGCTTTTCGCTGTTAATCCGTAACTCGCCGACCAGAAGGCGCAGAATCAGGTCCACATCAGCGCCTTGCCGTAATAGCATTGTAAGCTTGCTTTCCTGAAACGGTGTCAGCAAACGGCGGGTAAATTCCTCACCTTCGATCGGCACGATACTGATGGTCGGGTTCTCGGAAACCGTGCCGCCAAACACCGGTGTCATTAAAGCGCCGTTCTCGCCGGTAAGTGCCGGTGTCGCTCCTGCATTAAATTGAAAGTTAAAAGTCGCGGCAATATTGGACACACCGGTGAAATGCATGGGTTGATGCTGATGGGAGCGGGCAATGTTCAACAGTATCAATTTCGACAGAATGTCTGTAGTGGTCTTGTCGTATTCGATGACTGCGTGATCCAGCGCCATCGGCGAAAGACAACCTTGAAGGCCGCATAAGGCCAACAACGTCAACGATCTTACCGAGGACTTGATCAAAGGGTAAGTAGAGGTCATGGAGATCCTTTTAATTTAGCAAAAGTGATTAACTCAGCACACTTCGGGTACTAAAACGCAATTGGATTTTACCTCTAATTGGTCGTTTTGAACGGTTGGCCCGTAATTATTCAATCTCCTTCTTTTTCAATCGAGGAAGTGAATAATTACCTTGAGCTTGAATGGCCTGCTGGAGGTTGGCAAGAATCTCCCGGCATTGCGAGGAAATCAATCTGATCTTTCCCAGGGATAGGTCGGCGGATTTGATATTCGTATTCATCCGGGAAAGCTTCAAGACCTCAGTCGTCCGGCTCATGAATTGCTCGTATGCCGTTTCCGCATTGTTCAGGGTTTCATTGTCACTTGGGTCGGCAATGCTGCGAAGAGCGCCAAGAGCTCTCCTGGCTGAATCGTCATAAGACTTGATGTGTTGCTCGATTTTATCCATTACCTGATCGTCAGCCTCTTCAATATGAGGCTTATGGAGAGCAAATATTTTCAGGCCGGCGGTGAGCGCCTGATACGAAAGCATGGCGGTTTCGTTACACTGGCTGCCATGCGTGTTTCGGTGAATGAGGCTGTTCAAGCTCTCTTCAAAATGTCCTAATTCCTGCGCAGCTTGAGTCGCGGATAATTTTTGGGCCTTGAGATTAGTGTTTTGAATGGCAAGGCCCAGAATGGTTTCATCCAGTTTTCTGTATTGCGACCAGCATACATTGAATTCATTGATCATTTCAGTTTCGTGCGCGTGTTTCTCCTGAAGGATGATGGATTCAATTTTCTTTCGGTTGTTTTCTACGTTATCGGCAACCAGGCGAGCTTGGGCGGCAAACTCTTCTGAACTCTCATCGGTAACGGCCAGAACGGCGTTTTTTTCGGCCTCAACGGCTTCGAGAAGTTGAATCCTCATTGTTGATAGCAAATCTATTTTCATAGACTTCGTCTCGAACGGATTGAGACGCTCACCATAATAGCCATATAATGCGAATGCCGCCAAGACAGCTAGAGTCAGCGCCCATGGCAAGTAAATATATAATCTTCTCTCTCTTTGTTCTTCCATACTTTAGCCTCTCGCCTTGATTTAAGTCAGCTTTACGAATCTCTTTCGAAGATAGTCCTTCGAACTTGGCAAAAATTGAATAATCCTGCGCTTTACAAGTACCAAAATATAATTGAAAGGTCTGCCTTAGTTTGTGTTCGACAATAACTGCTTCTCCAGCGCCTCCATGCGCTCATGCAGTCTGGCCAATTCAGCTAGAATCCGGTCTTCTCCGGATTGAATGCGTCCAGATTCATGTTCGATTTGCCGTATATCCGTCCCCAAGGCATCCATATTTCTACCGATCAGGTTCACCGAAATCAGGGCGGTGAACAGTGAAAAGAAAACCAGCCCAAATAAAATCAACCCCGCCGCCAGCAATCGCCCGAAAAATGAAATCGGAACCACGTCACCGAAACCCACATGAGTCATTGTTACCCATGCCGACCAAATTCCGTCCAGCGGTGATTTAATATTGGGATCGATCAGGAAAAGTATCAGTCCGACCGCCAAGGTCACCATGGATGCAAGCAAGGCCAGGTATCCCAGATTCCTGGACTTGAAGATGTCGGCTCTGAGTTTGTTGCCCCAATGAATCGCACTCTGACATTCTGCTAACCAGCACATATAATTACTCCTAAATCAAATGATTTTTCCGATAAACAGGTAGAGATACTTCCTGCTAGTGTATGGCATCCAATGCCACATTTAAAGCCAGGACATTGACCCGCGGCTCTCCCAGGAACCCCAACTGGCGCGCTTCAGTATGTGTTTGCACCAATTCCCGAAGCTTCGCCGTATCGATATGGCGTGCCTTGGCGATACGATTGATTTGATATTCCGCCGCCGCAGGGCTGATATGCGGATCGAGGCCGCTGGCCGATGCAGTTACCAAGTCAACCGGAACCGGCGCTTTGTTATCAGGATCGGCTGCTTTTAATGCCGCAATGCGGGATTTGACAGCATCGATCAAGGCCGGATTGGTCGGCCCCAGGTTTGAGCCGCTGGAGGCGCCGGCATTATATGGGAAGGGGCCGGTCGCAGAAGGCCGTCCCCAAAAGTGACCGGGGTTACTGAAAGGTTGTCCGACCAGACCGGAACCTGTCGGTTTGCCGCTGCCGTCTTTGATCAGGCTGCCGTTCGCCTGATTGGGGAACAGCAACTGAGCCAGACCCGTCACTATGGCCGGATAAATAACGCCCGTTAACAGGCTTAATAAAATGAATAAAATAATTGCGGGTTTGAAATGCTTAATCATTGCCAACTCCTTTAAACCAGACCCAAAGTGACCAGAATCAGGTCAATTGCCTTAATGCCGATAAACGGCACAATCAATCCGCCTACACCATATATCAGCAAATTGTTTTGCAACAGCGTGGCGGCGCCGACCGGGCTGTACTTGATGCCTTTTAACGCCAAAGGTATTAGCGCTACGATGATCAGCGCATTGAAAATTACCGCCGACAGAATGGCGCTCGCCGGTGTAGC
>SXIP01000077.1 GCA_005772825.1 Methylococcaceae bacterium | reverse complement strand
GCCTTCAACCATATAAGTCGCCAATGTCCAGGGACTGCCGGAAAAGCCGATCAACGGCACGCTACCCTCAAGGTTTTTCCTGATCAGTCGTACCGCGTCAACGACATAGCGCAACTCCGTTTCCGGGTCGGGAATCGGTAGTTTGTTAACATCGGCGGCGGTTCGTACCGGATTACTGAATTTGGGCCCTTCGCCTTCGGTAAAATACAGCCCCAAACCCATCGCGTCGGGAACCGTCAATATATCCGAGAACAAAATAGCCGCATCAAAATCGAAGCGCCGCAAGGGTTGCAGCGTGACTTCACAGGCCAATTCAGGATTGGTGCATAGATTTAAAAAACTCCCGGCCTGCTCCCTGATTTGTCGGTATTCGGGCAAGTAGCGTCCCGCCTGCCGCATCATCCACACGGGCGTACGATCAACCGGTTGTTTTAAGAGTGCTCTGATAAAGGTGTCGTTTTTTAATGACGTCATGTGTTTGATTATTCAGGTTTGAGAGGTTGTCGGTTTAAAACGCTTATGCCGGTCCGGAATTTTCATCCTTGAACCGGCAAACAGGGTCTATACAATGCTTTGTTTATTTCTTGACGGCGCTTATTTTTTTTACCAGTGCATGGCTGAACTCAGGCGGCAAGGTTTGCATCGTCTTCCTGGCCAAGTCGGCGTTTTTGAACGACCCATAATACAAGATAAATCGTTCCTTGCCATGCGATACCGATTTGAGATATTTCAGATCCCGGCTTAGCGACGGGTATTTATTCAGCACATTGATTATTGACTGTTCTTTGGACAAAGCCATGATCTGTAGCGTGTAATTATCCGCCGGCTGGGTTGTAAACCATACTTCATCGAAGCTTTTGGCATCAGTCGCGTCTGTTGCCTGCTCTTCCGGTACGGGTGCGACCTCTGCCGGTTTTTGCTCCGGTTCTATCACTTCCTGATGATTTGGTACAACAGGGGTCGTATTGGCGCTATCCGGTTGCGCTACCATCGCTTTGTCCAGCGGATTGTCAAGGGCCGGTTCGTTAGCGGGCATCGGCGGAGGGACTGTGACCGGTTCATTTTTAAAAGGTATCACCGTTTCTGCTTGCTCAGGATACTTTATCGTATTGTCTGCTACCGGTTGTTCTGGAGCGGGCGCCGTTTCTTGCACGGGGGCAGGGGGGACATTTTGTTTGATTTCCGGCAACGGTGATACGGCAACTGCCGTCACGGTTTTTTGATCTTCAACAGCAGGCATCAACGCTTTTTTAAGGTTGATGTCTGAGGCGCTAAACCACTGAAGTCCCAGCGCTACAGCGACCAATCCGGCAACCGCGATAATCAGAATCGCCAGTGAGTTTTCAGTTTTTCTAAAACTGCCGAGGCTCGGCATTTCAGCGATAATCTTACCCGGAATACCATGCGTTTCACGATAGAGAGTCTCTATCCTGTTTTCGTTGATTGAATTCAGCGAGACAGCCCTGTGTTTTGTTGATAAATGCTGTAAAAAATCACCGCATTGCTTTTCCGACAGGGGAGGGATGTCGATAAAGTGACAGTCTTCAATGTCGGCATCTGTCCGGTTTTTGATATATAAGTCATCATTCGTTAACACGAGGATGAGCCTTACAGCAGGATGGGTTAGCGCATAGTGCAGAAGTTTGCTTATCAGACCGGGTGCCAGCAATCCGGCGTCATCGATCATTAACACTATGTTCCTGGGCAGAGTGCTACGCAGTCCCCAGGTTTTTGTTAACGAAGCGCCCTGCTTATCGGGCTTATCCTGCTTCAAGGATTGATCAATAGTCTCCTGGATTTTTTCGAAACTCAATTCAACATTAGCCTGAACAGGGCAATACAACCAGGATTCGTTTTTATGCTCCTGCAATGCTTTCAGTAAAGTCGTTTTACCGATGCCGACAGGACCATAGACAACCAGGCTTTTCGATGAATTGGCAATCAGGTGAATCAACAATTCAAGCTTTTGGGTTCTTTCTCGGGTTATCAAAGAATAATCAACGACAGGGTGATCAACGACATTTACCTGATCATCCTGCGATTTTTTTACATGGTAGTGTTGATCATTTTCTACCATAGGTATTCAGCGTCAGCGCTAAGAGTTCAGAGTTAACGTCTGTAGGTAAGGTAGCCAGACCTATTTGCTTCAACAGAATCAGCCGGATTTGACCGTCCACATTTTTCTTGTCTACCGCCATTAAGTCCAGGAATCGTTCTGACCCAAGCTGCTCGGGTGGATTAACGGGTAGCTTGGTGTTTTTAAACAGCGTGATAATTCTTTCCACATCGGCGTCGGTTAACCAGCCCAGCCGCCTGGACAGGTCCGCTGCCTGACAGGTGCCGATGGCGACGGCCTCGCCGTGCAGATATTCGCCATAACCGACGCCGGTTTCAATCGCATGACCGAAAGTATGGCCCAGATTTAATGTGGCCCTGACACCGGTTTCCGTTTCATCGGCAGCGACAATCTCCGCTTTATTGAGACAGGATCGTTCAATGGCCGTTGCCAAGGCATTTTTATCCCTGGCCAATAATGCGCCGATATTGTTTTCCAGCCACTCAAAAAATTCGGCATCCCGGATCAAACCGTACTTGATGACTTCGGCCAAACCGGCGGATAACTGCCTGTCATCGAGCGTATCCAGGACATCGGCATCGGCAATCACGCATTGCGGCTGGTAAAAAGCACCGATCATGTTTTTACCCAGCGGATGATTAACGCCGGTTTTCCCTCCCACCGAAGAATCAACTTGCGCCAGCAAGGTGGTCGGAATTTGCAGGAAGGCAATGCCGCGTTGATAGCAAGCCGCGGCAAAACCGCCCATGTCGCCGATTACACCACCGCCTAAAGCAATCAGCGTGGCATTGCGGCTAAACTTGCCGGCCAGCAATTTATCAAAAATCCGGCTGACCTTATCCAGGGTCTTGTATTGCTCGCCGTCGGGTAATATCACCGTTTCGACGATATATTCCGGTAAATGCTGCAAAATCGTTTCCAGGTACAACGGCGCAATGGTTTCATTGGTAACCACCAGCACTTGCCTGGACTTGATATGCTTTGTCAATAATTCAGACCGCTTTAACAAGCCGGAGCCTATATAAATCGGGTAACTACGTTCGCCTAGTTCTACCTGTAACGTTTTCATCTATGAACTTTTATCTATGCTTTTATCTATTAAGGCTTCATCGCTTAACGATTAATTGATTTGTATTCTTCCAAAATAAGATTTACCACTTCCTTGCTTTGCAAAATACCGGTGTCCACTTTAAAGTCTGCGCACGATAAATACAGCGGTTCACGTTGTGCAAACAAGGTTTCTATGCGCTCACGGGGATTATCGGTTTTAAGCAACGGCCTTTGGGTATCTCTTCGGGTTCTTTCAAGTATCCGTTCCACTGAACACTGCAAGTATACAATAAAGCCGTTTTCTTTTAACAAGCGGCGATTTTCCTCGCGCAATATGGCGCCGCCACCGGTTGCCATAACGATGCCTTCCATTTGCGTCAACTGCTGAATCATTTTCTGTTCGCGATCCCTGAACCCTTCTTCCCCTTCAAATTCAAAAATAGTTGGAATATCAACGCCCGTTCTTTCTTCGATGGCCTTGTCGCTGTCATAAAAAGGCAACTTAAGCGATCGGGCCAATTGCCGTCCTATAGTCGTTTTTCCGGCACCCATAAGGCCAACTAAATATATATTTTCTGATCGTCTCGTCATCAAAATACCTTGCTGGTCTGCTTCCCCTGTTCGGGAAATTATTAAAATTGGACAAGCCTGTTTGCACAGGGCTGTCTTCCAGGTAACTGCTTGGTGAGCAGTAAAGATTAATCTATTGTCTTTATTCTTGTAACGATAATAAACCAGCATGGGACATGAGGACTCAGATTTGAAACCATCGGTTGCACCTGTTTGTTACTGCTTTGCCTATTATCGCGACTTCCCAAGCAGGAGCTTGGGAACGAGATGAATCCTGAGTAACCACGCCTCCGTAGCCGGTTTCGATGTTTGGAGCCCACTGCCATTAAGTTAAGAAAAAACATGGCCATTCATCAAAGCATATATTCTTGCCGTTTCCCAGGGCGAAGCTTGAGAGTCGGCGATCTATCTTAATTGAAGATAAATAGATAACACTTAACTTAATAATGGCATTGCGGCTTGGAGTTCGGGAACGGGAGCCATGAAGGCCGGGTAGTTACGTTTTTATTGAAAGTATCCTGATAGAAAAAAGACTTTACAATTAAAAACCGACTTTAGCGAGTTGGTTACAGCCCTAAATTGTAACAGATCAGGCAGTCTGTTTCGCTGCTAATTTCCCTGTTTTTCCATTCCCTTTGATGTCTGCCCGGAATAATGCTTGAAAAGCGCCTTCGTCAGGTTGGGCGAAGGCCGTCGAGTAAGAAAAAACGGCTATCAGGAATAAATAAAAAGCCACCGATTGCATTGATAATAAACGCACCATGATGTTGTAATGGATTGTATTTATCCCTCTCATAACGGTACCGAGTATCCGAAAATGATGTTTTTTTTTGGACAAGGTAAGTTTCCGCAACAAAACGAAAATGGCACGTTGACCGATAATTTTTAACTGAACGCTAAAACAACGATAACAACGGAGCTTGTGGTAACAAACAATCCCCATTTGATTTTTTCAATTAAAGGCTGATTACGCAATTTGCTTATCGTCCTGGTTTTTTCCTGATGGTAATAACCGGTCAGTTGCTTGCAAAAGCGGCAATACCAGGTTCGCAAAGCCATTATTAATTTAAAAGTAATGCAGCCGATGATGCCGGCCAGGATATAAAAGACAATAATTTCAGTAGTATGCGGATCAGTGTGGAATAGATGTTCGATCAACAGGTCCAACGCATGTTCGCAGAACTCGAAGATAATGTGTAACAACACCAGCATGGAATGAAGCAGCGTTAGTAATAAATCCCATAAAACATCGTATAAAGTCAATACGACAAAAATCAGTACGAACGGGATGATTGTTTTATTGCCGATGGAAGTAGCGGGTAATCCCATAATAATTCTCCTGCTGTTTTATAAACTGCCGTTAAACACAAAAGCCGTATAGGAGCGGGCTGCGCCCTGGATATTTGAATAGCGACGGTGTGTGCAGGCGGGCATGGCCCGGTCCTGCAACACTTAACTCAATGGTGGTTCTTGTTTCAATCGCGAAGATTTACGGCTATCTCACCAATCCATGACCGGCATTGGCTTTGCTGTAGTGTTCCTTCCTGAAATAGGCGTTTTTATTTTTAACAAACGGGATTTTCCCTTTGCCCTTTAAGTCGATGGTTTCCACTGTGATATTGGCATCGGCTGAGCCTTGCAGGAAATCTTCTATGGTTTCCAGTATGTCGTGGTCGATGAACTGGGTTTTTGACCCGTCAATGACAACAAAGCTGTTTTCATCAATTTGATCCAGAAACTTTCTTAACAAGGCCCGGTTCAGGAAAGACACATCCTTGTTTAAGCGCAACAAGTAATGATTGCCTGATTGCGTGAGAGAAATGGCGGCGTGGTGATTGGCCCGAATGACATAATACAAGCCGATCAACAGCCCGATCATGATGCCCTTTAACAAATCGGTCAGTAGAATCGCGGCAATAGTGGTGACAAAGGGGATCAGCTGAATTTCGCCTTTTCGGAAAAACTCGATAAACAGCGTAGGTTTTGCCAGTTTGTAGCCGGTTTGCAGCAAGATTGCGGCGAGGCAAGCCAACGGAATTTGATTCAGACAGCGGGCAAAAAACATGATGCTGACCAGCAAAAAACATCCGTGAACAAAAGACGAAACCTTGCTTCTGCCCCCGGCATTGACATTGGCGGCGCTTCTGACAATGACAGCGGTAATCGGCAAGCCTCCAATCATTCCACTGACGATATTGCCGATACCCTGGGCTTTCAATTCCCGATTGGTCGGCGCTACCCGTTTTAAAGGATCCAGTTTATCGACAGCTTCGAGGCTCAATAAGGTTTCCAGGCTGGCAATGATGGCTAAGGTGGCCGCTATCGTATACGTCTCTGGATTCAATAAAAAACTGAAGTCGGGAAAGGAAAATAACTGAATGAAATCTGAGGTGTCTTTTGCTACCGGCAACGACACCAGATGTTTTTCCAATACCGCCCATTCAGGCGCAAATTGCAGGGCCAAGGCATTGTATGAAACGCCCCACACCACGGCTATCAAGGCGCCGGGAATAACCTTAAGGAAAGCAAACTGTTTAACAAAAGCGCTTTCCCAAAGTATCAATATCAACAAAGATACGCTGCTGACCGCGGTTGCGCCCGGTGAAATAAACGATAGAATCCCGAATAATTCTTCAAGAGTCGATTGAACCGTCTCCTGCATATAGCTTTCATCGCCTTCAAAACTGGCATCGTAGCCCAGTGCATGGGGAATTTGCTTCATGATCAGGATTAAACCGATTGCCGCCAACATGCCTCGAATAACAGACGTTGGAAAATAGGCGCTGACCACACCGGCCTTCAAAAAGCCGAATAACAGTTGAAGAAAGCCGGCAAGCACAAGCGCCATCAAGAAACCATTGAAGCTGCCCAAGGTATCGATGGCGTTGAATACGATGACCGTTAAGCCGGCGGCAGGGCCTGAAACACTGAGTTGAGAACCGCTCGCCCAGGAAACAATAAGCCCACCCACCATGCCGGCAATCAATCCTGAAAATAACGGCGCACCCGAAGCCAGGGCAACGCCCAGACACAGGGGTAAAGCGACCAAAAAAACAACAACACCGGCGGATATGTCGTTTTTTAAATGTTGAATATAAAAATTGAGATGTTTATAGATCATTTTCTTTCTCCATCAAACCCACGTTATCTATAGTGCTGGTCTTTTTATTGAACCAAGTCATTTTGAAAGTTATATTTGAAAACCGGATCGAGATCGGTATCGGAATAAAGCGTGATCAGCGAGTTGAGCAAGCCATCGGACAAGCTATAAACCCAGCCATGCAATACCGGGCGTTGGTGTTTATTCCAGGCGCGTTGGATAATCGAGGTATGAGCGAGGATTTGTACTTGTTCTATGACATTCAATTCGACCAGTCGATTGACGCGCAAATTTTCACTGGGTAGCGCATCGATTTCATCTTTATGAAAGCGGTAGGTTTGTTTAACGTGCATTAACCATTTGTTTGTCAGCATTAAATCAGGACTTTGCATCGATAACGCCGCCTTGACGCCGCCGCAGTTATAGTGTCCGCAGACAATGATGTGTTTGATTTGCAAGACATCGACGGCATATTGCAAAACGCTCAGGCAATTAAAATCGGTCGCAATCATTTGATTGGCGATGTTGCGGTGAATAAATATTTCACCGGGTTTCGCATTAACGATGATCTCGGCAGGTACCCGGCTGTCGGAACAACCAATCCATAGGAATTCAGGCGTTTGTACTTGCGCCAGGCGTTCAAAAAATTCGGGATCAACGGCTTTTTTTTCAGCTGACCACGCTTTGTTTTCCAGCAATAATTTTTCAAACGATTTCATAATGCCTACCTTTACCAGTGAAAGTATTTGCGGTTTCGTGTACTATAGTTTCGACTCGAAACAATTGTAGAATACAAACCTTTCAATAACCTTTCAAGTAAAAAACGTAGCGATTTAATGAATATTTTGCGATAAGTTACAATGACAATCACACACGCTAATTACACGGCAACATTACTATGTTTCGATTAAGTCAATACATGCGGGAATTAATAGACCCGACGCCTTTAAAACCTGCTCGTAAACCGGCGGCCCCGGTGGTGATCTGGAATTTGATTCGCCGCTGCAATCTTACCTGCAAGCATTGTTATACCACGTCTGCCGATATTGATTTTCCCGGTGAATTGAGCACGCTGGAAATCTATACGGTCATGGACGACTTAAAGGCCTTCAAGGTGCCGGTGCTGATTTTGTCCGGCGGTGAGCCCTTATTGCATCCCGATATTTTCAACATAAGCCGCCGCGCCAAGGACATGGGTTTTTATGTCGCACTATCGAGCAACGGCACTAAAATTTCGGCTGATAATATCGATGAGATTGCCGCTATCGATTACCAATATATCGGTGTCAGCCTGGACGGCATCAAAGATACCCATGATCAGTTCCGGCGCGTCAAAGGCTCATTTGACGAGGCTTTGCGCGGTGTACATTTGTGTTTGGATAAAGGCATTAAAGTCGGCATCCGTTTTACCTTGACGCAGGATAACGCCCACGACTTCCCGGCGCTTTTACAGTTAATGGATGATAACGACATCGACAAATTTTACTTGTCGCATTTGAACTATGGCGGGCGCGGCAATAAAAACCGCAAGGATGACGCGCATTTTCAACTGACCCGGCAGGCGATGGACTTAATGTTCGACTCTTGCTACGAATGGCTGAAAGCGGGCAAGGAACGGGAATTCGTCACCGGCAATAATGACGCCGATGCGGTTTATTTCCTGCATTGGGTCACTAAAAACTTCCCGGATCAAGCCGATCACATCAAGGCCAAGCTGGAACAATGGGGCGGCAATGCCTCGGGGGTTAATGTCGCCAATATCGATAATCTCGGCAATGTCCATCCAGATACCTTCTGGTGGCATTACAACCTGGGCAATGTCAGGGAACGGCCTTTTTCAGAAATATGGATGGATGTTTCCGACCCGTTGATGGCGGGCCTCAAGCAAAACCCGAGGCCGCTGGAAGGACGCTGTGCGACCTGTCATTATCAATCGATTTGTAACGGCAACACCCGCGTCAGGGCGGAACAAACGACCAAAAACTTTTGGGCTGAAGATCCGGGCTGTTATTTGACCGATGCGGAAATAGCGGCGCCGGTTTTAGAGGTGATTTGAGCTTGCCGTCCCTGGCTTGGGGATACCCGCTTTCCTGCGGGTAGAATGTGATTTAGCTATAACGCTATAGCTCAAGCCTCATTAATATCAGCTAAAACGTCGCGGTAATCAGCTGGCCTGTAGTGACTGAACCATTCCAAAAATCGATTTTTTTTGCGGAAAGGATTAATGCCGGCGTCCTGCAATAATTCATCATGATAATGCCACATGTGCAGTTTGATGACCGTTGCGCGGCTTGAAATAGCGGGCATGAAACTGCGTTTCCAGTGTTTGATCGCTTCGATTTCTTCGAGCATTTGGTCACGCTCCGGTAATTGGAACTTGCCTTGCAGCAGTTTGATTAACCAGACGCTGGCAAGATGTGATGTTAATGAATTGGAAAAAGTCGCGGCTCTGCCGATAAAGGCCATGTTGGACAAATCGGGGTGAATAATATGCCGGTACAGGTAGACGCCGTCGGCTTCCCGGGTGTTTTTGAAGGCTTCAGGCAAGAAGGCGTAGTTGGATTTATAGCCGGTGCCGAATATAACGATATCGCAGTCTATTTGTTCACCGTTTTCAAGCACAATACCGTCTTCCTTGAATTCTTTGATAGTGGTGCGCCGGTTTTGTATTTTGCCTTGCCGCATCAATTGGTAAACTTCTTTTCTGGGCAGGAAATCGAGGTTGAATATATCAATCTCTATCGGCTCGTCGGCGATAGCGTTACAGGCCTTGAGCGGATACTGGAATTTTATGATGCTTTCGGTCATTCGCCAAAAGCCGGAGACCAGCCACGGCAAGCGCTCATGCAGTTGCTTTGCCAATTTACCGGGACGTTGATAAAGCGGAAGAAAAGCGCTGACCAGCCTGGTCAGGTAAATCCGGCGCACATCGATCAAATCCAGAATATCCATCGGAATCGGCCAATGAGATTTACGGTAGACCAGGCTAACTTGTTTGGCGAATTTGGCGACATCGCCCGCCACATCGAGAGCGCTCTTACCGAAACCGACGACCACTGCCTTGCGTCCGGTAACCAGGGCAGGCGAACGGTATTCGGAGGAGTGGATGATTTTACCGTTAAATTTTTCCTGTCCCGGAAATTCGGGAATAAAGGGATCAAAATAAATTCCGGTCGCCACGACGACAAAATCAAATGTTTTTTGATCTGAAACGCCGGTTTTGGTATCGGTAAAACGAACGATCCAGCGTCCGTCCGCTTGCTGTTCCAATCCGCTAATGGCGGTATTAAAACGAATTTTGTCAAAGATATTAAAATCCCTGGCATAGTTTTCAAAATAGGCTTGCAACTCCTCTCCGCTGGGAACGCGCGGATAGCTGTCAGGCATCGGGTAATCCGGGATTTCGTACAGTGATTTGGGCGTTTGCAGGCCGTAGGTGTGATAACCCGCCGCCCAGACACCGCCGACCTGCTCGCCTTTTTCGAGGACTTCACAGTCAAATCCCGCCTGAGTCAATAATCGCGCCGCCCCTATGCCTGAAACGCCCGCCCCGATGATGCCGATAGTTTTTATTGTTATTTTTTTCATATAGGTCCTGATGATAAAAGCAATCACAAGGGGCAGAATAATAATGTCCCTACGCTGAGAGCGGGGATTATCACACGTCTACCGGCAACTTGCCATTCCCTGCTTTTATCCGGGCATCCGGGTGTTCGCTATGGCGGTACGGGTCATTACGGAATCTGCAATTCATGTAAAAGTAAGTTCTGCGCCTGTATAGATTCTTCATTTCCGACTTGCTGTTTTTTCTGGTAGCTGCCGTCCGACTGTAACAGCCAGACCTGGGAGTTGTCCCTTAAATACAGGTCCAGGTCATGCAAAATGCGGCTATATAATTTTTTGTTTTCAATCGGGAAACAGATTTCAACCCGTTTAAACATGTTGCGATTCATTAAATCGGCACTGGAGGCGTACACTTCCTGGTTACCGTCATTGGCGAAGGCATAAATCCGCGCATGTTCAAGAAAGCGCCCGATCACGGCGCGGACTTCGATGTTTTCCGATACGCCCGGAATGCCGGGTCTTAAGCAACAGATGCCCCTGACCATCATTTTGACTTCGACGCCCGCCTGCGACGCGCGGTAAAGCGCCTGTATCAATTGCTCTTCAACGACGGCATTGACCTGGATGATGATTTTTGCGGCTTTGCCGTTTTTGGCGTGGTTTATTTCCCGTTCAATTTTTTCCATCAAGCCTTTATGCAAGGTAAACGGTGACTGCAATAACTTGTTTAACTTGGTGACCTTGCCCAGACTGGTCAACTGAGCGAATACCCGCCGAACATCCTCGCCCAATTCCTTGTCGCAGGAAAACAGCCCGTAATCGGTATAAATCTGTGCGGTTTTGGGATGATAGTTGCCGGTTCCCAGATGTACGTAATTACGCAGTTCCTTGCCTTCCCGGCGTAATACCAGGCACATTTTGGCGTGGGTTTTATAACCGACCACACCGTACACGACATGCACTGCGGCTTCCTGTAATTTGGCGGCCAGATCGATGTTGGCTTTCTCGTCGAAGCGCGCTCTCAATTCGATAACCACAGTGACGACTTTACCCGCTCTTGCCGCGGCGATTAGGGCGCCGACAATCGGCGAATCGGCGCCGGTACGGTAGAGCGTCTGTTTAATCGCCAATACTTCCGGTGCGACCGCCGCCTGGCGCAAAAACTCAACCACCGGTGCGAAAGATTCAAACGGGTGATGCAGTAGAATATCGTTACGCCTGATGGCGGCGAAGATGTCCTTATTGCGCGCCAGTTGCGGCGGCACACTGGGTTTGAACGGCGCAAATTTAAGCTCGGGCCGGTCAACCAGGTTATTGATTTCCTGAATCCGGTTGAGATTGACCGGGCCATGCACTAAAAACAGGTGGCTGCGGTCCATTTCGAAACGATCCAGCAAGAAATTTACCGTATCGTCAGGACATCCCGCATCTATTTCCAGGCGTACGGCATCGCCGTAATTACGCATCGCCAGCTCGCCTTGAACGGCGAGCAGTAAATCGTCGATAGCGTCGTCATCAACGAAAAAGTCGCTATTCCGGGTGACCCTGAATTGATAGCAGCCTTTAACGGTCATGCCGTTGAACAATTCATTGACAAATTCATGAATAATCGACGACAAAAACACAAAATCATTCGGCCCGCTGGCGGTTTCCTCGGGCGGCAATTTAATGACCCGCGGCAAGGCTCTCGGCGCTTGCAAGATAGCCCGTCCGCTGTTTCTGCCGAAAGCGTCCTTTCCGGTCAGAGAAATAATGAAATTCAAGCTCTTGTTCAATATACGCGGAAAGGGATGCGCCGAATCCAGGCCTACCGGCGTCAGGATCGGCAAGACTTCATCATTGAAATAGCCCGCCAGCCATTTATGTTGCGCTTCAGTCCAGTCCTTGCGGCGTATAAAATGAATATTTTCCTCCGCCAATTTTGGAATCAGCACTTCGTTCAGGACTTGATATTGTTTATCAACCAGTTGATGGGCATGTATGGAAATCAGCTCCAGTTGTTCTTTCGGCGTCAAACCGTCCGAGCCAACGGTGGTCGAATCAATAGTCGCCATTTCCAGGACACTGGCGACCCGAACCTCGAAGAATTCATCCAGGTTGGAGCAGGAGATGCACAGATAATTGAGGCGTTCAAGCAAGGGCACATTATCGTTTTTTGCCTGAGCCAAAACCCGTTTGTTGAACGCGAGCAGGCTAAGGTCACGGTTGATGTAATATTCAGGTTTTTGCAGGTCTGTTATTTTGTTGGTTTCCATGTTTTACTCGTATCGTAACGATCGGGGGCAATGTTCGTGATAAATAAATATTTACTTGGGGGAGAGGGCTATCGATCAATTAAAAACAATTTCGCCAGCCCGAGAAAAATAAAAAAGCCCATTGAATCGGTAACCGCTGTCAATATAACGCTGGTGCCGACAGCAGGGTCTTTGCCGAATTTATGCCGCAATAGCGGAATGCCGAGACCGACCAGGACGGCCACCAGCAAATTGATGAACATCGCTGTCGCCATAACAGCGGACAGGGCTATGTCCCGATACAGCAGCATACTCAACAAGCCGATAATACAACCGATAAAGGTACCGTTTAAAACGGCAAGGGTCAGTTCTTTTTTTATCAGGCGGCGTATATTGCTTGAGGTGATTTGTCCTAATGCCAGAGACCTTATTATCAACATACTGGTCTGGTTGCCGGTATTGCCGCCCATGGCCGCAATAATCGGCATCAATGACGCCAGCGCCACCAGTTGCAGGATAATATCCTCAAAGACATCGATAATGCGCGTCGAGGCGAAAGCGGTGCCGATATTAATCAACAACCAGCCCCAACGGTTTTTTGCGCTTTTCCAGACGCTGGAAAACAAATCTTCTTCTTCCGTCACACCCGCTTGTATCAGCAGGTCTTCATCGGTTTTATCGCGGATAAAATCCAGGATGCTGTCAACACAAAGTCGGCCCTGGAGTTCGCCGTTACTATCGATCACCGGTGCGGAAATCAGGTCGTAACGCTCAAATGCACGTGAAGCTTCGGCTATATCCTGGTCTATCTGGAAACGGACAAAGTCGGTCACCATAACATCGGCGACAGAACGGGATGGCGAATGGGTCAGTAAGCGTTGCAAAGGCAGAATACCCTTGACAATATTGTTTTGGTCGACCACGAACAACTTGTCGGTGTGGCCCGGTAATTTGCCCAGTTTCCGAATATAGGCGGCAACGGCTTTCAAATTCAGATCGTCGCGGATGGTAATCATGCCGAAATCCATGCGCGACCCGACCTGGTTTTCCTGATAAGACAGAATCGCGTTTAAATGGCTGCGCTCCTTGCTGTTCAAAGACCGCAGAATTTTCAGCATGGCCCTTTTGGGAAGGTCGGCAGCCAGGTCTGCAATTTCGTCGGTGTCCAGGCTGGATGCGACGGTCACCAGTTCTTCCGCTTCCATGCCGGAAATCAGCGTTTGCCGGACCGCATCGGAGACTTCCAGCAGCACCTGCCCATCCTGGTCGGTCTTGATTGCATTCCAGGCTGTTTTGCGCTGATCCAGCGGCAGCGATTCAAGAATATAAGCCGTGTCAGCCGGACGCAAGCCGGCAAACTTTTCTTGAATGCGAGTTTGCTGCTGTTTACAGAGAACGGTCTCGACCAGTTCGTGATTATTGATTGGGCCTCTTTGCACCAGCGACTTTTCCAGTTGCTGTTTTTCCAGCAGCATGATGACTTCCTGCAGGTGATGCTGTAAGAACTGCGCCGTGTGAATCTTGTTGGAAGGTTCCATGATAGAGGGTTCTGTTATTGATTTTGCCTGGCTTAGACCTGGTTTCGACCTGCCTTCAGGTTAGCTCAGGTCAAGGCAAACATAAAAATGCCGCTGGCGGGATTATCCTGACGCCCGTATTAACGTGGGATGAACACTTTCAGTGCTGCGTTAATCCGTCGTTAATCATTTTACGAGTCGATATGAGTCAAAATCTCCCGCCACAGTTCATTATAAGCGGCGCTGGAAGGGCTTTTTTTTATGTATGCGCCCAGCGGCATGCGTTCCAGGCCCATGCGTTCAATGTCGCTGGCATGCGGGATAACGGTATTCAACATCTCGGGGTGGCTGTTGAGCAGTTCGGTCATGATGTCGCGGTGCATTTTCTTGCGCCGGTCGACCATTGTGAAAAACGGGATGAGTTCCAGGTTTTTCAGTTCTTTGTCGGCAATAAATTCCTTTAACTGGTCCAGTGTCCTGAGCGAAAGCGTCGTCGGGATAATCGGTGACAATAAAATATCGGATGCGGCGAAAACCGCTTCCGATAATAATGAAATTGTCGGCGGGCAATCCAGGAATACAAAATCATAGCTTTCCGCCAGTGGTTTAAGGCGTTTTTTCAGCTGCGCGGTCGGTTTTTTCCTGTCATCCAGAATCAGGTCCAGGTTTCGGAAAGAAAAGTCGGAAGGCAATAAATCCAGATTTTCGAAATCGGTGCCTTTGATCAGTCCGTCCAGATCGCGCTTGCCGGCGACCAGGTCCTGACAGCCCCCCTTGATTTTCGGCTTGATACGAAAGTAATAACTGCTGGCCCCCTGCGGATCAAGATCCCAGACTAACGTCCGATAGCCGTTGCGGGCGGCGATATAAGCCAGATTAACCGTGCTTGAAGTTTTACCGACGCCGCCTTTAATGCTATACAAAGCCAGTACCTTCATACAACCTCCCGTGTTGATGCAATTACATTTGAAAGCCTAATGATAAGCCGTAGGTGCGGGCAATGCCAGCTCATAAAGAACAGATCAACTTGCGTGATATAGATATTTTGACGAAGGATATTACTTTGGGAGACGGCTATAGAAGTTTGCACCACCGGATTTTACAGCGCACAAGGAGGCGAAGCGGTTCATAGCAATCATTCAAAATATTATGCCTGTTTACCTTGTGCGATGAAGCTACGAATAATTTTTACGGTTCGCTCTGATTTAAATAGATCTTTCAGATACTGCTTAAACTCCTGCTCATTCTTAACTTTTTTACCTTCCGACAAATGTATCGGATATAAGTCAATCGGTTGTCTTATGATGAGCAATGTATATTCATATCCATTTACAGGTGCTTTAAGGGTAAAATGGATATCGAGCGCTTCGTCATGATTACTAGGAGTTGCTGTCACCTCTGCTTCAACGAGGTTGGATGTCTTCGTCCCTAATATGGCGGCTTGTTCGCGGAGAATAACCAAAGGTGATTTCTCCTCGGGTTCACCGGTAAGATCAGGCCATAAATCATCATTTGAATCGATCATGTGATTCTCCAAAATATTAACAGTTTAACTGGAACAGAATAGGCAAATGGTCAGAAATTTTTTTGTCTGGATGCCGCGCGGAGTCGCCTAGTTGGGTACCCAGCAAGGGGTATCCAACATCATTCTCGCAATGAATCGACGCGATTTCGGAAAGCCTGCATTTTCACTCCGCAAACAACGCTTCGTGAAAACACATGCTCTGTGGTTTCCGGGGACTACTCGACTCCTGTCTTGCAGCGAATGTGATCACTTATAAACCTTTACAGGGTATTGTCGAGTAGTAACATAAGTTTATTTAAAATAACCCGATTTATACCGTATAAGTTGACGAAGCCGTCTTGCCGCCATGACCGGTCCAGTCGGTATGGAAAAACTCGCCTCTGGGTCTATCGGTACGTTCGTAGGTATGGGCGCCGAAATAATCGCGTTGCGCCTGTAACAGATTGGCCGGCAGTCTTTCGGTGCGATAGCCGTCGTAATAGGCTAAAGCGGAAGAGAAGGCCGGGGTGGGGATGCCCAGTTCAACGCCCAGAACAACCGCTTTGCGCCAGCCTGCATCTGCCTTTTTCATCGCATCGACAAAGAAATCCGCCAATAGCAGGTTTTCCAGGTCGGGGTTGGCATCGTAAGCCTGTTTGATGTCGTTTAAAAATTGGCTGCGGATAATGCAGCCGCCGCGCCACATCAGCGCGATTTCACCGTAATTGAGCGACAGCTTGTATTCTTTCGAGGCTTCGCGCATCAAACGGAAGCCTTGCGCGTAGGAAATGATCTTGGCCGCATACAAGGCATCACGGATGGCGTTGATCATTCCTTGCTTGTCGCCGGAAAACGCCCGTGTGTGCTTGGGCAATAATTTTGCAGCGGTAACGCGTTCCGATTTTTGCGCGGACAGGCAGCGGGCGAATACCGATTCGCCGATCAGCGTTAGCGGAATACCCAAGTCCAGCGCATTAATGCCGGTCCATTTACCGGTGCCTTTCTGGCCTGCGGTATCGAGGATTTTGTCGACCAGCGGCTGACCGTCTTCATCTTTATAGCCAAAAATATTGGCCGTGATTTCAATCAGGTAAGAGCTCAATTCGCCCTGGTTCCATTCGGCAAAAATTGCCTGCATTTCATCGGCGCCAAGCCCCAAACCTTCGGACATCAATTGGTAAGCTTCGCAAATCAGCTGCATATCG